>NZ_JADJJX010000001.1:1200000-1532508 GCF_016706325.1 Methanothrix sp. | reverse complement strand
AGGTCAGGAGCTATGACTGGAGGACACTACAGGGCCAGGATGAAGTTCGCAGCAGAGGAGGGAAAGAAGCTGCTGGAGCTCTCAGAGAGGATCTCCGGCGCTGATGCTGAGCGGGGGAAGCTTATCGAGAGGCTGGACAGGATCGAGGGGCAGATCTCCCACTTAACCCGGGAGGTGGAGGAGCTGAACCGGGCCATCTCCAAGAAGACCTTCCAGGCGGATGAGATGGCGGAGGCAAGGCCCCGTCTGGAGAAGGGCATTGCAGAGAAGCGCGAGCGGCTTGTGCAGATGGAGAGAGAATTTTTCAGTTGCAAAGGAAGGCTGGATGCCCTGGAGGGGGAGGTTCGAGCATCTGAGGAGATCTTAACCAGCACGAATGAGAGCATCGACCGGATAGAGTCTGGCCTTTCAGGCTCATCCATCCCCGAGCTGAATCGCAGGGCAGATGAGGCTAAATCAGAGATAAGAAGGCTTCAGGACAGAATAGCAGAGATCGATGCCGAGATCCTCAAGGACAGGATCCGGTCAGAGGGAGTAATCGAGAGGAGAGAGGAGATCACCTCCAGAAGAGAGCAACTGGAGGCGGAGAAGGCGGAGGCAGCAGAGCAGAAGGAGGCGGCATCCGCCCGCATCCAGAGCCTGAACCAGGAACTGGAGGAGATGAAATTCCGCGAGGCGGAGATCGAGCATGAGCTGCATGGCCTGAAAGGGGTGAGAGTCGAGCTTTTAGAGAAGACCATCACCATGCAGCGAGCGATCGATAAGATGGAACGGGAGATGGATCGGATCCAGGCCCGCCTGGATGCTGGCCTCTCCGCCCGTGATGCCATTCAGCTGAAGGTGGATGGCCTGCGCACAGAGATCGAAGAGAGCGGCGTCGACTCAGCCCAGGAGCCGCCGGAGAGCAGCACAGTCGCCGAGAAGATCCGAGCTCTGACCCAGTTCATGAGAGATCTGGAGCCGGTGAACATGCTGGCCATCGATGAGTACGATCATGTCCAGACCCGCTACGACTTCCTGGCCCTGAGGAGGACCACTCTGAGGGAGGAGAGGGAAGCGATCATCGACAAGCTGGACAGGTACGACCAGATGAAGAAAGAGGCGTTCCTGTCCAGCTTCACTGCAATCAATAAGAATTTCAAGGATATATTCCAGGAGCTCTCCCGGGGCGAGGGAGAGCTGATCCTGGAGAGCCCGGAGGACCCTCTGAGCGGGGGGATGAGCATCAAGGCCCGGCCGGCGGGAAAGCCCTTCCACCGCCTGGAGGCCATGTCCGGGGGGGAGAAGAGCCTGACTGCCCTCTCCTTCATCTTCTCCATCCAGATGTTCCGGCCTGCTCCCTTCTATGCCATGGACGAGATCGATATGTTCCTGGACGGGGCCAATGTGGAGAGGGTGGCAAGGCTGATCAAGAAGATCTCTGCCCAGGCCCAGTTCATTGTGGTATCCCTGAGAAAGCCGATGATACTCCAGTCCAAGTACACCCTGGGAGTGACAATGCAGGAGAACAATATCACCACGGTGACCGGCATATGCACCAGCAGAGATGGTTGAGGCGGTTGAGGTAGGACTTTGTCTGAAGATTCATTCATCCCCGGCCTGGGAGCCAATCCCGGAGGCTTTGAGTTCGGCGAGCCGGCAGAGGTCTTGGTGGAACTGGCCCGAAGAGGGGATATCGATCCCTGGGATATCGATATTGCCCGGACCACAGAGAAGTTTTTGCAGTACATCGATTCCCTGGAGAAGAGGGATCTGAGGATACCGGCCAGGACGCTGCTTTATGCCAGCATCCTCCTGAGGATGAAGTCCGACTCCATGGAGGGGCAGAAGGAGGAGCGGAATGAGGAGCCCGCCCATGAGATCGAGGAGATGGGGGGAGAGGAAGAGGAGGCCTGGGAGGAGGAGAGGGAGAGCACTCTGCCCCATCCGCCGGTGAGAAGACGCTCCAAGAGGCCCGTAACCTTGGATGAGCTTATCTCGGAGCTGAAGAAGGCGGAGATGGTGGGCCGGAGAAAGGCCATGAGAGACCGCTGGCCTACACTTGATGAGAAGGTGTTGGACCTCTCCCACGATGAGGGCATCGAGGAGAGGATCAAGGCTTTGGGGCCCATACTGGATGATATGTTCATGGGGAGCAAGACCGTCACCTTCCAGGATATCAACCGCAGAGAGGAACTGAATGAGGATGGGGTGACCAACTATGTCTCGCTGCTCTTCATGGCGCAGAGAAAGCAGGTCTGGCTGGAGCAGGAGGAGATCTTCGGGGAGCTGTTTGTGAGAAGGCGTCCATAGCTGCTGCTTTATACCCACCAGATCATCTGGGAAAGAGGAGAACGCCAAAAAAAATGACTGTGGAAGTAAGGCGGAAGCCTATCCCTACATCAATTCATTCTTATTGAGATATGCGGTCGATGGTTGCAAAGCCCCCCTCCGCGCCCCGGAAAGCATTTTTGAAGTGGACGATCAATTCTTTCTGGGTTCCCGGCTCGATGTAGACGAATGTATCTGCAACTTCATTGGCTGATATTATCACCTTAGAGGCGATCACCTCTCCATCTTTGGAAAGCTCCAGGTATGTTTTATTCCCATCTATGTCTACGGACTGAGCAGTCAGCTCATATCCCTCATCCAGCGAAAGAGGCATCTCAGTGGTTATCGTCAATGATCGGGAGTCATTTATCAGGATAAGATTGGGATTTTTTTCTGAGTTCTGCCAGATATGATCGATAGTGGCCAGATTCTTATTCGCCCCCCGAAAGGCATTCTTGAAGTGAACCCTTATCTCCTGTGATGTTCCCGGCTTAGAGTAAATGAAGGTATCATCAACCTCATTGGCAGGTATGACAACTTGAGAGCTGACCACTTCTCCATCTTTGGAAAGCTCCAGATATGTTTTATTCCCATATATGTCTATGGACTGAGCAGTCAGCTCATATCCCTCATCCAGCGAAAGAGGCATCTCGGTGGTTATCGTCAATGATCGGGAGTCATTTATCAGGACAAGATCGGAATTTTTTTCTGAGTTCTGCCAGATATGATCGATAGTGACCAGATTCTTATTCACCCCCCGAAAGGTATTCTTGAAGTGAACCCTTATCTCCTGTGATGTTCCCGGCTTAGAGTAAATGAAGGTATCATCAACTCTGTTAGCGAGTATGATAGCCTGAGAGCCGACCACTTCTCCATCCTTGGAAAGCTCCAGGTATGCTTTATCCCCATCGATATCTATCGAATGGACAGTCAACTCATATCCTTCATCCAGCATCAGAGGCACTCCGACAGTCATTGTCAGGGATTCAGAGCGATTTATCAGCACCTGATAAGGATCTTCTTCTGAATTCTGCCAGATCCGGTCAATTGTGACCAGATTCTCATTCGCGCCCCGAAAAGCATTCTTGAAATGAAGCTTTATCGAGTGCGATGTTCCCAGTTTGATATATTCAAAGATATCATCAACCTCATTAGAGGGTATGATTATCTGAGAGTCGATTACATCTCCGTCCTTTGAGAGCTCCAGGTGTACTCTATTCCCATCTATGTCAACAGATCGGACTGCCAGCTCATAGCCTTCTTCCAGCGTTAGATTATACCCAGAAGTCACAATCAAAGGCTGAGAGTCATCGATCAGCTCCAGATCGGGATCCTTTTCAGAATTCTGCCAGATCCTGTCGATTGTGATGAGGGTAAGATCTGGAACTCGGAGAATATTCTTAAAGTGAACTCTTATCTCCTGCGATGTTCCCGGGCGTGAATAGAGGAACGTATCATATATCTGGTTGGCAGGAAGGATTAACTGGGAATCAATGACTTCCTCCCCCTTTCTGAGATCGAGACGAGCCTTATTTCCATCGATATCCACTGAATGGAGTACGAGGTCATAGCCCTCTTCCAGCTCTAAGGGCATTCCAGAAGCGATAGTCTTCAGGTCAGATTCATTCAACTGAATGCGATGAGGATGGATCTTTGAAGTCTGATAGACCCCATCGATTGTGACAATGTCGTATACGACCCCGCGGAAAACGTTCTTGAGGTGTACTGCTATCTTGTGCCCATCCCCAGTCTCTGGCCGGGGATGGACAAATGTATCAGAGATATCATTAGAGGGTATGATTATCCTGGAATCTATCATCCGTCCATTCTTATAAAGCTCAGAATAAAGCTTATTCCCATCAATATCAGCCGACTTGACCGCCAGCTCATAGCCCTCCTGCAGCTTCAGTCTATTCTCTTCTGAGATGCTGAAGAGAATCTCGGCATCATTCCCTTTGGGCAGCAGATCCGAGGAGTTATCTTGAGATTGAGATTGATCAGCTCCATCGCAGATCAGTCCACCCAAAAAAAGGACTAACAGCGGAATTAACAGAGTAATTTTAATTAAAATCCCTCCCGGCAGACTATATTTGGCCTGCTATATGTAGTTCATGATCAATTCTAGCTGCGGGGCAGATCTATCTGTGAACGTCTCTATGCAATCTGCGATGGATGATATCTCCCAATACTGTCCATAATAAAGATGGAGGTTTTACCACTTGCCTCCCCCGCTGCTGCCTCCTCCCATGCTGCCGCCGCCAAAGCTACCTGATCCCGAGCTGCCAAAACCGCCGTGGCGCACAGATGTAGCCCGCACTCTTGCTTTCATCTCCTCTATCCTTTGGCGGCCAATTTCCATCTCCCTCTGATGGCTCTGACGTCCGTGCTCGATATGCCTGTTGACAGACTCCAAGATGATATACAAATCGATGTTATTGATCTTTCCCGAGCGGTACTGCTGTGCCCTCTCATACTCTGCCCTGCTCGCCTCCAGGTCAGGCTGGGCAGAATAGGAGGTTCCAAACCTCTCTTCCGCAGCCTCCAAAGACTCTTTCATCCTCGCCAGCATCTCCTCCGGGTCCTGGCCCTGGATCTTTGCAGCTATTGATTTATCTCTGGCTGCCATTTGACTGACCTGGCCGACTGCCTCCTCTGCCTTCTGAATCCTCTCCTGGAGAGCTATCCAGTCGACTGCATCCGGGCTCTCGCCGGCCATGTCCTTTGCCTCGCGGAAAAGCTGTTTTGCCTTCTCCAGCTCCATCATCGTGGTCATGGATATCTGCGCGCCTGCAACCTCGTTTTCTGCCTGCTTGAATGCCAGGCCAAGCCCTGCCAAGCGCGACTGATATTCGTTCTGAGACTTCTTCACATCAGCCAGCCTCTCCATGGGAAGGGAGATGTTCTTGCTGGCGATCCTGGAGCTGCTTTCCAGGCCATCTATCAGTTGCTGGGCAGCAGGGGCATTGATCCAGCCCCTCTTGGAGGCCTTCACTGCTCTGATATATTCCAGCTCCAGCCTGTTCAGATCTACAATGCTGAAGGCATCCTCTGCTGGTTTCCAGACCGACGGAACATAATTGGCCCTGAGCTCTTTCAGTGCCTCAATGGCAGCAGTAGAATCCTCCACCATCATATCCAGATCTCTTCTGATCCCCTCGAGCTTCGTTTTATTCTTCCCCGCCTGGGCACTCCGGGGATTTATTATGTCGAAGAATGCCCTGGAGAGAGCAATGAGTGCTGCAAAGGCGGCTCCAACCCAGATCAAAATACCATCCTTCCCCCTCTGGCTTTGAGATGATGGTGCAGATGATCTTGACGGCGCAGCCGGCGCGGGGGCTCCTGCCCCTTGAACCGGAGACTGCCCATCAAAATGATCGATTATCGCTCTTGTTCCCTTGATTATCCCCTGATCGGGCCTTCCAGCACGGAATTCCGGTATGATGATCTCATCCACTATCTGCTGCACCTGGCGGCTGGATATATCTCCGGAGAGCCCCTGGCCGGTCTCAATCCAGATATCATGGGACTGCATGGCCACAAGAAAGATGATACCGTTATCCTTGCCCCTCTTACCAATCCCCCAGAGGTTGGCCAGATAGGTGGCATAGCCCTGAGGGTCCTCTCTCCCTATGGAGTTTACTGTCACCACTGCCAGCTCGATGGTGCTTCGATTGTCAAAGTCCCTCAGCTCCTGGTTCAGGCTCGATGCCTGTGGCGCTGAGAGCAGATGGGCATAATCGTTCACATATCCCACAAAATCGGGATAATCCTCGGCAAAGGCGCATGATACTGAAAAAAAGATCAGGATTGAAAGCGCAAACCGGCAGAACCAGGCCGGATTTATCTTATTCATCTCACATCACTCCGCCAACTCTCCTGATTATGATAATAGTCTCTGATCACATAAAAACAATTCGCTTTAAGTTCCCAGAAGCAGACCTTTGGCTGTATGCTCTGGCTAAAACTTAAATCCCTCGGGAAGAGATCATCCCTCAGGTAGATCTGATGATGGACTCCAGCGCCAAAGCAGTTATCGAAGCCGCCCTCTTCGCCGCCGGCAGAATGCTCACTTCTAGAGAGCTGGCTGAGATCTCCGGCCTGTCACTGCAGATGGTCGAACAAGCGGCCGGCGACCTGGCGCAGGAGTATGCCAGCCGAAACGCGGGAATAGAGATCAGGAGCATAGGAGAGGGCTATTCCATGCAGGTTCGACCCCTTCTGGCCAGACGGGTTCTCTCCTTCGCCCCCCGGGAGATAGAGGCCCCCCTGATCAGAACCCTGGCCATCATCGCCTACAAGCAGCCCATCAAACAGAGCGAGCTGGTCCAGGTCAGGGGAAACAAGAGCTATGAGCATGTGAGGGAACTGGAGAAGAGGGGCCTGATCAATGCCGTCAAGCACAGCCGGACCAAGCTTCTGACCACCACACCTGGGTTTGCCGACTACTTCGGCATCGCCTCCTCCAATCCCCAGACGGTGAGAAAAGCCCTTCTGCAGAACAGAAAGCTGGTGGGGGTCAGCCCGATGTACAGGAGCCTGGCTGTGCGATTGGGTCTGGATCATCTAGTGCTCAACCCCTACAATCCCGGGGAGGAGGACCTCTCCCGGCTGCAGGAGATCGACCTTCTGGTCATTGCCCCCGGCTACCTGGAGAGGGTGAGGGAGAACTACTCCGGAGATGTGATAGAGGCCAAAGTTCGCACCCTCTCCCAGCTCAAAGAGAGCGCCGAGCTGATCGCCCAGGCGGCAGGGGCAGGCGATGTGGAGCCCCTGGCAGCAGAGGTCGACCGCCTCCTGAAAAAGCTCCGCAAAAGGGCGAAGAGAGCAGGAGCAATCAAGCCCCTCACCCCCATGATCGAGGATATCGCCCGCGATCTCCGTTTGGATGTTCAGGAGGGGGGGCTGAGAGCAGCGCCCAGCTCTGCCCAGATGGAGGCGGAGATCCAGGTGCCCGTCCACCAGCCCTACGATATGGACATAGTGAGGAGGATAGTGGAGCGCTGCGAGAAGCTCCTGGCGGATAATGCTCCTGCCACGGGCGGGCATTGACAGCCCATTCACATCTCCGGGATGGCCGATCCTTCCGATTTAAGCCGTTACCCCTGATTTTGAGCCGGTGCCTCTGAATACGAGCCGGTTCAGAGGAACAACAGGGAGGCTGTGGGGGAGGCTGGCTGCTCCAAGGATATCAAGGCAAGATATATCAATTGCCAAAGATCTCGACTCCTCATGCTCATCTCGGAGGCTGAGTTCGGCTCCATCATCAGCAGATACAAGAATGTCCTGTACCTGTGCCACCGCAACGCCGATCCGGACGCCATAGGGAGCGCCTTTGCCCTGGCTGAAGCCTTCGGCGGGGCTGTAGGAGCGGCGGATGGCCTGAGCCGCACCGGCAAGAAGCTGTCAGATACCATCGGAGCAGATGTCCTGATCGACCCTGTGGCAGAGGATTGGGATCTGATTGTGGTGGTGGACACCTCCATCCATCTGCAATTGGGAAGAATCTCCCTTTCCAGATACGGCCTTGTAGACCATCACCAGGACGAAGGACTCCTGGAGGGTGCGGAGTTCTATATCCAAAGGCCGGCCAAATCAACTGCAGAGATCGTCTGGAAGATCCTGAAGGATAATGGGCGAAAACCGAGCAGGGAGATGGCCCTGGGACTCCTGGTAGGGATCATCTCGGATACAGGGAGGTTCAAACGGGCCAGCGCGGAATCGTTTCAGGCCGCTTCAGAGCTCTTGGAGGCGGGAGGGTTTGATTATGATGAGGCATTGCAGGCCCTATCCATTGCCCCGGACATCTCCCAGAGGATAGCTGTGCTCAAGGCCGCCTCGAGGGCAAAGATCGAACGGCAGGGAGAATGGCTGATTGCCTCCTCCAGGGCGAACTCATTTGAGGGCTCAGCAGCATCTGCGCTGATCGATCTGGGAGCGGATGTGGCCTTTGTTGCCGGAAGGCATAGTGGCCGGGTCAGGATAAGCGCCCGGTCCAGCCGCAAAGCAGTCAAAGCGGGCCTGAACCTCAACCAGATGATGGGCGAGATCGGCAGAGATCATGATGGGGACGGCGGGGGGCACAGCTCTGCCGCCTCTTTTGATGCCCAAGGAGACCCGGCGCCCTCCTGCAAAGATGCAGGGAGATGGCGGCTGGGCAGCTGCCTTGAATGAGCTTTTTAAGCCTTGCGCATCCTCCGGGCGGAGCTTTTCAGGGCCTCGATCCCCGGCAGGGGCTCCCCTGAGAGATAGGTTATGCTCGCTCCGCCGCCCATGCTCACATGGGAGAATTTTGACTCCAGACCCAGCTGATCTATGGCGGCCACGCTATGCCCTCCACCGGCTATGGAGTAGCCAGACTCGGCTGCAGCCTTCAGCAGCTCAGATGTGCCCAGCCGGAACTTATCCTGCTCGAACACCCCTGCCGGCCCGTTCATCACTGTAATCCGGGCATCCTTCAGCTCTTTGGAATAATCCACTATCGTCTCCAGACCGATATCAGCTATGGGAAGATCTTTGGGGATAGCAGTGACGGCAACCTCTACCCTCTTTCCATCCTTGTTCAGAGCCACGTCCAGCGGAATTGAGATCTTGTCCGGATAATCTGCCAGCAGCCTTGTGGCCAAGGGTATCTGCTCCAGATACTCCTGATCCTCGACGAACTTGCGATTGGCTTCTCCAACATCGATTCCTGCCGCCATCATGAAGACCGTTGCCACCACACCAGAGGTCAGAATCTTGTCCGCCCCACCCCGTTGCAGAACATGCTCTATCACCTTGATGGAGTCGTCTACCTTGGTCCCACCCAGGGAATAGACTGCAGGATGCTCATCGCCCTTCAGGCCTCTATCCAGTGCTGTGATCTCCCTGTCCATAAGAAGGCCGGCAATGCTGGGCAGGACCTCAGTGAAGCCGACCACAGAGCAATGAGAGCGGTGGGAGACGGCAAAAGCATCGTTTATAAAGAGGTCGAAAAGAGGAGCCAGCTTCTTTACCATATGGCTCTTGGCATGATCCGCAGGGGTGCGGTTCATGTTCTCCTCAGCATAAAAGCGGGTGTTCTCCAGGAGAAGAACCTCCCCTGGGATGAGGGATTTTATGGCCTTTTGAGCATGAGAGCCGAAGATATCATCAACATAGGTGACATCGCGTCGAAGTAGCCTGGTAGCAGAGCGGGCATGGGCCTCCATTGTGGTATAGTCCTTCTTTCCTGCCCTGCTCTGATGGGCCATGAGGACCACCCGGCAATCCTCCAGGGCGCGCAGAGTATCTAAATGGCTCTTGATCCGTTTGTCATCCAGGATATTTCCGCTCGGGTCCATGGGGGAGTTGAAGTCGACCCTTACCAGGACCCGTTTATTATCGAGTTTGACATCATCCATTGTGAGATAGGCCTTCAACTGAGTTCCTCCCGGTCTGTCTAGGGGGTTAGCAGAAAGGAATATAAAGTCGTTGCTGATTTGGGCAGGGCAGCTTTCAAAAATGATTCTGCTTTCAGGGAGCTCAACTATCCGGAAATGCCGATCTTCGCGCCACAAGCTTCAATGAAGACCTGAAGAAGAGACGAAAAGGATCAACTGGTCCAAGCACCTGGACGGACTGGCCTGGATCTCCTGCAGGTATGAGTTCGCCCCAGATACACTGTCCTCTTAAGCTGCCTATTCATCCTGCTCATTGCATTCTTCTACTGGCAGGGAGCAGGAATTGTGGCGATACCGCTGAGGGGATCCGCACAGTCTCAGGGGCAGAACCTGAAGCTGACGCTCCTGGATAATCCCTATCTCAGCGCAATGGCATTCACTGCCAAGAGCCAGGTCAAGAGGTATCCCATAGGGATTTACTGCTATCTGGCCGCATTGAAGCCCACCCTTGACTGGCCGCTCCTTGCTTTTTCCTGGTGAGCCTGGACCGAACTGTGATCCGCTAGCCCGGCCCATTCTCACTCCGGCTCCGGTCCGGTCCGCACCTAAACTCTTCTTGGATTGATCACGGCAAACGTCGAGAAAAGTCCTTATAGTGGCTCGCCAAAATCATGGGCCATCAAGCGAGAAAAGAGATCGTAGAATAGATCGCAGATGATCGTAGAATAGATCGCAGATGATCGTAGAATAGATCGCAGATGATGGATAATAAAGATCATAGAGCGATGAGAAGTAACGAGAAGTTGCGAGAAGTGATGAGAAGTTGCGAGAAGTGATGAGAAGTTGCGAGAAGTGATGAGAAGTTGTGAGAAGTGATGAGAAGTTGTGAGAAGTGATGAGATGCACAGGATGATTAGGCTTTCTATCATGATAATAGCTCTCCTCTTGGCAGGAATGGCCAGCGGGGTGGAGTTTGGAAAGGAACGCCCCATAGCCATAATTGCAGGAGAGCAGATGCAGCCTGCACTGGATGGGCATATTGTGGCCTGGTCAGACAACAGGAGCGGAAATTATGACATATTCATGTACGATCTGGAGACCGGCCTGGAGAGATGGGTTTGCATCGATCCCTTCTTCCAGATCAGCCCTGCCGTCTCCGGCGAGCGCATCGTCTGGCAGGATATGCGCTCTGGGAACGCAGACATCTATATGTATGACGTCATCAATAAGACTGAGTCTGCAGTCACCACTGCAGAGGGCAACCAGACCCAGCCGGACATCAGCGGCAATAGAGTGGTCTGGGCAGACGATCGCACGGGAACTTATCAGATACGCCTCCTGGATCTATCCACCGGGAATGAGGTGGTGGTATCCTCTGCGAACGGCGAGCAGATCAGGCCCAGGATCAGCGGTGACCGGATAGTCTGGATGGACAAGCGCTCTGGCGACTTCGATGTCTATTCATATGATATCTCCTCAGGCAAAGAGGCTGCCGTCTCTACCGGCCCCGGTGACCAGTCGTTCCCATCGGTCAGCGGGGATATTGTGGTCTGGGCAGACAACCGCACCGGCGAGTCCAACATCGCCTTCAAGGACCTGGCAACCGGCAAGGAGGGCACTATAAACAAACCCGGCATGCAGACCGATCCCAAGATCTACGGCCGCTATATCGCCTATCTCAACAATCACACAGACATAAACCTCTATGATATCGAGACTGGCGCAGATTCCACTCTTGCACCAGGCAGCATCAAGATGGAGCCGGCAATCAGCAAACGGGGTGTGGTCTGGACTGATTACCGGAAGGGAAGCATCGATCCGGACATCCAGATGTTCGACTTCGAGATAATGGCTGACATATCCATAACCAGCGGTCCCTTCAATCACACCAATCCCTCGATCTCCGGGGACAATATCGTCTGGACAGACAACAGGGACGGCAACTTCAATGTCTTTCTCTTCAACACCACTACCAATGAGGAGACGCAGATAACCAAGGAGAGCTTCGATCATAGCAGCCCTGATATCAGCAACGATAACCTGATCTGGACGGACCAGAGCCAGGGAAGTCTGCAGATATTTCTCTATAATCTGAGGACAAAAGAGAGAAAGCAGGTGACCACCGATCAATCCGACCACCGCTACGGGATGATCGATGACGACAGCATCATCTGGATCGATTCCCGCTCAGGAAGCGAGCAGATCTACCTTTATAATATCACTACCGGCCAGGAAAGGCAGGTCACCACTATCCAGTCCATGAAGCTCTCCCCGGTGATAGATAAAGACAGAATCGTCTGGATCGATTCTCGCAGCGGGGAGGATAAATGGGATCTGTATCTGCTCAACCTCACCACAGGCGAGGAGAGCGCCATCTGCACCAACCCGGCCCGTCAGGCTCAACCCTGGATCTCAGGCAACACTGTGGTCTGGGCTGACGGCAGAAACGGGAACTGGGATATATATGCCTATGACCTGACCACCAAAACAGAGAGGGCGGTGGTGATCAACCCCGCTCATCAGGGTAATCCAGTGGTCCATGGGAATTATGTGGCCTGGCTTGACGTCCGGCAGGGGGACTCAGATATCTATCTGTACGACCTGAGAAAGGGGGTAGAGGTAGCTGTTGCCACTCTTCCCAATCAGCAGACTCCTAATGACGGCAAGGGCGATCCATATCAGGTCAAACCCTACCTCTCCAGCAGGATCATAAGCGGAAACAGGATAGTGTGGATGGATAACAGCGACGGCCACTCCCAGATCAAGATGAGGTACATCAACTCCGATCCCCTTCTTCTCTTGGAGGCAGACTATCCAAACACCAACGGCAGCCTTCTGGTATGGAGCGATAACCGGAGGGGCAACTGGAATATCTATGGCTTTGACTTCTTCACCCGCTCGGAGAGGCCCATAACCAAAGGGGATTACGACCAGCTCTATCCCAAGTGCTCTGGGGATATAGTGGTCTACTCCGACTACCGGAGCGGAGATTCAGACATTTATATGACGAACATCGCCACTGGCATCGAGTCTGCCGTGGCCACCGGCAAGGGCGATCAGACATGGCCCTCCATATCCGGGAATCTGGTGGTCTGGCAGGATAACTCCAGCGGCAACTGGGACATCTATATGAAGGATCTGTCCACGGACAAGGTCACCCCCATCTACAAGGGAGCGGGGCAACAGATGTATCCCGTCATCAGCGGCGATCTGGTGGTCTGGCAGGACAACCGCAATGGAGACTGGGATATATATGTAAAGGACCTGATAAATGGAACTGAGACCAAGCTCACTGGGGATGGCGATCAGCTCTATCCGGATATATCTGGAAACACCATCGCCTGGCAGGATTCTTCGACAGGGGATATCTCCTATTACTTCTGGGACAAGAAATGGGGCAAGAGCTATCCGCGGGAGGGAGAGCAGAGCAGCCCGGCGGTATGGGGCAATTACATCGCCTATGTGGACGGTTCGGGCGAGGATACAGCCATAAGAAAGCTGGATCTCTCCAGCTGGAAGGATGAGCTGGTCCAGGCCGGTCCAGGCCAGGCCAAGCCAAGCATGGACAGGAAGCTGGTATGGATCAATACCTACAGCGGCAAGCCAAGGTCAATGGCAGTGGCTGCTGGCCAGACCAGCGTCATCTGCAAGGCCCCCGGAGACCAAAGCCATCCGGTGGTGGGCGGAAACGATCAGGTGGGCTACTATGTGGCCTGGATGGACAACCGCACTGGTGATCCTGATGTCTACGTCTACAGCCTGGCTCAAGAGCTGGAGCTGCCCCTCGCTGCCAGCCCCTATGAGGATATGTATCCGGATATCAAAGGAAGCATCATCGCCTGGGTGGCCAGAAACCCTGATAATCAATATAAGATAGAGGACTACTGGTGCATCAGGACGTTTGATGTATCCATAGACAACTCGACTGAGCTGGTCTATGGCCTGGAGAATGTCACCCCCATCTCCCTGAGCGAGAATTATCTGGCCTATTTGAGAAAGACATACTTTGGCTGGATGGTCTACTCCCGGCCGCTATATGAGAAGGAAGTTGCCCCTAAGTCACCTCCCAGCGGCATCAATGCCCGGGCAGGAGGGGATTATGTGGTCTTCCAGAACAATAAGGCTGGAAGCTGGGATATCCTCCTTTGGAAGCAGGGACAGGACAAGGATCCAGTACCTATTGTGACCGATCCCGCCGATCAGATCAATCCGTCCACTGACGGCCGCACTGTGGTCTGGCAGGACAACCGCAATGGAGACTGGGATATATATGCCCTCGATCTGAACACCAGCAAGGAGATGCAGATAACCACTGATTCAGCCGATCAGATCAATCCCGATGTCGAGGATGGTGTCATCGTATGGCAGGATAAGCGCAATGGAGAATGGGATATCTATGTCTACGACCTGAATGCAGAAAAGGAGATGCCCATCTGCACCGATCCTGGCAATCAGACAGATCCGCGCATAAGCAGCTCAAGGATAGTCTGGGCGGATGATCGCAATGGGGACTGGGATATATACATCTACGAAAACTATATGCCATAAGCGGGGATGCAGGGGTCTGTCCCCCTCTTCCTCAATCTTTTATGGCTTTTTTCCCTCCCCGACCCGCCCCTCTTTTCATCTCATTTTTTCAAGAGATATCGCAGTCCGTCGGGGCAAAGTTTATTTATTCTCGGTGTTTAGCTATCCCCTTAAGAATATTTGGGGCAATTCATGGAACTTGAAAATCTTCGATTTGGTACGGAACTGCTAAAGCGCGGTTTCGCTGAGATTCAGAGAGGGGGGGTGATCATGGATGTCACAACTCCTGAACAGGCCATAATAGCAGAAAAAGCAGGTGCTGTAGCCGTAATGGCTTTGCATGCCGTTCCCGCCGATATCAGGAAGATGGGCGGGGTGGCCAGGATGGCAGACCCCCTGATCATAGAGGAGATCATAGAGGCGGTGACCATCCCGGTCATGGCAAAGGCCAGGATCGGTCACTTCGTCGAGGCCCAGATACTGGAAGCTTTGGGCGTAGATATGGTGGACGAGTCAGAGGTCTTGACCCCTGCAGACGATTTCCATATCGAGAAGGCCAGGTTCAATGTTCCTTTCGTCTGCGGCGCCAGGAACCTGGGTGAGGCCTGCCGGCGGATCAAAGAGGGTGCGGCCATGATCAGGACCAAGGGCGAAGCAGGAACTGGAGATGTAAGCCAGGCGGTCTTGCATATGAGGATGATCCTGGGTCAGATCAGGAGCCTGAAGGGGATGGACGATCTTCAGCTGCTGAAGGTGGCCAGGGAGATAGAGGCCGATTTGGATCTGGTCAGAGAGTGTGCCCAGATGCAACGCCTTCCAGTGGTCAACTTCGCAGCTGGTGGAGTGGCTACCCCCGCCGATGCTGCCCTTATGATGCAGCTTGGGGCTGACGGGGTCTTCGTGGGCTCAGGAATATTCAAGTCCGAATGTCCGGAGGCGATGGCCAGGGCAATAGTGAATGCTGTTCATCATTATGATGATCCGGCTCGCCTAGCAGAGCTCTCAAAGGGTCTGGGAGCGGCTATGAAGGGGCTGGAGGCGGCGAGCATTCCCGAGGCTGAAGCCCTGCAGACGAGAGGCTGGTAAGAATCTGGCGAGCGCGACCGGCGAGGATCTTGTAGTCCTGGGGCTTGAGGCCCTGCAGAAGAGATCCTCGCCGGCTGAGCAGCAAGGTGAAGAGAGGCTAAGCGATGCATGAAATAGGGGACCTGTTCTGCAGGATGATGCCTAATGCAGGATGATGTCCCTTCTGAAGATGCTGGGGGCGTGATATGTTCTCGGATAAGGATCTGGTGGCCAGAAGCATAGAGGATATGGCAGAAGAGGTAGCGGATCTCCAGGCTCTGGCCAGGAAAGAGAGGGAGAAGTACGAAGCCCTTCGTCAGATGGAGATCGAGCTGCGCCGGAAGTCAGTGGAGACCCGGCCGGTGAGCGACAAACTGGCAGAGAGCTTCTGGCAGGAGGCAGAGAGCCTGCGGGAAGAGAGCCAGGAGCTGATGCGGCTTTTTATGGAGCATAAGCTGCGTGCGGCCGAGGTTCAGCGCCGCATAGATATTCACGATCAGATCGAATCTCTGGACGGCTACGACGAGGTCTGGAGAGAGGCTGCAAGAGCCAGACGGGGTTAAAATCCGATCCGATCATCCGGCCTCAGTACCCAAGCCAGATCATCCAGCCCGATCATCAGCCCTGATCTCCTCTTCTACCTGTTGTCCTGGAACTGTATATCCTTCTCCGTCTGGAAGGAGCCTTTGTACTGCTGATCTGCCTTAACCCTCTTGAATAGCCTGGCGTAATTGGTCTGAATATTCCATGTTCCATTGAAGGCCTGCTCGGTCTTGAAGTTAAGGGAGTTGTTGGCATAGCCTGCACTGGAGACGCTGGAGCTCTCCGATCGATCCACATGGCTCAGATTGTACCTCTCGCTGACCGATGCACCCATGCCTCCATCGAATCGCGGCGATTCGACTGTCTTGTGCCCTTTCAGGCTGCCACCAGTGAAGACCAGATCCTTGGTCTCAGTGAAGTTGTCCATAGATGATCTTCTATCAATGCTTCTCAGGGTCTCCATGGATATCGATCCATTGCCCATCATCCTATCGTTGTAGTGCATGGCCGCTCCATTGAAGTTGTCCTTTATTGAGACCTCCCCCTCTCCTTTCACCGATGTGGACTCAATGAATAGCCTCTTTTCCAGAGAAGCCGTGGTGCTCTCCCCTCTCTTCCCATCGGAAGCAGTATTGACTGTGCTCCAGTGAATCAGGTAGGGCCCGCCTTCCGCCGTGTTCGATCCATCGGTTATCCAGATGGATAGTGGCATGTAGGTGCCCGCTGCTCTGCCCGGTATGGTGCCGCTCCAGTATCCATCTGTCTCGTCCCCCGTCTCAATGGCCAGTCCGGTCTCGTAGACTCGATTAACTCTCATCATGCTCTGCCTGGTCAGAGGGGAATCAGAGAGGCCGTACTTCACAGAGGCATCCTCTATTGGAGTTTGGCTCTTTATATGGACTGTGACTACAACATCCTCCCCTGCAGCCGGCTGACGGGGCTGGGCGTTAACATCCAGTATAGAAATCACCCCGTGCTCTGAGTTCTTCACTCCCTCAATGCTCAATTCATAGTTCTCTGAGCCGGATAGATTCCTTTCCCTGGATTCAGGCTTGATCGAGGGCATTGGGATCGGTTCGATCCTGCCGGTGGAGCTGAGGTTGGAGGTTCCATCATCCACAATAAGATGATCTCTCGCCTCCTTGGCATCTCCCATTTCTTTAATACCTCCCACCTCCTCACCATCCCTTGCCCCTTTATCACCCCCCAAATCCTCAACATCCCTTGCCCCTTTATCACCCCTCAAATCCTCAACATCCCCTGCCCTTTTATCACCCCCCAAATCCTCAACATCCTCGCCCCTCTATCACCCCTTAAATCCTCAAAATCCCTCGCCCCTTTATCACCCCTCAAATCCTCAAAATCCTCTGCCCCTTTATCACCCCTCAAATCCTCAACATCCCTCGCCCCTCTATCACCCCTTAAATCCTCAAAATCCCTTGCCCCTCTATCACCCCTCAAATCCTCAAAATCCCTCGCCCCTTTATCACCCCCCAAATCCTCACCATCCCCTGCCCCTTTATCACCCCTCAAATCCTCACAATCCTCTGCCCCTTTATCACCCCTCAAATCCTTATCATCTCCCCCTCCACCAGAGAGGCCCAGGAGATTTTCCACATAGCGAAGGAGGTTTGAGACCCCCTCCACCACGACGTTGTTGGACCTTCGGGCGGTTTGATCGATGTCCCTGGCCATCGTTCCCGAGACCTGGGTGATGGTCGACTCCTCTTCTGGCAGATTGAAGGGCAGGCTCAGATTCCCATAGCTGATGTTTGATCGGACCATCTTTATGCTGTATTCAGGATAATCGTCCTGTGCTTTGCTGCTGCTTTCAACAGATGAGCCCTCGATCAGGACCAGGCTCAGGTGGTATTCTCCCCGCACCGACTCTCTATCCATGGTGAAGCCCTCAGCAGTTATGGTATCTTCTCCTCCACTGCTGATCGTCTTCTTTGCAGTGATCGTCTTCTGGTGCTTGGGAGAGAGGAAGTCAATGCTCCCCAAGGGGCCTGTATTTTTGCTGATTACGAAGATGCTATAAAGGGGCACACTGCCTGTATTGGCCACAGTGCAGGTGATGTTGCTGGTGCCACCAGGGGCCAGTGCAGAAGGCGAAGCACTGGCAAATACCTTGACTGCCGTTATGACTGTATTCGCCTCAACTGCCATTCTGTCAGACCAGGTCCTGCCCAGGGAATCCTTTCCTGCCACAGCAAATTGCAGTGTTCCATTCTCCTGGATGATCGGGCTTGCCTCCACCACTCTGAACTCTCCCGGTTCGAGGTCGCCCAGGGAGATGAGCATTGCGCCATCCAGGGTGAGGACCACGCCCTCCAGTCTATCCTGGCCAGAGTTGGTGACCAGACAGTTGATGGGGGCTGCATCTCCTGAAACGGCCTCGACCCTCTCGGGCATGATCTTCAGGCTGATGCCTGGCTGGATGCTCTTCAGCAACACACTACCATTGGCGGTGGTCTCAAAGCCGCGGCTGTCTACCCCCCGGGCGGTGACATTGATCATGGTGGTGGCATTCTTGTTGTAGATGGCGGCCATTCGCACTGATCCATTCGGAAGCATTACGGGCAGAATGCAGTCTGTCTCATCCCCCTGCAAAGTGACATCGAACAGAGTCTCCTGGCCGGTGTTGCTCAGGATCCAGGTCACCTCTGCCGGCTCCCCGGGATATGAGGCCACCTCCATTCTCTCGCTCTTGATCTCTAGAGAGGAGTTCATCACAGCAATCATCTGGCTCTGGCGGGCATAGAGCTGTCCACCCATCTCGTCTTGGGCGGATACAACAACCTCATAGGGCAGTGTGTGCAGAATTGTCCTGTTCCCATGCACCGTCCTGACCTCTCCTGCCGCCAGGACGGGGATCCGGGCCACCTCCCCCCATCTGTCATCCACCTTGAGGTCAGTGAGGCTATCTTCCCCGCTGTTGGAGATCTGGATCAGTATGGAGGCGTTCTCCCCTCGGTGAACAAGCTCCGGGGCTCTGAGCAGAAGGTCGATCTTCGGGGAGATCATGCGGATATCAAGGCTGCTGTTATTGGCATGGATATTGCCCCGGCCATCTTTGGCACGGGCCTCGGCCAGTAGCCTGGTGTTGTTCTCGATCAGCAGAACTCCATCCAGCTGAAGCTCCTTATCTGGTGTGAGGAACCTGGTGGAGGCGATCTTGCCCCCACAGGTGATGAGAACATCGGATAGCTCATCCTTGCCAGTGTTCCTGGCCAGGCACTGGAAGCTTACCGCCTCTCCTGCCAGCCCGGCCGATCTATTGACTGATAGGTTAAGGGACAGAGAGGCTGAGCTGGAGTTCTGGCCTGGCGGGCGGATGGGCTCTTCTGCCACTGGTGCTTCTACAGCAGGGGGGGCGGGGGCTGGAGCTTCCGCTGGAATAGCT
Source organism: Methanothrix sp. (assembly GCF_016706325.1). Classification (NCBI taxonomy): domain Archaea; kingdom Methanobacteriati; phylum Methanobacteriota; class Methanomicrobia; order Methanotrichales; family Methanotrichaceae; genus Methanothrix; species Methanothrix sp. Next base: position 1,513,299 of record NZ_JADJJX010000001.1, on the reverse strand, counting down.
CCTCCTGCAGGAATGGACATGGGAAGCAAGGCCATCTCTTCTATCGGCTCTTTGTTCAGGGCATCCTCTGGTTCGTTCTGCCCCTCTCCTGTGCTGTTGTACAGGACCCGCCCCTGAATCTCCAGGCCGGTTGGGTCTAGAGCGAAGACACCCACCTTCTCTGCCCTGCCGCCTATTGACAGGACCTTCTTCTCCCCAGGGTCAAGCTCGGAGAGGGTGCCAAGGGATCTGTCCCGTCCCTTCACCTTAATTCTATGAAGCTTAGTGATGCCGTTGTTTTCCAGATAGACCAAAGAGAGATCCGGGCTGGAGTTGACCACCGCCAGCAGGGATACATCTGAGGAGGCAACCCTGAGCACAGGCTCAGAGGGACGGCTTTGGGCAGATGAGGGCCCAATCCCTGAATTCTGGTCGGAGGATGAAGGGGATGATTGGGAGTCCTCTCCGGTGAACAGATAGAATACAGCCGGGACTAGAATTAGCAGAAATATGGCGGTGCCCATGAGCACAGGGCTTGCCTTTAGACTACGCTTCCCCCGAGGTAGTCTGAGCCTGGAGCTCCCCCTCCTCATTCAACTACTCCCTTCACCAGCCGGACCTATCCCTTCAATAGACCGCGGCCTTCGTTCCTGGCTAATTTATTATGATTATTTCCCTTTTGAGCGATTTTTATATTTCGATCTATAAATGCGTTTCGGATGTTTGAGCGAGAAAGGCGATGCAGGCATACTTTCTGACATATAGCACAGAAGATATATCAATATCGGCAGAACCTGCATCCAATCTATAATCGGCCCTCTCCCCCGATCATTCTCGCGAGGGCACCAAAGCCATTGATGCTGCCTGAGAATGGGCGATAGATACAGCCTCCCTCGTCCTCTCCAGATCATCGCCATAATAAAGATGGCTGATGCAGTTGCAGTCGCTGCAGCCGAAGCCCGCGACAGGACTGAGATGCTCTCCTACGGCCTTCGCTATGCTGCATTCCAGATCCCGGCTTGTCCTGGTTATGAACACCTCAACCAAACCAGTTTTGCAGAGAAGGTAGTCGATATGCCATCTGCGGGTAGCTCTACTGCCCTCAAGTATCTCTACATGGCGGTCCACCCTCTTGCATCCCCCCGGCCCCCGGGCAGAGCCGGTATAGGCATAGTATCCAGGGGCGAAATCGATGGTGCCCAGCGATCCGATGCCAATCCTCCTCCCCTTCTCCAGGAAGAGGATGATGGTGTAGATCCCCGGCTCATCACAGCCATATCTCATTATGAATCCCTTCCCCATTACCCTCATTTGATCCTAATGCTCTTTTGGAGGGCTGATACGAGATCTATATCAAAGCAAGACTTTTCTAGGATGAAAGGCAAGAGATGGTCAGGTGAATAGAGTGAGAATAGTACTAGCAGTTGCTTTGGTGCTGATGCTATCCTCTCTGGCCATGTCTGCGCCAGAGAGCAGCCAGCTTGGGCCGTATGGCATCACTTTCGATTTGAATACCAACCTGGGTTATACGGTAACTGAACAGAAGCCGCAAGTTATGGAATCTGCCACAATATACCTCCTGCAGATATCCACTGACAACACCACTGGAGCGAATGTGATAATAAATCAGTTCAATGAATTAGTAGATGCAACACTTGCGCCCCAAAAGCAAATTTCCATTATGGCCGCTGCATTCAGCGGGTATAATGTAACCAGTCTGGATGACATCATCATAGACGGGAAAGAGGGATATGTAATCAGTGCCATTCCAGCATCCTTCAACACCATGGTCCCCGCCGATCTCAACCGTTATGAGGCAGTCTACTGGCTGGACAGCGTGCAGTGCGATTGCGGGCCGGTCTCCGTGGGCACAACACGTGTAGGCATAACCTCAACCTATCCAGAGGATGTGACCATGAACCTGATCAACAGCCTGAGGATAGTGAAGGGTGAGGCTGTGGCTGCTGCAAATGCCCAGGTTCTGCCTCCGGCATGAACGAGATGAACGATCAGCAACAACTGAAGACGGCGAATAAGAGATTGCAAGCACGGCATGGGCCACAAGCCTCTGGCTTATAGCCTATTCCGATGGCGATAGCGACAAAGAGAGGCTCAAAAGGCCTCTTCTTCGCCTTTAAATAGCTATTTATCTTTTTTCAAGGCCATTTGCGACTGCACACAAGGCATTCGGGAAACTATTTATCCATCATCCCCGACTATAAGCGGCCTTAAATGGTTGCGGGGTTTGCCAAGCCGGCCAAAGGCGCAGGACTTAAGATCCTGTCTCGAAGGAGTTCACGGGTTCGAATCCCGTACCCCGCATTAAACCCATGCTGGATATTGATTTAGCCTTAGACTGCTTATTATGCCGTTAACGCAGCAGGCACTTGACCAAACCCGTCGTTTACATCGCGGCATAAACCACTTAGTTATATAAATACAAACATTTAAATAACGTAAAAATAATGATGTTTTGATATAAAAAATAAGGGATAGTATGAGTATAATAGTAACTATAAAATTAACCGCAACGGGCCTGAATGCATCGATGAGAAGGTTTTGAAGATAAAGCAGAAGGCTGCAAAGATGGCTATTGAGCTTAAACAGAAGAGATATTCACTTCCATGATGTTCAGATGAGGCCGATACAAGACTTAAGTCTAAATAGATACAATTCCTGTCAGAATCATTGAGGTGTGATAGTTGAGATTCAATTGCTTATGCCTGTGCCTCTTGGCCCTGACCGCTGGCCTGGGAATGGCAGCAGGATATGATATATCCATATCGCAGTCCATGGAGATCACCCAGACTGCCTTCGATGAGGAATTCGTCAAGAGCCTCTTTGGATTGGGCACAAATGGCATGATGAGCGGAGAAAGCTATTGGTTTGGCCCGGAGTTCGAGGATGTCAGCGCAGCCACCACCTTCTTCTCCGAGTTCTATATGGAGAGCACCATACCGGTGGTCAAGACCTTCACTCCAGTGAGGATCGATGTGGCTCAGGTTGCTCCCACCAGGATATACCTGGGCAGCGGCCAGGAGATCGCATACGCTCAGTATCAGTCGGCAGTGGCCTCCAATAGGGGAAATGAGCTCTGGATTCGTAAAGGTGCTGATTGGTCCCAATATGTCATAGTTCCTGCTGGGTCCGGGGTGGAGTTCATCGCCTTTGCCCCTGTGGGCGGCCAGGCGGACTACTACTGGATCCTTCAGAACAACACCCTCAACATCACCAGCAAGCGCCTTGACATCTTCCCGGGATACAACAGCCTGAACTTCCGGGCGGATGAGGTGGGCAGGCACATCATCCTCTTCGTTCTCAACAACCAGCCCAGCAATGCCATCATCATCGATGTGATCAGCCAGGCCCCTCCCGCCCAGCAGACGCCAATGATGGCTGATATGCCGCCATCCACCAATCCTCCCCTGCCCTCTGCCACCCAGGCCACTCAAATGGCACAGGCGACACAGCCAGTGCAGATGCCCACAGGAGTTTCCGCCCCAGGCGGCGGCATGCAGAGCTATAGCGCAACTGCTCAGCAGACTGCTGCAGCCGGCGGCACCACCAGCCAACAACAGATCGCAGCAACATATCCCCAGCCCAAACCAGCGGGCTCAGCCCACGCTGCTCCAGTTGCTGCAGCCCCCGTGCCTGCCCTCTCTACAGGCGATACCCCGGTGACCATCCAGACCACCATGAAGGGCTATGACGTCTATGTAGATGAGGTCTTCATCGGCAAAGAAGGAACTGGTGGCGACCCTCTGGATGGCATCTTCAAGTTCAAGGTGGTGGGCGGCATGAACCACCTCATCAGGGTCTTCGATGGCGAGAACAACTACCCGAGGGAGATTTACTTTGAGAGAGGGGTGCACAAGATCATCAATGTCCCCCCGGGCACAACCGTCTACGGAGCAGTCATACCCTATCGCTAATCGATGCCCGATCATCTTGGGCATATTTTTTTTTTTAAAAAAAAAAGAGAGGCCCAACTCTCCTCTGCGCCCTGGCGCATCAGCCAGATGCCATTCATTGCTGCAATCAGGCGGCCGATGATCATTCTGCCAGGAGGATTTGCGAATCTCCTCCAATACACCAACAGCTATTTATCCATAATAGATAGCATGAGAAGAGAACTCCATATTAACTAGGCTCATCTTGAACGGAGATTGGTATGAGGCCTGGATCCGCACCAGTTCACTGTTCAGCCGGCCAGCCTTCTGAGGAGGATATCCCTTGGTGAAAATTGCAGTCAAGAACCTCGTATTCGGCTATAACAGCCGCAGGATACTGGATGGAATAAACATCGATGTGAAGGATTCAGAGGTCATGAGCCTGGTGGGTCCGAACGGCTCGGGAAAGACCACTCTATTAAAGTGCATGGTCCGCATCCTCAAGCCCCAGGGAAGCATCCTCATGGATGGCCGGGATATCGAGAGGATGAGCCGCCAGGAGGTGGCCAGACAGGTCGGTTATGTGCCCCAGTCCAGCTCCACCCCCCTGGCCACAACAGTCTTTGATACCGTCCTCATGGGCAGAAGGCCCCATATCGGCTGGCGGGTACAGGATAAAGACCTGGACATAGTGGCAGAGGTATTGGAGAGGCTGCACCTTGAGGAGCTGGCCATGCGTGACTTCTCCCAACTCTCCGGTGGCCAGAAGCAGAAGGTCCTCATCGCCCGCGCCCTGGCCCAGGAACCATCTGTACTGCTCCTGGATGAGCCCACGTCCAACCTGGATATGCTCCATCAATTGGAGGTGATGGAGACCATCAGCAGCCTGGTCAAGGAGAAGGGGATCTCTGCCATCATGGCCATCCATGACCTCAATTTGGCCTCTCGCTTCTCAGATAAGCTGGTGATGCTGAAGGATGGCAAGGTCTATGCCGCCGGAGCGCCGAAGGCCCTCCTCAATGAGATCAATATCACCCAGGTCTATGGCATAGAGGCCATGATAATGAATGCTATGGACAGGCCTTATGTGGTGCCGATACGCTCGCTGGCAGAGGCGGCTGCATGCGAGTGATACAAACCTTTATCTATTTCAGATGTCAAAATTTACTTAATGGTCAACCCCATTGCAGATAAACTCGGATTCTCTGCCCAACTGACCGGGCAGGGGCCCGCCGAGGACCTTATAGCAATAATAAAATACATATACATACGTTACATTGGGGGCGCACTGGCAGAGAACATATTATATCTCATCTCGACCATCATATCCGTATCTATAATCATTATATTAACTTTTATTATCGCCAGGCTGGTCAATGAGCTTTTGGAGAAGCATATACCCAGAATCATGGAGTCCAGCCGGATAGGCAAGGAGTTCGATGAGACCTCCCATGCCCTGACCCGCAGGCTCATCGTTGCCGCGATATACACCGTCGGCATCCTGATGACCATACTCCTGATCCCCTCCCTGAACAGAATTGCCATCGCCATGCTGGCCGGGGCGGGGGTGGCAACCCTGGCCATTGGTTTTGCCGCCCAGGACTCCCTCTCCAATATAATATCCGGGATCTTTCTCGCGCTCTTCAAGCCAGTGCGCATCGGCGACTATGTCGACTTCAAAGGCGAGTACGGCTATATCGAGGATATAACCCTGCGCCACACGATAATCTGCACCTCGGATCTGAGGAGGATAATTGTGCCCAACAAGCTCATGGGCTCTGACTTCATCGTCAACTGGAGCATCAACAATCCCGAGACGGTCTGGCCGGTCATCTTCAGAATTAGCTATTCAGCGGATATCGATAAGGCGCGAAGCATCATCACTGAGGTGGTCGAGGACCATCCCAATGTGCTGAAGGAGAGGGGCATCAACGTCCGCCTCACTGAGCTGGGAGACTTCGCCATGACCCTGCGCCTGACCTTCTATGCCCCCAGCCGGGGGGTGGCATATGATGCCGGTTGTGATATAAGGGAGGCAGTCAAAAAGAGGTTTGATGCAGAGGGAATTGAGATCCCCTATCCCTATCAGAATGTCATAATAGCAAAGCATTTGGCCGATCCCTCAATCCATCCCGGTGCGGAGGACGACCAACACCCAGAAGAGGGATGAGCCGGGAGAGGGCTGGGAGAGGCAGCCGGATTTTTAAAAGAGATAAGTTTATCTTTCTCCCCTCCCTGAAGGGTTGCAAGGCATATGATCAGCACAGACCTATCCATAATCTTATTTCTGCAAAGCTATGAATGGGCCATTCCCATGATGAGGTTCGCCTCCTTTCTGGGATCACTGGAGTTCATGCTCCTCTTTATGCCCTTTCTCTTCTGGTGCTGGGATGCGCCGAGGGGTTTCAGAGTGGGGCTGATACTGGTCGCAAGCCACGGCCTGAATGCCGCCCTGAAGGTCGTCCTGCACGGCCCACGCCCCTACTGGATAGATCCCTCTGTCAAGGCGTTGAGCACTCAGCCCTCCTTTGGTATGCCCTCCGGCCATGCCCAGAATGCCGTCTCCATCTGGGGGCTGACAGCCCATCTCATCCACAAGAGATGGGCCGTTGCCCTGGCCGCTGGCGTCTGTCTTTTTATAGGGATCTCCAGAGCATACCTGGGGGCCCACCTCCTGGGGGATGTGCTTGTCGGCTGGGCCGCAGGCGCAGTGTTCTTGGGCCTGTTCATCAGGGCGATGCCTGTCTTGGAAGAGAGGATAGGGAGGATGGATCTGAAAGGGCAGATAGCCCTCGCCTTCCTGGCCTCTCTTGCCATCATTCTGCTCTATCTCCTGGGCCGGGCCAGTGTGGCAGGCTGGCAGGTGCCCCCGGCCTGGGAGGCCAATGCCCTGAGAGCAGGGGGAGAGACCATCGCCCCATTCAGTCCAGTAGATGCTCTCCTGGCCGCGGGGATGATGCTGGGAGTCTCCTCTGGCTATGCCATTCTGAATAGATGGGGAGGATTCAGGGTGGACGGGCTATCCAGGCGTCTGGCATGCTATCTTTTAGGAATGGCGGGCGTGGTCTTGATCTGGCATGCTCTGAGGGAGGCACAGATGCATGCTGTCGGTTGGATCATCAATTATATCATGATCACCCTGGCAGGCCTCTGGGTCACATTGGGGGCGCCATTGATCTTCATCCGCCTGGGCCTAGCTGAAAGGGAGGAGCCTGCTGACCGGTGAATGGGCAGAAGGGATGCCGGCGCAGGATGCCTCTGCCAATCAGAGAGCAGGACTCAAGATTTATTTCTCTATTCATCTCTAATCTCTCAATTGGATCCTCATCTCAGTCCGGACTCGATCTTGTTGAGGTTCAGGATGATATCTGCAGCCAGGATGTTGGTCAGGCCGTTGCGCTCGCATATGTTCAGTACCCGGTGAAGCTCATCTCTTTGTATGGAGGCTGTGTTCTGGGCGGCATATAGCATTCCTCCGGAGTAGCCCTCAGCCTGGACGACATCGTGCATCTTCGCCAGGATGCTCTGGTCGAAGCTCATCCCTGTGGCTCCGATCTCCTGGATGGCGCCCTCCATGGCGCTGCTGCCCGGAGCCCGGCGGGCCTTCTTAGACTCTTTCGCCTTTCTGATAAAATCAAGAGCCTCTTTGGAGATGCCCCGCATGATCAGCTCTGAGGCCAGCCGCTTCAATGTCTTCTCCTGTAAAATAGCCTCCACCTCAAGGGCCTTGTAAGCCTCGGGGGTGATCTCTATTCTGGTATATTTTGTGCTGGGCATTTGTCTGAAGCGCCTCGGTCTTCTCGCAGGATTGCTAATAAAATTATTCCTATTAATAGGCTGCGATCATATGCGATCAGCAATGGATGCAATATTGCTGACGAGCTTTTTCTCAATAACAAGGGCGGAGTGGGAAAGAGATCTCAAGTCCATCACTTAACCTGTATGTATGCCGATTTGGGGCTCAAGGCATTGCCCTCAGACATCGACTCCCAGGCTAACCTCACAGCTTCATTTCTGGATGAAGAGGAGCTGGAGGAATTCTGGCCAGACGGAGATCACAGCAAGAGCATCTGCGGCAGCTTAGATCCTCTGCTGTGCGGCGTTAGGCGATATTGCAGAGGATCCCCATGCAGAGGAGATCGATGAACGAATCCGCCTGATCATTGGAGATCAGGCGTTATCCCGTTTTGATGATGAACTATCCTGGCAGTGGCCGCATTGCCTAGATGGGAAGGAGAGGACATTTCGGAGAGAGTCTGCCATCTGGCGCATCATGAAGCGGATAATGGATAAATCCAGCATCGATGTCACTCCGGCTGACCTGGGGCCAAATCTAGGCCTGATCAATCATCCGATGCTTATAGCAGCAGATCATCTCGCTGTCCCATTGCTACCCGGTCTATCCCCCTCCCCGTGATTGAAGAACCGCGGCCCATCAGCTAGGGAATGGCGGGACGATTCACTCGTAAAGAACAACCTCCACCATATCCCCCTCCTCAAATCCCTCCAGCGGCTCGGGCACAACCACAAAGCCGTCCGCGCGGGCGACAGAGCTGAGTATCCCCGCCCCGGAGATCATTATGGGCTCAACCTGACCGTCCTCCCCGATGGCCACCCGGACCAGGCTCAGATAGCCGGGCTTGGAGGGCATCTTGCGGACCAAGCGGCCCTGAACCCGGGGCGGCTTATCACTCAGATGGGCCATCCTCTTTATGGCCGGACGGACGAATAGATACAGATTGGAGAGCGCAGCCACTGGATAGCCGGGCAGACAGATCACCTGCTTTCCCGATATCACTCCCAATGCCGTGGGCTTGCCCGGCTGCAGGCGCACCCCGTGGACATAAAGCTCACCCATCTCCGAGATGATCCGAGGGGCATAGTCCCTCTCCCCTACGCTGCTCCCGCCGATGATTATGATCATGTCGGCATCCAGGTTTGAGCGAATGGCCTCGCGAATCAATTCTGCATCGCCCGGAACCGTCTCCATCTTCTGCACATCCGCCCCCCATCTCTCGGCATAAAGCCGGGCCATGAGCCCGTTGATCTCATAGGCCTCACCGGGATTCAGGCTGCGCGCACCAATATCCACCAGCCCGTCGCCTGTGGGGATGATGACCACATCCGGTTTAGCATAGACACTGACCCGCCCTATTCCCAGAGCAGAGAGAAGGGCAAGATCGGGGGGACGCAGCCTGTGCCCCTCAGAGAAGATCACATCTCCGGCCATCACATCCTCCCCCGCCCTGGCCACATTCCTGTAGGGATGAGCCTCGGCTGTCACCTCCAAGACCTCGCCCCGAATCCGAGCATCCTCGAGCATCACCACGGCATCATATCCTTCAGGAACCATCATCCCTGTCTGCAGAGGAATGAAGTCCTGAATAAAGCGGGGTGCATTCAGCTTGGCTCCCCTGGTATCAGTAGATCGAACGGCATAGCCGTCCATGGCCGAACGGTCGAAGGAGGGGAGGCTGGCAGGAGAGCAGATCACCTCAGCCGCCACCCGATCCACAGCCCCAGAGGTATCAAGCTCCTCGACATCCTTTAAGGGAAGAGATCGCTCCAAAAGCATCCTTCTTGCTGCCATTGCCCCGGAGAAGCGTTTGAACATGCAATTCAGACTGGAATGATCCTTGATAAATGCTTTTGTATATATTCTATATATCATGTGAAAGCTTCATATAATGTCATGAGGGAGATGTGGGCGTAACTGGCCTGTAATATCGGGCGGGTGATTTGATGGATGCTGTTATATGGTTGGAGGATGTCGGCAAGGAAGATCTTTCCATTGTCGGTGGCAAAGGCGCAAGCCTCGGTGAGATGATCAATATAGGTGTTCCCGTTCCTGGCGGTTTCGCTGTCACAGCCCAGGCCTTCAGAGACTTCATCAACCGGGCGGGGATTGCCGATGAGCTCTTTGAGGCCCTCAACGTCGATGTGAACCAGGCGTCTGAGCTGCATCGAGCAGAGGAGACGGCAAAAAAGCTCATCATGGATGCCAAGGTACCAAAGGATATCGAAGAGGCCATTAAAGCCCGTTATGATGAGCTATGCAAGAGGGAGGGAAGAGAGGTCTTCGTGGCTGTGAGGTCCAGTGCCACCGCCGAGGATCTGCCCGAAGCCAGCTTCGCCGGCCAGCAGGAGACCTATCTCAATATGCGGGGCGCTGAGGAGGTATTCGATGCTGTGCGCAAGTGCTGGGCATCTCTTTATGGCGCCCGGGCCATCTTCTACCGGGTGGAGCATGGCTTCGAGCACGACAAAGTCAATCTCTCCGCTATAGTACAGTTGATGGTGGACTCAGAGAAGGCAGGGGTGATGTTCAGCTCCCAGCCGAGCACTGGCGAGCCACTGGTGGTCATCGAGGCCGCCTGGGGTCTGGGAGAGTCCGTAGTCAGTGGCAGTGTATCTCCGGACAACTATGTCGTGGACCGGCAGACAAAGAGGATAGTGGACAGGTACATCGCCACCAAAGAGATCATGATCACCAAAGATCCCAAGACCCTCAAGACCACCACTACCAAGGTCCCTGCTGAGAAGAAGGAGGCAGTGGTCCTGACAGATAAGGAGATCATCGAGCTTGCCAGGTACGGAGAGATCCTGGAAGAGCACTACGGCCTCCCCCAGGACATCGAGTGGGGGGTGGAGAGGGAGAAGATCTACATCCTTCAATCCCGCCCCATCACCACCATCAGCGGCGGGATGAAGGCCGCCGGATTAAAAGCAGTCGAATCTGGCAGCGGCAAGGTCCTCCTGAATGGTCTGGCAGCGGCACCGGGTGTGGCCAGTGGTATTGTGAAGATAGTCAGCAGCGGCAGAGAACTGGATAAGATCAAGCAGGGAGATATCATGGTCACCAAGATGACCATGCCGGATATGGTTCCGGGGATGAAGCGGGCGGGGGCCATAGTCACTGATGAGGGGGGAATGGCCAGCCATGCAGCCATCGTCAGCCGCGAGCTGGGCTGCCCGGCAGTGGTGGGAACCAAGAAAGCCACCTTCACGCTGAAGGACGGCATGGAGATCACAGTGGATGGAGGCAAGGGGATCATCTACGAGGGAGTGGTGGCTCATGCTGCCCCGGCCAAGGCTGCCGCCCCGACAACTGCAGGAGACATCTTCTACTCCAAGCCAGTGACGGCAACGGAGATCAAGGTGAATGTCAGCGAGCCGGACCGGGCAGAGGCCGCAGCCGCCACTCAGGCCGATGGAGTGGGGCTGCTCAGGATCGAGCACATGATCATAGGCATGGGCAAGACCCCCAACTGGTATATCAAGAACGAGAAGACCGAAGAGTACATATCAGCGCTGGTCGATGGCATCAAGACTGTTGCTGATGTCTTCTATCCCCGCCCGGTCTGGGTGCGCACCCTGGATGCCCCCACAGACGAGTTCCGGGCCATGGAGGGAGGAGAGGGCGAGCCTCATGAACACAACCCCATGCTGGGCTGGAGGGGCATCAGAAGGGATATGACTGAGACCGATCACTTCCGCCTGGAGGTCAGAGCCTTCAAGAGGCTGCATGAGATGGGCCTTACCAATGTGGGAATCATGCTGCCCATGGTCCAGCATGTAAGCGAGTTTCAAAAGGCCAAAGCTTTAATGAGGGAAGAGGGTCTGGACCTGAATAAGATCGATGTGGGGATCATGATCGAGACCCCTGGAGCGGCCCTGACCATAGAGGACTTCATTGAGGACGGAATAGATTTCATCTCCTTTGGCACCAACGATCTCACCCAGTACACCCTGGCTGTAGACAGGAACAATGAGAATGTGGCCGGGCTCTTCTCAGAGCTTCATCCCGCCGTCCTGAAACTGATCGAGTATGTGGTGGAGCAGTGCCGGGAGGCGGGGGTCAAGACCTCCATATGCGGCCAGGCGGGCTCCTATCCGGAGATGGCCAAGAGGCTGGTGGAGATGGGCATCACCAGCATATCCGCCAATATCGATGCTGTAGCCATCGTCAGGGATACTGTGGCCAGGAGCGAGAAGATCCTGATCATGAATGCCCTGAGAAATAAGGACTGAATACACAGAAGAGCAGATCAATCAAAGAGCCGAGGATGCCAACAGGCCAGGTCAAGGATCGAAGATGAGAGAGAGATCTCTTCCCGCAGATGAGGTGATCGCCAGTCTGGCGAGGACGAAAGAGCATGACTACAGCTACGACCGGTTCTTCTCCACCATGTGCTCCCGCCCTCACCCCATAGCTGTGAGGGCCCATGATATGTTCCTGGAGACCAACCTGGGAGATCCCGGGCTCTTCCCCGGGACGGCGGGGTTGGAGGAGGAGACAGTTCGGATGCTGGGAGAGCTCCTGGGCTGCCCTCAGGCCCAGGGCTACATCTCCACTGGCGGCACGGAGTCGAACATCCAGGCCGTCCGCGCAGCCAAAAACCGGTCTGGCAAGAGAGAGGGGAATATCATCGTTCCTGCATCGGCTCATTTCTCCTTTGACAAGATAGGGGACCTTCTATCCCTGGAGGTGCGCAAAGCAGAGCTCGACTCTCATCTCAGAGTGGACATCAGCTCTGTTGAGGCGCTGATCGATGAGCAGACAGCAGCCCTGGTGGGAATAGCAGGGACCACTGAGTTTGGCCAGGTGGATCCAATAGAAGAGCTGGCGGATATCGCCAGCGAATGGGGGATTCACCTCCATGTGGATGCTGCCTTCGGCGGCTTTGTCCTCCCCTTTCTGGATAATGGCCTCAAGTGGGACTTCTCTTTGCCTGCAGTAAGCTCCATCACCATAGATCCCCATAAGATGGGACTGGCCACTATACCTGCCGGCGGCCTGCTCTTCCGCAACCAGGATTGCATGAATGCCCTGGAGACAGAGACCCATTATCTCACCCGGGCCAAGCAGACATCCCTGACCGGCACCAGGAGCGGGGCTTCCGCTGCGGCCGCCTATGCAGTGATGATGCATCTGGGAAGGGAGGGATTCAGGGAGATGGTCGGCTACTGCATGGAGCTGACACGCCATCTGGTCCGGGGGGCAAGAGAGATCGGAGTGGAGCCCCTGATCGAGCCGGTGATGAATGTGGTTGCTCTGCAGGTTCCCCAGCCTCCCAAGGTTCGCGAGAGGCTGATGGATCGCGACTGGCACGTATCCATGACCAGGGAGCCGAAGAGGGCATTGAGGCTGATCCTTATGACCCATATGAGCCATGAGAACATCGATCTCTTTCTGGCAGACCTGAAGGAGATTCTGGCCGATATCAATTAAAAATCGAGCTTTCTGGATCCGGCCATCCCCTCCCTGCCGGAAAGAGGCTCGAAGGTCCGGGGGTCAAGCTGGATTGCATTCTGACAGTAGCTGCAGATCGTCTCCAGGAAGGTTCTCCCTTCCAGAGCAGAGTCCACCTCATCCTGGTCGGTCAGATACTGGGTCATCTCCTCTTCGCATCTGGGGCAGACCACCTTCAGCCACTCCAGGCGGCCCAACTCCCGGATGGTCTTTATCAAGATGCCGATGGCATCAGCATAGCTCTCCCTTCTGAAGGACAGAGGTCTCAGTGAATCGATGAGAAAAGGGAGCTGCACGCCCTCTTCCTGCAGGGGGATGATGAGCAGATCGATTCCCCTGGCCAGACCTATCTCCTGGCAAAGGAGAGGAGATCGGCTGCCCTTCTGCGTCACCAGGGCCACCAGGCACTCTGAGTTTCTTATGGCAAAGGAGACCCTATCGGCAAGAGCGATAGCAGGAGATTGGTTGTACAGAGCGGAATAGCTCTCCAGGCCCACCCGTTCCAGCGCCAGGGAGAGCCGAAGGGCCAGGTCCTCGTCATCCGGATCGTGGGATATATAGATTCGAGAGATCATCTTGGCATCATGATATCTCAGCTCGTCCAAACTAGAAGAAGATAACTGCAGCTACGGTGTTTGAGTCAAAAAAAGAGAAAAGATTTTTTGGCCCTGGACGATCACTGATTGTATGTGACCTGGCTTGTGTTCAGATCCGGCTTAGCCAGGCGCAGCCTCTCTACAATATACCTCTTGGAGGCGAACCCCTCACTCCTCTCCACCAGAGTTCCGTTCTCAAACACAAGCAGCGTGGGATGACCGGTGACGTTATACCTCTTCTCGGCGAGAGGGTTATTTTTGCCATTTATCATCCCGAATGCTGCCTGGTCCTCCAGCTCAAGGGATAGCTCATGGATTGCCGCCTCCATCCTCTCGCAGGGATTGCATAGAGGCTTGTGGATGACCAGGACGAAGAATGGATACCTGGCAATGGTCTCATTTATGGTGCTGTAATCCAACTGCAGGACGGCACTGTCGACAGGCTGCGAATCAATGATTGCGCCAGCCAGGGTTATGCTCGATAGCGAGAGCAATGCGCCCGCTATAAGATAGGTGATCATCATCCGCTTTATCTCTGTTCTGATATGCAAAGTATCGCCTCTGTCTAGTTCTTTTTCTGGCCCAGTGAAAGGCCGGGTTCCTTGGATAATGATCCCGGCTCGCATATCGGCGGCGGCCCTCCCGCTCATGCCTCCGGCCGGGCGGCCGAGAACATCGTCGCCGCCCGGCTCTCATTCAGTGTGAGGGAGCAGAACTCCGGCCTCTCCTTGAAGCCGCAGCAGAGCAGCTCCTTCAATGCTTCAGGGCTGCGCGCATTGGTGGTATTGGTGGCAAAGTGAGACTCCCTGACGATCTCATCGTTCATGAGCAATGTTGGCGAGCCTGTTATCTTGAACTTCTCAGCTATCTCGAAGTCCTCCCGGGCATAGGCCACGCCCCGGGAGGAGCCGTTGGTGCATGATTCGAGCCGACCCACATCTATTGAGGCAGACTGCAGGCACTCTTTGGCTTTGCCCTCCCTCATATAGCAGCGGATATAATCCCAGTACCTGTCGGGCTCTTCCTCTCTGATGCATATCTGGCGCAGGTTTTCCTGAGCCTCTACATCGCCATGCATAGCCCTTATGGTGTTGTTCTCTGCATCCACAGATCCGATATATCTCACCTTAAGGTGCTCTTCCGACCCCTCTGCCTCGCTGATGACAGCGGCCATGATCCTCTGCATCTGCAGGCCGAACGGACATCGGGATACAACGAAGGCCTGCAGGAGGGGCTGATCTGACTTATTCATCTTGGCGCATGCTTCTTGTGGCGTCAGCTTGAGCTGAGAGAGGGGGAGGGAGACTCTGCTCAGGTTCAGGCTCGGATCTATCTCCTTGAGCTTGGCCACAATTATGGACTTGTCCTTGTTGCCCTGCACCATTCCTGCGAGCCTTCCGTCCTTGAATATGAGAGTGGCTGGTATCCGAGTTATGTTGTACCTCTCCCGGCTCTCTAAATTTGGCCGTGTGTCTATCATGGCGAAGGCCACCTGGCCCTGCAGCTCTCTTGCCAGCTCTGAGACTGTGGAATTGAAAAGATCGCAATAAGGGCAGGGGTTTGTGAACCCTACAACAACAAGCAAGGGCTGATACTGAGATATAGCTGAATCTATGGTCGCATCATCTACCAGCATTGCCTGATCTGGCTCCTTTATGCCCAGCTTGATTAAGGGTATGCATTTCTCTGATGTATTCTTCTCTGCCCCCGCATCTGGCCCCTCAGAGGCCGGCTGCTTTGTGGATTCGGCAGCCGCTGGCAGCAAGACTCTGCTGTCATCAAGGGAGGGATTAAGCCCCTTAAGCTCTGCCAGAAGCTCTGACTTGCTGCTATTGCCATTTATTCTGCTGACCAGAGCCCCTGGTCGAAGATGAGGAGGGTAGGATACCTGGATACCTTATAATCCTTGATCGTCTTGCTGTTTCCTTTATCCTTGACATTCATCCTGCCGAACCGGACCTGTCCATCGAGCTCATGAGAGAGCTCTCTTGTGACATTGCCAACGAAGTTGCAAGGGCTGCAGCCAGGATAGTAAAATTCCAAGACAGAGAGAGTGCTGCTGCTCAAGAATTGATCGACGCTCTCGTCGGTCAGCTCCTGTACATACTTTGAATTATCCTGAAGCAACGCAGAGCTCGATGGCCCCGTATTGTTCACAGGGGCGAGCCTGACCACCGTCGCAGATATTGCCAGAAGGGCAACGACGGCGATTATGGCGATCTTATGACTCCTCTGTAATGGCATGAGGCTAAATTGGGAACTTACCGATATATCAGCATTCTGGCAGTGAAGGGGATTTGCCGCTCTCAAACTGATGCTGAACTGATAGGGATCCAATGAAAGGCCCATTTATCCGGTCTTTGGAGCACAACTATTATCATGAGCAGCCTCACTCTGCTAATGGGAAGAAGACGGCCTCTCCGCTCTTGAACAGACAGTTTAAGAGGTCTCTGGTAGAGAGGATCAGAGGAAAAATTGAAATAGAAGAGAAAAGGCGGGCAATGATAAGCTGATAGAAAGGAGGTAGTGGCTTGCAGAGAGGTGAGAGAGAGGAATACTCAACAGATCGCCCAGATCATCCATCCAGCGGCCGCACTGAAGCTCAGGCTGGGTCCTCTATCGCGGGATCGCCTCCCTCATTGCCAATTACATCCTCCACTGCATCACAGCCTGAATCAAAAAATACCTCACAACCTGAATCAAAAAATACGTCGCCTCTTATACAGCCCTCAGCCCAATCCGAGAATTGCTCGGATATCCTGGCCTCTGAATCGGATTCTGTGACCGTTCTCAATGGCCCAACGCTCCCTTCTTACATACAGCAGAGTCGAGAGCTGCCCAGGTTCACTGTGTTCAACTATGATGAGAGTCACTTCCTTGAGATGGAGACAGATGATGTTGAGGATTGTCTGATATTCCGGGATCGACCTAATATAACCTGGATCAATGTAGACCATCCCCGGCAGGTCTATTCACTGGAGAAGCTTGGAACGTGCTATGGATTGCATCCTCTGGTCGTGGAGGACATTCTCACCGATCAGCGTCCCAAGGTGGAGGATTATGAGGATTACATCTTCATAGCCCTCAAGATGTTATATTACGAGGAGGGGGAGGGAGACGATGACGATGAGATCGGGGATTTCAATATCGACATGGACCAGGTGAGCATAATCTTCGGCGAAAACTTTATAATATCTTTTTGCGAGAAGGATATAGATATATTCCGCCCCCTCAAGGAGAAGCTAAGGACATCCCGGGGACGGATAAGAAAGCAGGGGACCGATTATCTGGCCTACTCCATGATCGATCTGATCGTCGACCATTATTTTGTGATCATGGAGAAGCTGGGCGACAGATTCGAGGAGTTGGAGGACTCAGTGGTCTCCAATCCCGAACAGGGAACCCTCCCTGCAATCTACAATCTGAAAAGAGATATGCTCTTTCTGCGTAAGTCGGTCTGGCCTCTGAGGGAGGCGATAAGTCGCATGCATAGAATGGACTCGCACCTCATCTCTGAGACCACCAAGATCTATCTGAGGGATGTGTACGACCATACCATTCAGGTGATCGAGAACATAGAGACATTCAGAGAGATGTCCTCCTCCCTTTTGGAGACCTATCTATCCAGCCTGAGCAATAAGCTAAATGAGGTGATCAAGCTCCTGACCATCATCTCCACCATATTCATCCCCCTGACCTTCCTGTCTGGCCTTTACGGCATGAACTTCACCCACATGCCAGAGCTGGAGCATCCCTGGGGCTATCCCGCCGTCCTGGTGCTGATGCTGCTGGTGGTGGTGGTGATGCTGGCATACTTTTACCGGAAGAAATGGATCTGATGCTGAAGCCGGCACCCAGGAGGGCTTTGCCGACGCACTCTGCCGGCTGCTGGCCCACCTGCCCCCGCGCAGAGGATCTGGACCTGCTCTCAGACCCTGCGCCCCTTTTTCCCAGCTTCGCTGCCCCCCCTAGCGGGCCAAAGCCTTGCCCCAGCCCCGTGCTCCAGTTGATAGAGAGCATCCTGAAAATCATTTTACAGAATCTTTAAATATCCATTTTTCCTCCTCTCACTGATGAATCTCTCTAGAGCGATGAGCCTGGCAGACCCCCAGCTTGTGGCCGATCAGATTCAGTATCAGGTGGATTCAGCAGCAGGAAGGCATATAGATCTCGCATCCCTGCGCCTCCTGGCAGATGCTATCGAGGGAATAGATATTGTATATATCGTTGTAACTTTAATAGTAATAACAATCATAATAATTCTGACCAGGGCGGCTGCCGGGCTGGTGGATCGCATGCTGCGCAATCATATCCCCCAGGTGGCGAACCGGATGGAGGTAAGGATGGACGAGACCATGCAGCTTATGATCCGCAGGATCGTCTCTGCCGCCATCCATCTCATCGGCCTGATGCTGGTCATCCTGCAGGTTCCACAGTTGCATAGCATTGCCACTGCCATGCTCGCCGGAGCGGGGATTGCCGGCCTGGCCATCGGCTATGCGGCCAAGGATTCCCTGTCCAACTTCACCTCCGGGATCTTCATCGCTCTATTTCAGCCCTTCCGGGTGGGAGATCTGGTAGACTTTAGAAATGAATACGGCCAGATCGAGGATCTAACCCTAAGGCATACAGTGATTCGCACCTCAGACAACCGCAGGATCTTTGTGCCCAACAGCATCATGAGCACTGAGCCCATCATAAACTGGACGATCAGGGAGAAAGAGATCACCTGGTCGGTGGACTTCGATCTGGAGAGGGCAGCGGATATAGACCGGGCAAAGGAGATCATCCTGGAGAGGGCTCGTCTTCATCCTCTGGTCCTGGCGGATAGGCCGATGAGCGTTCAGTTGGCCAGCTCCAGGGCCTCGGAGATCCTTCTCAGACTGGAGGTGACCGTGCCGGGGAGAAATGTGGCCAAGAGGGTGGGCAATGAGATCAGAGAGGCAGTGATCAAGCAGTTCGAGGCTGAGGGATTGCCGCCCTCATCCCAGTGCCCGATCAGATTAAAGCCACCTTTGCAGAGATGAGGGCCCGAAGGGGCTCGATCTGGCCCTGCTTGGCGCTGATGGGAGCAACCTTATCCTGCCACTGGGTCCAGGGGGGGAGCATTCCCAGCCGCTCGCAGATCAGATCCAGTGCTCCGTCTCTATCCTGCCTGGCTATGCGGTCCATCTTATTCGCCGCCAGGATAACGTCCAGGCCCAGATCGTCCAGGAACTCCCACAGCTCGATCTCCAGGGGCACCTCACCCCGCCCCTCCCAGCGGTCGGCTATATCCAGGAAGGATGAGGCGTCGATCACCTGTACCGCCAGGAGGATCTCACTGGCGTGCTCCTCGAAGTAATGGACGATCAGGTCCTTGGTCTTCTCCTGCTCCGCCCGGCTGGCCTTGAACATGAATCCGTAGCCGGGCATATCCACATAATAGACCTTTCCAAGCGGGGCCTTGAAGGGATGCAGTGTGATGCCAGGCCTCTTGCCCACCCGGACCCGGGTTCCAGTGAGCTGCCAGAAAAGGGTGGATTTGCCGACATTGGACCGGCCGATGAGGACGATTTCGCGGGACATATTATAAGGGGAGAGGGCAATCTAAAAAAGGATGTCCATACCGGGAGAGGATACAGCAAAGGATAGAGAAGGGAAGGGAGAAGAGGATATAGAAGGGAAGGGGGAAGGGGATATAGAAGGGAGGGGAGAAGGGGATCCAAGAAATGATCTGAAAATGAATCCAAAAGATGTGGCCCTTCTGCTTTACCGGGCCATGATGCTCCCGGACGGGGAGGTCTTCCCGCAGCCCGATCAGCCGAAGTACACCTCCGCCGATTATACCCGCATGGCCTGTCACATTCTCTTCTGCTGCAAAAGGTGCGGGACCTGCTGCACCACTGGAGATCCCATCCGCCTGCGGCCCGAGGATGCTGTACAACTGGCAAAGCATCTCAAAATCCCCCTGAGAAAGGCCCTGAAAAAGTATACCGTTCCCGATCCCAAAAGGGCGGGAGTGCTCAATTTCAAGCATATTCTGCCCTGCAAGTTCTACGACAAAAGAGCAGAGGGCTGCAAGATCTACTCTGCCCGCCCCTGGTCCTGCCGCATCTTTCCCTTTCTGGGGGTCTACGGCTCCTCCCGCCAGGTGGTGGTAAACCCCTCCTGTCCGGGGTCAGTTGAGACAATGACCGCCTTAACCGAGGCAATGGAGGAGGTAAGACGAGAGCAGCAGGGATATTCCCCCAGCAGGGAGGAGATCAGGCGGAGCAAGGAGAGGCTGCGAAGTGCCCTGGAATCGATCTAAAATATAATAAATATGAATATGAATCTAAATGCAATTATTTATCTGGCCAGAAAGGCTAAAAGGCTGCACATCCCCAGAGGGTGTTATGAGAAAGGGGCTGGGGTCTGCCTTTGCAACTGTTATTCTCGCTGCTCTCATCCTGTCTCTTTTCGCCTTCAGCCTCCTCATTCCCGATGCTTGCGCCTCAGACAGAGGAGAGGAGAAGAAGAGCAACGCTCCTGCAATCGAGGTCTCAGCTATCCAGGGCCGGCTGGATCTGGGGAGCCCCTCTACTATTGCCGTTCTGCTGCTCAATAATGCCTCCGATCAGGGAGATGCTGCAAAGATGGACCCCGATCCGGCAAAGGCCTGCAGCATCACAGCGGAGCTCGTCTGCGATGACGGGAGGATCCAGCTCTTATCCGGGCCCCAGATGGCAGGCTCCCTGTCTCCGGGGGAGAGCACTGCAGTTGAGTTCATGGCCCTGGCAGAGGGGGCAGAGGTGGGCATCCATCCCGCCCGGCTGCGCCTGGGCTACACTCATCTGGAGAGGGTCTCAATATCGGGTGAGGAGGAGGCTCCTTATATCATATTCAACTATGAAGAGCTGTCCAGGGAGCTTCCCTTGCCGCTCAAGGTCGCCCTCGGGCCAAGAATCGAGATCGAAGAGATGCGGGGAGAAGCCATTCCGGGAGAGAGGTCAGTCCTGGAGGTGGTACTGGCCAACCGCGGGGATGAGAGCGCCTTCGACCTGCAGTTGAGGACAAAGCCCATTCCGCCATTTCTGAAGAGAGAGGATTCGCCGGCTGAGGAGGAGCCAAAGAGGCTGGCAAGCCTTGAGGCCGGATCTATGGCATCAATCAGCCTTATGGTATTCACTGATGCCAATGCCACTGCAGGATATGCGCCCCTTCCCTGCAGCATATCCTATCTGACTGCCGCCCTAAAAGGAGAGGGAGAGGCAATCCTCCCGGGAGGAGAGAGAGAGGAAGAGATCGCCCTCCTGGTCGATGTGAAGGAGAGCTCATACCCTTGGGCATGGCCTGCTCTGCCCGCTGCTGCGGCCTTCGTCCTGGTCCTGGCAGCAGGCCTCCTCTATTACCGGCGGAATATCTCCCCCGGCAGCAGCAGAAGGAGAAGGCGGCGATAGAGAATCAGGGTCACGGGCAGAGTGGCTGCTGATGCTAATCCTCAGAGGAGAGCCTCTGGAAGCGCTCCTGTGCTCTTTCCAGGATCTCCTCCTCCCCCGGTATGATGCCATTCTGCATCAGAATCCGTCCGTTGACGATGGTGGTCTCCACCCCCCCTGCCATGCTGTAGACCAGATGGGATATGATATTCGACCGGGGGACGAACCAGGGCTTTTTCAGGTCGATCAAGGCCAGGTCGGCATTGGCCCCGGCACGGATTCCGCTGTTCAATCCAAATGCCCGGCAGGCGTTATCTGTGGCGAACTGCCAGATCTCCTCCGCAGAGAAGGCGGCAGGGGTGTGATAGGCATTCTTCTGCACAACGGCTGTTGTTTTCATCTCCTCGAACAGGCTGAGGTTGTTGTTGCTGGATGCGCTGTCCGTCCCCAGACATACATTCACTCCGGCCTTCATCAGAGTGTTCAGCGGTGCGATGCCCGAGGCCAGCTTCAGATTGCTCACAGTGCAGGCCACCACATTGGCCCCCCTCCTCTCCAGGAGGCAGCAGTCCTCCTCAGAGAGCCAGACGCAGTGGATGGCGGCAAGGCGGCTGTTCAATAGGCCGAGCGAGTCCAGGTACTCCACCGGGCTCATGCCCCGGCTGAGCAGAAATCCGTCCACCTCCTTGCGGGTCTCTGAGAGGTGCATATGGACCATCACCTGATGCTTTTCTGCGATCTCTCTCACCTTGAGAAGGGTCTCCTCTGAGCAGGTGTAAGCAGCATGGGGGCCCACGGCCGGCCTTATCAGCGCATCATCCTTCCACCTGTGGATGAAGGGCTCGACCTGGGAGAGAAGCTCGGGCTTCATATCGAAGACCACGCCCGAGATAAACGCCCTCAGCCCCATCTCCTTTGTCGCCGCAGCAGTCATATCCGGGAAATAGTACATATCATTATAACAGGTGATGCCGAATCTGATCAGCTCCAGGCAGCCGAGCTTCACCCCCCAGTAGATATCCTCCTCAGTCAGCCGCGCCTCCAGGGGCCAGATCTTCTCCTCCAGCCAGGGCATCAGCTCCATGTCGTCGGCATAGCCCCGCAGGAGGCTCATTGCCAGGTGGGTATGGCAGTTGACCAGGCCGGGGATGGCCAGCATTCCATTGCCCTCTATCACCTCATCGCTGCGCTCTCGGGGCAGGCCGGGGCCGATCTGGGCGATCTTGCCCTCCTCGATTCTGATATCCTGCCCTGGCAGAAGGCGGCTGGACTGAAGGATGGATACATTCTTTATGAGCATTGGAGAAAAATATGCCTTGCAGATAAAAAAGATTGTCGACCTGAGGATACTGCGGGGGCTTCTTAGCTGCTTTTTGGGGCAGGGGATCGTCAGGCTTAAGATCTAGCGGGATCAAGTATGCGGGCGTGCTGAGGTAGCCAAGCGGCCTACGGCGCTGGTCTTGAGCTGCCGTCCTCTTTCGGGAGGACGGGACGGGCAAACCAGTGGTGCATCGCACCTCGTGAGTTCAAATCTCACCCTCAGCGCTATTTTAAAGGTAATTTTTTAAATAGCATCGAATACATTTATTCATTTATTCTCTATAATCTGTTTAAGCCCATTCATGGCCTGGCTGTGCAGCTTCTCTGGAGCCTGCATCTCCTGCACTTTCTCGAAATACTTCTAGGACCGCTCCATGTCGCCCAGCTCCATTTAGGCGAAGGCGAGGCTGCACACAGGTTCCGCCCAGGTTCTTGAGGGCCACCGGGTTCCTTGGATTGGATTTATGGGCGGGGGCCCTGCTGGTGCAAGCCCTGCTGGCCTGGGCCAGGTCGCCCTTCTTCTGATAGGCGATGCCCAGGGCCGTGCTGGAGTGATAGTGCTACAGCACCATCTTCAGGCCGCGGTGCATCAGCTCTCGCCCCTGATTAAGCTGGCCGAGATCCACATCACAGAGGCCCAGGTTGTAGAGGAGATCGGGATTCTCGGGAGCCTGGCGGAGGAGTTCCTCCAGGTAGATGCAGGCCTCGGCAAAGCGGCCTGCGGCGAGGAGCTGGTGAGCGCGGGAGAGGTTGTCGTTGTCGGTCAGGGGGAGATCAGTCCAAATGCAGAAGGGCGAATATTGTTATCCTGATGGCTGCAGTTTCTATTCTATGATCTAATGAATATGCTATTTAGGCTGAACGGCATAAATAGCTTTAAGTTACTTAGTGGCTAACGACCAGCGTTGGCATGAATAAATTATTGGGGATAGGTTATAAATATGATATTAGCTGATAATATTCTCAAAAAAATAAAGGAGTATAAAAAAGAATTGGATATGAAAGGTGATTTGCCGTCTGATACGCATCTTGCCAAATATTATGAAAATTTTCGGAAGCGTTTCGGTCCAGATAGACTTAGAAACCTAGATGGAGAAGCTCTTCTGGAAGCAATCCATGATCACAGGAACCGAGACAGTCTGGTCTATTGGTTAGAATTCAAAAACGATGACGAATTTCCTGCAATATTTGGTGGCATAGCTGGTGGAAGTGCCCTCAAATTCGGCATCTATCGACGTAAGGAGACTGGAGAATGGACAACGGGAAGCCCTCAAAATCAGAGGGGGTTGCCCATTGAAGAAGCAATTCTTATTGCCAGAACGCACCGAGACCAGCTATTAAAAGGCGCTGAGTTGCTGGATAAACTTCCAATAAATGCCACCGACTTGGATTATTCAAACCTGCAGCATGATATGGATTATTTGGCGCCAGCGATCAGCAATTCATCTTGGGGTCACAAGTACCTGAGTTTGCTTTATCCAGAGAAGCTAGATAACTACCATACCCCTTATTATCAGCGATTTCACCTTATAAAATTGCTTCAAATACCACCACAAGAAGATGGTCGATACGTCTGCGCTGGGCGATATGTATCCATAGCTCGTGAATTGGGAATATCCTTGAATAACCTTACTGCAACACTAATCAGCCTAAATGGAAGTCCTTATCAATATTGGCGCATTGGAACTACAAAGGGACTCCGCGGTGATAGTGAATGGAAATATATGCGGGAGGGTGGCTATATTGCCATCGGCTGGAACGAGCTAGGCGATATTTCATATATTTCCAATGACAAGGCTGGAAAGGAGAAAATTCGAGAGAAGATAACCGCACGTTACCCAGACTCTCCAGGAACAGCTAGTAAACAGGCTAACCAAGTCTTCAATTTCATTTTTGGAATTAAAAACGGCGACTTGGTATTAGCTTGCTCTGGGATGAAAGTACTAGGCATAGGCAAAGTCACGGGTGGATACGTCTTTAAGGAAGGACCGAATTTTTCACACCGTCGCCCCGTCGAGTGGCTCTCTCTAGATCCATGGGATCTTCCAGAGAAAGAAGGCCTTACGAGCACCCTCTCAAAACTCAAGATTCATGCAAATTTGGCTGAGGCTGAAAGTCACATACTTGATATATCCACACTTAAAACGCATCAACGACTTAGTGGTTTGCTCGGTCGTATCCAGTCTGCTTTAGCACGCAAAGGTCAGATCATACTCTATGGCCCTCCTGGTACTGGTAAGACTTATTGGGCCGAGAGGGCAGCCTATGAGCTAGCAGCTTTGTACAACTTTGGTAAAAGCTTTGATGAATTATCAGATGAACACCGAAAGCAAGTTCTCGGAAATGACAAATTTCCTGGAATTATTCGGATTTGTTCTTTCCATCCAGCATATGGTTATGAGGATTTTCTTGAGGGATATAAACCAGAAGTTGTCGATGGTCAAATGATTTTTAATTTGAGTGATGGTATCTTTAAAAAATTATGTGAAGATGCTCAGAAAGATACCGATCATAGGTTTTTTGATCATTGATGAGATCAATCGAGGTGATATACCACGAATTTTCGGAGAACTTATAACTATTTTAGAGAAAAATAAACGAGGAAAACCTGTAACCTTGCCCCTAAGTAAAGCGCAATTTCAAGTTCCAGATAATATATATATAATAGGTACTATGAACACTGCGGACAGGTCTATTGCTCTGTTGGATACTGCATTGAGACGCCGGTTTGGTTTCATTGAAATAATGCCAGATAGCTCAATTTTAGGACGTTCTAGTGTAAGAGGGATTCCATTAGGGCCCTGGCTAGACGCCATAAATCGACAGATATGTGATAATATAGGACGAGATGCACGCAACCTGCAGATAGGCCATTCATATTTATTGGAGAATGGGTCTCCGATCTCAGATTTTTCAATATTCTCAAGGGTTATTCAGGAGGATATAATCCCTCTCTTAGAAGAGTACTGCTATGAAGACTACTCTGTATTGGAGAAGATTCTTGGAAAAGGACTTGTTGATGTTGGTAATCAGCGGATTAAACATGAACTTTTTGAGGAATCACGTCGAGACGACCTTATTCAGGCATTGATCACACCATTCCCAGTAATGTTTACATCTTCGCGGGTTCAGGAATCTGAAAGTGAGGAACCAGAAGAGGATTTAACCGGATCAGAAATCATCTCTGAGGAAAATGCAGATGATTGAAAACAGAAATCACATTGATCTCCATGAATGGACTAAACTTGAGCCTACCGAAGGGAGTATAGGAGAACTCTTTCTCGAAAACGATCCACTCGCGCGCAAGATGGCCCAAGACCTTTCAGCGAAAGGTATGCTGCATATAACTGAGCTTCGTCAGGGGTTATCGATTAGGTCAACATCTTTCGTCGGGAGGATTAAACTGGGTGACATCAATATCTCTATTCGCCCCAAAATAAAAAATGCCCCTTTGCTTAAACTTATTCGCTATGCTTACGGACTTCGTGACCTTCAACTATTTTTTCCAACGGAATATGGTGTAGAATCTAAGAACTTCCAAGACTTGCTAATAACTCAACTTGCGGCAGAGGCCGACGAACTCATTTCACGGGGTTTGCATCGGAAATATACACGTGAGGATGGCAACATTATCAGCCCAAAAGGGAAGATAAATATACAAAAGATTGCCAAGGAAGGCGGGATTCGGCATGCATCTTTGCCTTGTACATACTATCCAAGGCTGGAAAATTGTTTGATCAACCAGTTTTTGGCCGAAGGTTTGCGCCTCGGAGCCTGCATTACAGAGGATATCCTTTTGATATCAAGGCTTCGCCGTTTGATAGTATTAATTCAAGATAGCTCATCTTCTGTTGAGCTAAATCGGTACACAATAAAGCGACTACATAGGGAGATGGATAGGCTGACTGCAGCTTACAGGCCTGCAATAAATATTATTGAGATCTTGTTTCAGCTAAAAGGAGTCTCACTGGAAGATATAGGTGGTTTAAAGCTTCCTGGTTTCCTTTTCGATATGAACAAGTTCTTTCAAGCGCTTTTATCACGGTTTCTAAGAGAAAATTTGCCCGGCTATGTTATCCAGGATAACTATCGATTAAGTGGCATGATATCCTATGTACAAAACCCAAGAAATAGACCAGATCCCTCTTTACAACCCGATTATGTTATTCAAAAAGAAAAAGGATCTGAAATAGTCTCCGTGCTGGATGCTAAATACCGAGATCTTTGGATTGAACCTTTGCCTTCAGAAATGCTATATCAACTGGCGATCTATGCTTTGAGTCCAATATCCGGAGGAACAGCAACAATCCTTTACCCAACAATTGACCCTGAAGCAGAGGAAGCTAGAATTAATATCAACGATCCTATTCATGAACGCAACTATGCTAAAGTTGTTCTGCGTCCTGTAAATTTGGACAAGCTCGCATACTTGATCTCGCACGAAAATGCTGTTCAGGAACGTGTTGAATATGCCCGATGGCTAGCTTTGAATGGAGTGAACCCCTCCGAGTGGACAATGAGTTAAGCAATGGCAACTCATGGAGGGAATCATATGAAAAAGACCAGACGGCGCTACGACCGAGGATTCAAGATATCAGTAGTAGCCGAGCTTGAGTCCGGCAAACCCCTGGCCCAGATTGCCCGCGAATATGGCATCCATCCGAGTCTTTTGTGTCGATAACGGGATGATTGGCCTGGAATCCTGAAGGAGTCCTGGCAGAGGCCAAGTACCTCAAGCTCCAGGCTCGGCTGGATGGCCTTAACATCTAGCAGATGAAGAAGTCCAAGAAAGGCAAAGACAGAGCTCAGATCCACACCTACTGGATGGGCTCCTGGTGCAAGGGCGGCAAGACATATAGCTACTGGATGACCTCATGGAGAGAGGGCGATAGCGTGCGAAATGTGTATCTAGTTAGCTGCGCGAAGATGGAACAGGAAGTGGCCATTCAGAGGGCTAGGAAGATAATGGCGAATGCCCAGGGATATCTTGGCATTCCATAACCACTTTCTATCCTCCAATCTGACAAGCTTGGACTCAGGCCAATTTACGGGTAAATATAGGCTGAAGTCTAACCCTCAGCGTAAATATCGGGTTGATTCTTACACTGCTGTTTATCCTCCTCTTCCAGCTTGTCTTGGGGAGAGAGAAGAGAGCTTTTATCCCGGACAGAGGCGCTGAGTTCAGGCCATAAGAAAAGGCCGCTCCTCGAGGGATTGATGGCAAGATCTAATAAGCCAGCGATTTGATCCTCTTGATAGAAGTTGATTAGAAGAGTCATTATGAGTGAAGTTATGAGCGATAAGATCCCGGAAAATCCAAAATACGATATCCTGGAGACGGCCAGGAGAATAGTCCGGCTGGGCCCCATCTGTGATAGCTGCCTTGGCCGCCAGTTTGCCATGCTGTCCACCGGCCTTACCAATGCCGAGCGGGGCCGATCCCTGAAGACCGTCCTGGCCATGCAGGCCTCAGCGCAGGAGGATCCGGCCCTGCTGGAGGATCTGGCCCCCTGCTACCTGCCTGCCCGGCTCAAGCTTGGCCGCAGGGATGAGCCTGACGCTCGCTGCACAGTCTGTCTGGGGGAGATGTCTCACGAGATGCTGGATAAATGGGCGGAGAGGGCTGCCGCTGCCCTTTCTGGCTGGGAGTATTCCACCCTGGTGGTGGGCACGAAGATCTCCGGCCTCCTGGCGGAGAACGAGGAGCTCCTCTTGGCAGATGGCGGCTCTCGCCACGCCGAGCCGTTCAAGTCAGAGCTGAACCGGGAGGTGGGCAAACGCCTAGCCCAACTCACAGGAAAGAGCTTCGATCTGAAAAGCCCGGATATGGTGGTCCACCTGAACCTGGAGAAGGGCGAGGTCGAGCTGCAGGTGGCATCCCTGTTCATCCGCGGCCGCTACAGAAAGCTCGTCCGGGGCATTCCCCAGACCCGCTGGCCCTGTCGCGAGTGCCGGGGCCGGGGCTGCCCGCGCTGCAACGGCACAGGGCGCATGTACCAGGAGTCGGTGGACGAGCTGATCCGGCCGGCGGTGATGCAGGCGGCAGAGTCTGAGGATACAGTCTTTCACGGAGCCGGTCGCGAGGATATCGATGCCCGCATGCTGGGCCGGGGCAGGCCGTTCATAGTGGAGGCCATCCGGCCGCGGAAGAGGAGGATCGACCTGCCGGGGTTGGCGGCAGAGATCAACCGCCAAGCAGAGGGCAAAGTAGAGGTGATCGAGCTTGCCCTGGCCGATTCCTCAATGGTCGAACGGCTCAAAGAGGCCACCTTCCAGAAGACCTACTCCGTCCTGGTCAGGCTGGGTGCAGAGGTCGCAGAAGAAAAGCTTAAATCTGGCCTGAATAGATTGGTTGGACAGGTCGATCAGCGTACGCCAACTCGGGTGTCTCGCCGCAGGGCAGATAAGCTCAGGTTGAGGAGGGTCTATAGCGCAGATCTGATCGAGGTTAAGGGCAGACTGGCTCGCATAAATGTAAAGGGCGAGAGCGGCCTTTACATCAAAGAGCTGATCTTTGGGGATGGAGGCAGAACCCAGCCGAACCTCGCTGAGATCCTCAGAGTGGATGCGATTGTCGAAGAGCTGGATGTAATAGATGTAGGTGGAGAATCAGATGGCACATCATCATGGAATGCGGAAGAAGTCTAGAGACAAGCTGAGCAAGACTGTCAGGAGCAGTGGAATATCTCCTGTAGTCAGGGCTATTCAAGAGTTCGATAAGGGGTCAAAGGTTCACGTGCTCATCGATCCCAGCATACATAAGGGGATGCCACACCCCAGGTTCCACGGCAAGACGGCCGAGGTCGTTGGAAAGAGGGGCAGAGCATTCGTCCTGAAGGTCACCGATGGCAATGCCACAAAGACCCTGATCACATTGCCTGAGCACCTTAAGGCGCAAAAATAAGATGATTGTCAAGAGCATCATAGAGGAGGAATTCCTGACCTTGGCGGAGGTCAAGGAGATCCTCGATCAGATCAGGGAGAAGCGGGCTGATGAAGAGGAGCTGGGCTATGAACTTCGCCGGGCGATAAGGCATGCCGAGTTCTTTTCCAAGGGCAGCGCAGAAGATAATAGAGCATTGGTAGCTGAGCTGATGAAAATGGAGAAGATGACAAAGCCTCTGGCGGTGAAGATCGCAGATATCAGGCCGGTCAGCAAGGATGAGCTGAGGGCGATCTATGCCAAAGAGAGGTTCAACCTCAGCGAGGAAGAGCTCAGCGGAATTTTAGAGATCGTATTCAGGGGGTAGGGCCAATGGCTGAGGGGAGACCGCCAAAGAGAGAAGAGATAGCTAGGGTTCTCGATTACCTCCCTCACGGCCGTACGACAGATGGCAGAACCTACCAGAAGCAGCCTTTAGTTCAGGCGGTGGGCGAGACCAACTTTGTGCTCATGGAGATGACCCCCAAAGAGGGTGTGGTTCCAGTAGCAGGGGATCGGGTCTACATCGGCAGTGGCAGCAGGGATGTAATCGATCATGTCAACCGCAGAATTGACTATTCTGAGCTCTCCAATAGCGCCAAGCTGGAGCTGCCTTTCATCATTCAGACCATAGTACTGGAGGATGAGGCCAGGTTCATTCGCTACTTCAATGATGCCGGCCCCATCACCACCCGCATGCACGGCCTGGAGCTTCTGCCGGGCATAGGCAAGAAGCTGATGTGGTCGGTGCTCAACGAGCGCAAGAAGGGGCCCTTCAAGAGCTTTGCCGAGCTGGTGGAGAGGGTGAAGGGCCTTTACAGCCCGGAGAAGCTCATAGCCAAACGCATCGAGGACGAGCTGATGGATGACCGGATCAAGTATCGGGTCTTTACCACATTGCCTCGCTCAAGATGATACTGGGCCAGCATTTTTTGATCGATCACTCAGTTGTGGATACCATTGTGAGCCATGCCGAGCTTGGGCCCCAGGATTGGGTGCTTGAGATCGGGCCAGGGGAAGGAATCCTTACCCGGGAGCTGGCTGCCCGCGCCGGCCTGGTCTACGCAGTGGAGATCGATCCCGATCTGGCAGCCAATTTATGCTCTCTGGCAGCGAATGTGCAGGTGATACATGCCGATGCTCTGACCGTCCCGCTTCCCGAGTACAATAAGATCGTATCCAATCTTCCCTACAGCATCTCCAGCAAGATCACCTACCGCCTCCTCGCCCGGCCCTTCGATCTGGCGGTCCTGATGTTCCAAAAGGAGTTCGCCTTGCGGCTCAGGGCCCAAACAGGCAGCAAAAATTACGGCCGGCTGGGAATGGTGGCCGGCTTCTTCTCCCATATCGAGATCCTGGAGAACGTCTCCAGAAAGTCCTTCCGCCCTGTTCCCGAGGTGGATTCGATGATAGTCAGGCTCCGTCCGCGTAAAGAGAGGCCCCAGGTGGACCCCAGGGCCTTTATGAGGATGGCGGATATGCTCTTCAGAAACAGGCGCAAAAAAGTGAAGAAAGGGCTGGCAGCATACGGGATTGATAAGATGACCATCTCTGAGCTGGACCGGACTCTGATCAATATGCGGCCCGAGGAGCTGACACCGGATCAGGTGGCTGGGCTGCTAATGGCAGCTGAAGCGAGCAAGCGGGATTGATGAGCATCATGCTTGGCAAGCGATCCTGCAGGGTCTGATCACGCCCGGATCTATTAAGATCCAAGGAGCCTCCTCTGCGCCCCGGTAGCCATCTCTTCGATCTCGGATATCACAGACAGCCGTCCCCCTCCAGTGCCTCTTCTCCGATCTCTATTCCACAGTCCAGCTCATCCAGCGACTGGCCGCTTATCCTCTTGCTGGAGTACCTCCATCTTGCCTCCCCCTCCAGGCTGTAGTTGCCCGCCAATCGCTGATCTATGAATCCACCCGCCCAGACCGCCCTCCTATCGGCGGTGCCATTGAACTGGGCAGAAGTCTGCAGATAGGATATCGTCTTTCCCAGACTTGTCCTGTAGCTCAGATTGATGGAGCCTGCCTCATGATATCTATCCCTCCAGCCCAGCTCCCGATAGTTGTTCTGCGCCCGGACGGCTGCAGACCAGCTCTCCTCCAAGGAGATCGAGCGGCGGGGAAGAAGGAGAGTGCAGGGCGCCTGGATGGCTGTCAGGCTGCGCCCTGCAGAGATGCTCGATGACCTGAGTTTGAGATCCTCCTCTGCCCGGTATGATCCTGAGCCGTGCTCGCCATAATCCAGGGTGGAGCCGATGACCGGTTTTATTGCTGTATTTACAGAAGCGGAAAAGCTGGTATTCCCCGCCAGAATCCGTACCTTGTTGGTGATGATGTAGCTCTCATAATCTGTGGATAGCATGCCATGAGTGGAGGTGTAGCCAACACCCAAGACAACGCCCGATATATCGGCTTTGGCAGCGGGCTTTCTGGTCTTCACCACCACCTTGATCTGGCCATGCTCGCCTGGGGCGAGAGAGGGGATGGTCCAGCGGTTGTTGGTTCCCGGATCGGGGGCGGGGTTAGATTCGATGAATACTGTTTTTGGGTCGTAGTTCTCATAGACTACAAGATTCACCGGCTGGAATTCATTGTTGCCATAGGTGATGGTGTAGGTGATCTTGCTCCCGGCGGCGGCACTCTTGGGGCCGCCCTTGACCTTCTTTTCCTCCAGGGGCTCGAAGGAGATGATCTGATCTCCCACCCGGATATAGTCTATGAGGGCCGAGGTCACAGGCACTTTGGAATCCTTGTAAAGGGTGATATAGATCCGGACCACCCTCTGTCCTTCCAGCCAGCCTTTGAAATCATTCAGGCTGCCGCGGGGGAATTTCTTGTCGCCGTATTTCTCATATTCGAGTGTGAAGCCATCCAGTTCACTCCACTGGCCGGGGGAGAATCCCAGCTCCGACCATGAGCGTTTGATGGAGCGAATCCTGGCATCCTGAGGGTCCTTGCTCTCATATCTGCCGCTCATGTCGCCATCCAGATAGAACTCGATCTCGACCTTTCCATCTCCTGACCCGGGATTCACCCACAGACTCAATGCATCTATCTTCTCCAGGGGCATGGGCTCGTCCATGTAGATGCGCGCCCGCACTGTGGTGCCCTTCTTGTCCACAGAGAGATCAGCACAATTGGCCCCGTGAAAAGCAGTCTCATTGTTGACTTGAGCTCTGGCGTACTTCGAGCTGCTCATGCGCCAGTCCAGGTCGGTGAGCCCCGCGGCAGGAGAGGAGGATATCTGCAGGAGGATGAGGACCGCCAGGATGCAGAAATGGAAGCGGCCGCTTATTAATAGCTTGTTGAGCTTGCCCATACTTCCTAATAATATTACGCTAGTAGAAAAAGGATTCGGTCCGGAAACTCCTCCTGATGGCCTCTCGGTCTGCCAATTGGCCAAGCCTTCTTATCTCATTGCTCTGGTGCCTCAGCCATTGCTCAACCCCTCAATCCCTCTCAAATATTTTCAATGCCATCCGGCAGGATGGATGCACCCGGCCTGACCACCAACACCTGCACAGGAAATCCGCGCTCCTTCAGCTCCTCTCCTGTTAGCTCCCTTTTATTGCCGTCCCGGTCCGCTAGTGTCAAGCTCTCCAGGCGCCAGATGCCGGTCTGATTGGAGGGCAGGATTATACTGGCGTAATACCAGCCATCCCTGATCGATCCTGAGCTGATGCTCGATGCCGGGAAGAGGGCGACAGCCTCCAATTCACCAGGCCCTGAAAAGCTGGCCCGGGCCTCATGGAATGCCTGGTCATCTATGGCATGAAGGCTGATATTGACCGGCTGGCTGGAGTTGACGGGGATCGATTGCGGCTCGATTGATAAGCCTGCCAGGCTGGGGGCCTGGTCGTCAGCAAGGGATCTGTAAAGGCTTCTGGGCGGGCTCAGTGGATCAGCCTCGTCTCCTGGGAGGAGGTCCTGGCTACTGCCACCGATCCGAATGGTCTTCTCGATTGAGAATACGCCTATTAGGTCCTCTGTGCTCCGGCCGTACTCAGTGACTGAGCCCAGGGCAGGGATGCTCAGGGCTACTGCGAGCAGGATGAATGCAGAGATGAGACGGGGGAAGAGAGATATTCCGTTCACGATCCTGGCAACGGGTTGGGAAGAGAAAAAGCTTTTCCCTCTGAAGAGGCCGGGGCGCCAGTGAGGCGAGCAAGCGGGATTGACGGGCATCATGCCCCATCCCCTACTGAGCCTCTTCAACCAATACAGCTCCGCTCTTGTTCACATAGATCCTGGCGTCCCTCTCCAAGGCCCTCTTATGAAATAGCCGGGGCGCATTTCGCCGCAATTGAACCAGTATATCCATCGATGTCACAGGCAGCCTGATACCCTTTTCATCGGCTGCGGCGAAGATCATCCTGGGAAGATCGAAGACATCCGTTCCCCCCTTTGCGAATAAGTGGATCGGAGCACGAATCATCATCCACTGCTGAACCGTCCTCTCCGCCCGGAGGATGTTCTGGTGGGCCCGCTTCTCCAGAATGCTGATATTGGAGCGGGTGGTCCCCAGCCGATCGGCCACATCCTGCTGAGAGAGGCCCTGATGACGCAACTGCAGCACCTCCCGCTGCCTGGCGGTGAGAAAGGAGAGGGGCGGCTCATCCGAACCCATCTCTTCCAGTCCGAATGCTCCTTCTGCTCCTCCTGCATCCCCCGCTCTCTCTGCTTCCCCTGCTCTCCCTGCATCCCCTGCTTCTTCTGCCACTCTCACCCTCCCCCTTGCCCTTCTTGCTTCTTTTGCCCTTTTTTTATCCCCTTGATCAAAGATCATCTCATCGACCCATACAGAGGAGCTACAAGAAGATAAAATCAGCTCTTCGCTAAATTGTGCGGGCGGTATACTACGATCCGAGAGCCTTTCCGGCCACAGATATCAAGGTCAGGAAAAAAGATAAAATTCGTCTCATGCCATGTCGCCAGGGCATGCTGCAGCCGTATTCATCCTAGATCTGGAGACCGTACCTCTGGAGGATAAGTGCCAGCTCGGCCAGCAGCTGTCTGGACATATCCGGTTGCATAGCTGCCATCGGATGAGCGGGCTCTCTGACTCCCGGAAAGGCCGCCACTCTGGGGGGCAGAGGCTGAGGATTGAGCATTCCATAGCTATACCGGGCAAGTATATCTGCAATCTCAGAGAGGAGATGATACCTCCAGGGGAGAGGCTGAGGCCCATATCGTTCCAGCAATCTGGCGATCTCATCCATGATCGGCCTCCACGGATAGGGGGTAGGGCCTTGGAGCCAGGGGTCAGCAGCCATCATATGTGCCGGCTCTCTTGCTCCCGGCCAGACGGCACGGGGAGGAGGCAGAGGCAGAGTGGGAGTCATGGCGTATTGAGCCTGATTCAACCTCTCACCAAGCTTCAGCTCCGGATAGACCTCGTCGATGGCCGAGACCAGCACCGTCTTCTCTATGATCATCTGATGCACCCTTGACAGATACTGGGCGGGCTCTGTATGCTCATACCTTCTCTCCTGGATCTTTTGCAGATCAGAGGGTTGGAAGACAGGATGGGCGGGCTCCAACCAGGGCATATGATGATGGGCAGGCTCCATCCAGGGTCTGTACCAGGGCCCATGATGAACAGGCTCCAGCCAGGGCATATGCGGATGGGCGGGCTCCATCCAGGGCATGTGAGGATGGGCAGGCTCCATCCAGGGTCTGCACCAGGGCCCATGATGAACGGGCTCCAGCCAGGGATGGGGCCGGGTGAGCATATCCATGCCTCTGGCACTCTGAGGAGACCTGCGCAGACCCATCAGCTCAGACTGCAGCCGGAATGCCGGATGAGCAGGTTCCATCCAGTCCGTCCTCAGCTTGAGATTCACGGCATCATACCAGAACAGAGCAATATTGTAGATGCCCGAGGATGCGCCGGTTTTGATATTACCCTTTATCATCCTTTCAAAGACGGCTAAAAGCTCTCTCTCCAGGGCAGTGCCCTTCAAGCAATCCGAGCCCAGGCCCAGGCTCTTTATGAAGCCACCCTCCCCCAACTCCAGGGTCACGGGGACGGTAGTGGTGACCACAAAGCCGATCTGCTGCGATCCCCGGTCGAAAGCAGCGTCTATCTCTTTCTGAAACCTATCCTTAACGAACCGGTATATTGCCACCAGATCGTCTCTGAGCTTTATCACCATGGGGTGAGCTGGCTCCACCCAGTAGCGTAAATTCTCCAAGCTATCATTCACCATCTCTTTGGCCTCCTGAATTCATTGAAATTTTTAAATTAAATATTGGATAAATTAACATTGATGCACATCGATTGCAACATCGAATATCATATCAAATCTGGCCTTCACCTCCCCGCTCCCCGAGATAATTGTGACTTGAAGAGATGATAGGGAATGGGAACTGGGGTCAGACCGAAGATATCCGCCTCCCCCATGGATGCCTCTGTTGATCGGAGAGTGTATGCTCCCTGCTCCGGCCCTCCCATACCAAAGTAAGGTGAAGCAAAACCGGCCTGGAGGGCTTCAACTGCTCTTTCTCTGGCCGGCCAAGCCCCGGGACTGCCCTGGCTCCGGCGGTCATAGGCATAATTCAGGGCATTGAGGATCCTCTCTCCCTGAGAATGGAGATGCCGGCTCCTTCCATCCACAACCGCCCTCATATCGGCTGCAAAGGCCTGCAGCTCCAGGCGGTTGGAGGGATCAGCTGATTCTATAAAATCATAGACCTGGCAGAGGCATTTGTAGGTGTCCAGGTTCGTCTCTTTGATGAAGCTCTTCACTGCTCCCCGCAGAGATTCGGAGAGTACCTCCGGATAGAAGCGCCGCAGGAGCTGATAGGTGAAGTCCACCTGCATATTGAAGTAGTGCAGGCCGAAGTCAGAGAAGTTGCGATCGAAGAAGGCATAGTTGACCACCTGATGGAATGCCTCGCATTGGGGATCCTTCAGCCTGTAATCCAGGCCGAAGTAGTCGCCCAGGAGCATTCCCTCCGCTTTGAGCCTCTCCTCCAGACCGGTGCCTGCATGGGCCTCCGCCCGGCAGAAGTTGAATGGATTGTCCAGATGCCGCTCGATGAAGCGAAGATTGATCAGCAGGTCATCCATCACTGTATCCGGCTCGAACATGAGCAGATTGAAGGCCAAATGAACATCGAAGTCGTTTAAGATCTCCAGGGCGTTGAGCGATTGCTCAACCGTCTGCCTGCGGTTGAGATTGGCAAGGCCATTCTCAGATGCGTTCTCTACTCCCAGGAAGACCCGGAATAGGCCCAGGTCATCAAGAATGCTTATGGATTCACGGGTGATGCTGTCCGGGCGGGCCTTGATGGCAATGGCGATATCCTCTACCCCCTCCTGGGCGAGCTTGTCCCTCAGGCTCTCAAACCTCTGCAGGGCTTGGCTTCTATCCGGCAGGAAGAAGTTGTCATCCTGGAAATTGAAAATCCGAACACCATGCAGATCATAGAGCTCTTTCATCTCGGATACAATGTTGTCTACGCTCCTCATGCGAAACTTCTTTCCCCCCACCCGGTCATACCAGGCATTGATGCTGCAGAAGGCGCAGTCTCGCCAGCAGCCCCGGCTGGTGAGGATGCTGGCTATGGGCTTGCCAAAGTAACTGTGGAAGGTGGTGCGCCTGGGAAAGGGCAGCCTGTCCAGGTCATCATGCTCATTTGTTGAGGGGTTTAAGGCCAAGCTTCCATCAGGCCTCCGGTAGCAAATTCCGGGAATGAGAGAGAGATCGTTCAGGTTCTCCGCCAGGTTGCAGATAAGAGTCTCCCCTTCGCCCAGGGCGATGGAATCGAAGGCCGGGAAATCTCGCAGCAGCAACTCACAGTTGAATGAGGCGAAAGGCCCTCCTGCAGTCAGATGGCCGCTGTAGCCACCCTTCCGCAAAGCCTCCGCCAGCCGGCAAAACTCCCTTCCCCTGCTGGTGAAGACCATGGAGAGGCCGACCAGCTCCGGAGAGTGAGAGAGGACCACCCTCACTACCTCCTCCATATCCGATTCCGAGTTGAAGGGTATGATCTGTACTTGATGTCCCCTGGCTTCCAGGGAGGACGCCATATAGCGGATTCCCAGGTTTTCCTCCAGCTCCGCTCCCACTAAGGCAACTTTCATACACAAACTCCCCATTGACTCCAGTTAGAATCCGATCCAAAGCTCTATGATCTTGGATATAATATAGCCCATTGCAATCTATTTAAGTATTATGCCATCTTGACGTTCATGATTGCAATGCTATTAATTTAGAAATTTAAAAACACCCACGGCCTGAATATATCACCCTCTCCACAATCTTGATTAACTTGCAGAGAAATTCACCCCCTGATGCTAAAGGATAGATCAATCCTCGTCACAGGAGGGGCAGGGTTTATAGGCAGCCATCTGGTGGAGAGGCTTCTCTTGGACAATGAGGTGACGGTGCTTGACAACTTCAGCTCCGGAAGAACGGAGTTTCTCGCCCCCTATCAAGACAACCCAAACTTTCATCTCCTGATCGGCGATCTCATGGATCCCGAGGTGCTGGATGAGGCAGTAACAGGAAAGGACCTCGTCTTCCATCTGGCTGCCAACCCGGATGTGAAATTGGGTGCAGAGGACACCCGCGTTCATCTGGAGCAGAATGTCCTGGCCACCTACAACCTCCTGGAGGCGATGAGGGAGAATAATGCCTGCAGGATAGCATTCACCTCCACCTCTACCGTCTACGGTGAGGCGGCAGTGCTTCCCACTCCCGAGGAGTACGGCCCTCTTCTGCCCATCTCTCTTTATGGAGCCTCCAAGCTCTCCTGCGAGGCCCTGATCTCCTCATACTGCCATACCTTCCAGATGCAGTCCTGGATCTACCGCTTTGCCAATATCGTGGGCGAGCGGGGGACACATGGAGTCCTGGTGGATTTTATCAGAAAGCTGCGGAACGACCCTCACAGGCTGGAGATCCTGGGCTCAGGAAAACAGCGCAAGTCCTACCTGGAGGTGAAGGATTGCATCCATGCTATGATCCATGCAGTGGAGAACTCCGCTGACCGGGTCAACCTCTTCAATATAGGATCAGAGGACTCCATAGATGTCACCGGGATTGCAGATATCGTAGTAGGCCAGATGGGTCTGGATGAGGTCCAGTACAGCTACACCGGCGGGGTAGACGGCCGGGGCTGGAGAGGGGACGTGAAGCTGATGCTCCTTTCCATTGATAGGATCAAGAGGCTTGGCTGGAGGCCGGTGCTGGGATCGGCCGGGGCCCTGGAGGTGGCGACAAGAGCTCTTCTCAAGGATTGAAGGGAGAAGAGAGGATTGATGAATTCGAGAAGATTCTTCCCCGGGAGGGGCTAGACAGCTCCTTTTTGCCGGCTTATCTCACATTGCTGACCGCCCACCTGCTCTCCTTCCACCACTCCCCCTCCAGCAGGGTGGCATTGTAGCCCATAAGCCGGAGGCTGAAAAAGAGGCTGTAGGCCTCTGGCGTCCCGTAGACAATGGCGGTCCCGGACTCATCCAATCGCCGGCCAAAGAGGTCCCCCAGTATGGAGGCATCCTTGATCCTCCGATCTTTATAGACCTTATCCAGGCCCAGGGGTATGGCCTCATTGGTGATCCTGTTCTTGCCGTATTCGGAGAAGTCCCGCGCATCCAGAATATTGACATCAGACCGCCCGAGCATCCCATCGAGGTTCTCAGGGGTCACCAGTAGCCATGGTACTGTGCGGCCGGTGTAGTTGGTCGGTGTGGGAGAGGGCGCATTTGCGCTCAGAGATAGGCCAGCATCAATGGCGGCATCAACCCCTCCATCAAGCAGGCTGACATCCTCCTGCCCGAGGTATGAGAGGGCCCAGAAGACAAAGGCTGCACCCTGATCACTGGAATCCCCATAGATGAGGAGACGGTCGCGGGCAGATATCCCTGCCCGGCTCAGAGCATCCCGGGCCAGGATCTGGTCCAAGGCCCCATCCTTTTGCAGATCCCTCCAGTAGATGTTGCGGGCACCAGGGATATGCCCCGCCTGATACTCCTGACTGGAGCGCACATCCAGGATGATCCTATCGCCATCGATCGAACCCGCCCGGGTGAGGAGGGAAGGGATGGGGTAGTCCTCCTGCTCTTTTTCTGGGAGGGATATGGTGGCGGCCTGTGCTGGCGAATCTGTCCTGCTCTCCCGGGCGGGAGGGCTGGGGTTATGCATGCCATTCACATAAGACTCCCGCTGGGAATACCAGCCATCAAGGTTGGTCCAATCGGGGCAATCGGGGCAGAACTCCCCAGTCTCAGTGCCTGCCAGTGCTGTTCCCAATATCAGGTTTAAAGAAAGGCCTGCCAGCAGAAAGATGAAAAAGGGCTCTTCTGCAGTCTTTTGCAGCCGATCGAGGCCAGATACACCGAAACCCATCCAAATCACTCTCTGGATACGGAGTTTTTTCCCCTATTTCAGGCTTACTCAACCACATCCCCTCCTTTTAAGGCGGACGGAAGGTATAAATATGCAATGTTGCACATCAATGATAGATATTATACAATGGTGTATTGATCTATACATTAAATGAGGGATATGCGAGATAAGCCAATAACAAGGGGTTGCCGAGATTGAGAGGAACATCGATTCGCCTGGAGAGGATATTCAATCGCAATACAGGAAACGCCGTCATAATCCCCATGGACCACGGGGTAACAGTTGGACCCATCACGGGAATCAAGAGCGTCAAAAGCATCGCCGATGCTGTGGCTCGGGGGGGAGCAGATGCCGCAGTGGTGCATAAAGGCGCTGCCACCTTCGGCCATAGAGGCTACGGCCGGGACCTCGGCCTGATCATCCACCTCTCAGCCTCCACAGCCCTGGGACCCGATCCGAACAACAAGGTCCTGGTGGCGACAGTGGAGGAGGCTTTGAAGATCGGAGCAGATGCAGTGAGCATTCACGTCAATGTGGGGGCAGAGGATGAGAGCAGCATGCTCTCTACCTTAGGGGAGATCTCCCGCCACTGCCAGGAATGGGGCATGCCTCTCCTGGCTATGATGTACCCCCGGGGAAAGAGGATCAAGGATGAGTACTCTGCTGAGAGCATCGCCCATGCCGCCCGGGTGGGAGCGGAGCTGGGCGCGGATATCGTCAAGACCAACTACACAGGGGATCCGGATAGCTTTGCCAGTGTCGTCGATAGCTGCCCGGTTCCGGTGGTGATCGCAGGCGGCCCCAAGGTGGAGACGGAGCTGGATCTTCTTCTCATGGTGCAGGGTGCAATCTCCTCTGGAGCGAGGGGGGTGGCCATTGGGAGAAATGTCTTCCAGCATCAAGATCCCGAGCTGATCACCAGAAGGATCTGCGGGGTGGTGCATAAAGGCCTTGACGCCCGAGAGGCAGCAGCCTTAACGATCTATGCAGATGGTCCATCCTGAGGCTGGCTGGTGAAATCAGTATGCTTGGGTCCAGCCGCAGAGATATCAAGGCACAGAGAAGAATTCTCTGCTGCACACCGCCCGCACGCCTCGGCGAAGAACCTAAAAATGCTCTCGGATAGGTGATCGAAGCATTGTTCTTATAGCACATGCGATCTACTCCTCATTGTGATAGATTCCGCCAAGAACCGCGAGATCGCTCTCATCCTCTATCAGATGGCAGAGCTCCTGGAGCTGCATGACCAGAATCGCTTCAAGATCATAGCCTACAGCAAAGCGGCAAGGGCGATAGAGTCTCTGAATGAGGACATCGAGAAGCTCTGCCGGGAAAGGAGGCTTCAGTCCATACCAGGCGTGGGAAAAGCAATCGCTGAGAAGATCGAGGAGTACCTGCGCACGGGAAAGATCAAATCCCATCAGGAGCTTCTGCTGCAGACCCCTCCTGGCTTGGCTGAGCTTCTCCAGATCTCGGGGCTGGGTCCGAAGACAGTCTCTCTGCTTCATGAGAAGCTGAACATAACCAACCTGGATGAACTGGAGAGGGCGGCAAGAGAGCACCGCATACGCCGGCTTCCCAGAATGGGCGAGGTGCGGGAGAAAAACATTCTGAAATCCATTGAAAGATACAGAAAGCGCAGCGGTCGCATCCTCTACAGCAATGCTGAACCGATAGTAAATGAGATCCTGGCTTATCTGGGCCGGATAGAGGGCCTGGAGCATGCCACTGCTGCCGGCAGCTACCGCCGGCGGAAGGAGACTGTGGGAGATGTCGATATCCTGGCCACTGCGGAAAGGCCGGAGGAGATCGTGGCCGCATTTGTGAGGATGCCCCTGGTGGAGGAGGTCCTGGCCAAGGGCCCCACCAAAGCGAGCGTCATCGTGAATGATACCATCCAGGTGGACCTGAGGATAGTTGAGCACCGCTCCTATGCCACTGTGCTTCAGTACTTCACCGGCTCCAAGGAGCATAATGTCCGCATGCGCCAGCTGGCCCTTGATCGCGGCTACTCTTTGAGCGAGTACTCCCTCACCCGCCTGGCCGATGGCCAGGAGCTCTTCTTTGACCGGGAGGAGGATATCTATCTGACTGTAGGCCTGCCCTACATCCCGCCTGAGCTGCGGGAGGATCGGGGGGAGATCGAGGCTGCACTGGAGGGGCGCCTGCCCAGGCTGGTCGAGGAGAAGGATATTCGGGGCGACCTGCATGTCCACAGCAACTGGTCTGATGGGAGGGGCTCCATCATCGAGCTGGCCCATGCCGCCCGCGCCCTGGGCTATGAGTATATTGCATTCTCCGACCACTCCCCCTCTGTGGGCATCGCCGGAGGGATCGTAATAGAGAGGATGGAGGAGAAGATAGAGGCAGTGGCCGAGGCGAATGAGAGCCTTGATGGCATCACCGTTCTTATGGGGGCAGAGGTGGATATAAAGGCAGACGGCAGCCTGGACTATCCTGACGATATCCTGCAGAGGATAGATATCGTCATTGCCTCGGTGCACATGGCCCAGCAGCAGAATGAGAGGGCGATCACAGGAAGGTTGATCTCGGCCATGGAGAACGAGAACGTGGATATCATCGGCCACCCGACAGGGAGGATCATCAACCAGCGAGAGCCATCAGCCATGGATTTCGCAGCGGTTTTAGAGGCAGCTGCGAGTACGGGCACCGCTCTGGAGATCAATGCCCATCCCAGCCGTCTGGACCTGAATGATGTCAATGCCCGGAGGGCGAAGGAGATGGGGGTTCTGATGTGCATCAACTCCGATGCCCACGATGCCGCCCAGCTTCTTAATATGAAGTATGGGGTGAATGTCGCCCGAAGGGCCTGGCTGGAGAAGAAGGATATCCTCAATTCCATGAGTCTGCCCGCTCTTCTCCGCTCTTTGAAAGAGAGACATTAGCTCTCTGAACTGTTGGACGGATCAATGCTTCACAGTTTGTGCTAAATATTCTTAGATTGTGCCATAAACTCCTTATTGGTGGGATTCATATATTTATCCAGAGGCTCCCTGGCTCCGATCCTGAGTGCATTCAATCTCATTTGGATGGAAGCAGGCTCAAAGAGGCAGAAGAGAGCCCATATGCAATATGCTGAGAGAAGCGGAGGTGGCTAATGCCATGATAATCGATTTTGAAATGACTGAATCGCTGGCCAACACTCTGAAGGCTTATGCGGTGAGAACAAGCTCCAGTAGCCAAGACCACAGCCAGATCGTAGAGGCGGCGCTGATAGAATTCTTTGAGAGGCGCGGCATCAAGGTTGATACTTGAAGCCCGTACTATCTGCTCATTGATACCTTTTCAACCGTTCTCATGCTTATGATTCGGGGGTCGGAACTAACATTTTTATCCTTCTTCTCCTTTTCGACTTCGGGCCCTATCGCTTGAAGCTTGCAAAGCTGTCCTCCTCGTCAGATATTGGCAATGCAAAAGCAACCCATAAGATAAATCATCAGAAAAACAATAGATTCCGATATGACTTGATAGTGATATGCTAAATTTTCTGCAATTTACATGGCTTTGTTATCTCATTTATCATTCGACATCCATTTATCTGGGCCGAAAGATAGACTACATAATGTGCTTAAAGGTGTAGGATTAAAAATCCAAAATATGTGAATATATAGCCATATATCATCGGTTAAGAACCAGCATAATGCCCACTGGCGATTGGTTTCAGTGATTCTCGGAATTGGGCT
Organism: Methanothrix sp.; assembly: GCF_016706325.1. NCBI lineage: Archaea > Methanobacteriati > Methanobacteriota > Methanomicrobia > Methanotrichales > Methanotrichaceae > Methanothrix > Methanothrix sp. The sequence continues at coordinate 1,469,878 of NZ_JADJJX010000001.1, read as the reverse complement.
CAATAGCATAGCATAAAATAAAATTTTAGTATATTATTAATAAATCCTTAACTGAAGATGTATGAATATATAGCAGTTCCTAAGAGAATTACGATAATACCTGAAACGAAGTCAATAAGTCTTCTTTTCCAATTATCCCTTAATTTTTTGGCTTGATACTCATTCAATGAAGGCAACATTCTAATAATCTCGTTATAATCTTTCTTAGTCGTCTCAATAATTGCCATGTAAGCTTCTACCTGTTCTAGGTTCGGATCAGCAATATTCTTTCTCTTTCTATAATCTGGTATTATATTTATCGCATCAACAAGCCTCGGATTGATATCTCTATAGTACTCTGGAAACACAGTTGCCAATGTTTCTGGATAAATATTCGCAAGATTATTTTGTATAGCTTCATGCTGATAGATTTTTATGTAGTCCAGATGTTCGTATGTTGCTCTATACACATGTGAAAGCGCAGCATTTAGATTCGACTTAATATATTCGTGCTCTGTTTCTTTTCCAGTATCTCCAAAACCAAACACCACCGCAAAAACGCGCATTATATGGTCATTTGCATCTCTAATCTCATTTATTGGAGGCAAAAAGGTTTCGTCAGTCAAATCCTCTGCATAAAGCATCAAACATTTATTATAATTATATAACTTTACAATTGTTTTGATGATGTTCACTTCTATATCATCAAAAAACTCCATACGGCCCTCTTTAAAAAAATTATGGAAGCTTGATGCTTAATATTCTCTTTTTATCTTGCTCAAATTCTTCTTTTGTACGGATTCGTCCGGTGGCGAGTCTCACACTACCCATCCTATACTTCTGAGCATGATGTCTTGTCGCTTCTTTGTTCACTCTTATCTCGCGCAGATCTTTATTCCAGATCTCTTTCCGAACGCCCAAATATCCCACCCCAATATCGGCTAATCACGCAAATACAACACAATTTCCCAGGATGTACATAAAGCTAATCATGCTCAGATCTTTCAGATTTTCCGAACTCCGTGATGCATCCACCCCAGTATCATAAGTGATTCTCTTAAATCTCTAAATGATTTTATCGGCAAATCATGTATTTAAAGATACTGTTGAATAAGATTGCCAAATCAGTGTTCAATCCAACAGCCTCCTCAAATTAAACCCCCAACTGCAGTATTCAACGCTAAATAAGCCTCCCTCAACTCCCTCAGGTCGATAATGGTCATAATATTCATCGCCCTCCGTCTGGAATCACTCCTTAGCTCCCGGATGAACTCATGCCTCATCCCGCATCATCTCAGATAGGCAGTCATCCAGTGCCCGCAACAGTGCAGAGAAAAGCGATCCTCCATCCCATCGGGCCTGGGATTGTGCAGGCCTCTTGCTCCACCGCTTCTGCAATCGCCTGATATACGCCGTTCCGGAGTATCCTCTCCCCCCAAGAGCTGATGATAGGGCAGTCTCCTTCTTCTCGCCGATGCCTTTCATCGCTCGGGCCCATTGCCTGAGGGCCGGCCACCATACATGAACAACGCCTTGCTAGTCGATCTCTCAATCTGTTTGAGCCAGGGCTCGTTCTCGAGCGCATAAACTTCGCGCATAATTTGCCCCGGTTTGGTCAGGAGAAGACGATAACTGCCATCAGGCAGTTCCTGCAGTTTGCTTTTGATCTCCCACTGTCATACCGCCTGTCTGTGAGCAGGCATCTGCTTCTCTTATGATAGGCTCATGGATCAGCAGAGGCTTTCTGTATCATCTCCACCTTCAGATTCTTACAGATAGTAGGGATATTCTTTTATTTAAGGAGATATTAACCGAAGGCGCAAAGATGAGGCCTACACATATTTTGATCCTCCTGGCGCTGCTCCTTTGCCTTCCTCACCTGGCATCAGGATCGGTGATGATCAATGAGGTGGAGCTGGATTACCTGGAGGACGATGTGGAGGTTCAATGGGTCGAACTATATAATAGCGGTCCGGGAGAGGTGGATGTGAGCGGCTGGGCGATCATTTCCAGAGATGATCTGCCCAGAAAGGAGCTCGTCCCTGATGGAACAGTTATACCACCGGGCGGCTTTTATCAACTGAGCTTCAGCGAGAAGTGGATCAACAATTTTGGTGCCGTCCTCACCCTCTTAAGCGATACCGGTCAGGAGATGGATCGTACCATAAGCCTGTTTGATATCCAGGGTAATAGCTGTGCCTGGGGCAGGTATCCGGATGGAGGGGCTGAATGGCTGTTCATGGAATCCACTCCCGGCGAGGCCAATTCCGGCGTCCCCTGCGAAGAGGAGGAGAGCAAGGCATTGAGGTTCAATATGATTGAGAGAGTCTCTGGCAAAGGCTATGTAAACGTGCATGATCGTGCCGTCGGGCCGGATGGCAGCAGCCTTCTCTCCCATGAGCATGGATCAGGCGACTACCAGGGCGAGAGCTCCATCAAGATGAATCTCAATATGATCACCAATACAAGCAGCATTCAATTGAGGAAGGATGGCCTCTCTATGAACCATGAACAGACTGTCCATGAGCTTCCAGGCAACATGACTGCTGTATATGATTCCAGGTGGGCGGAATCATCGGCCACAGTTGCCGGCAGTAATGAGGGAGAGCACAGCTCAAGGGCAGCTGAGTCGACAACTTATGCCTCATCTGTATCCAAGGACCTCCTGACACGATCTGAATATGGCTCCCTGAAGCTCAACCTCAGCTCTGATTCTGTCGGCAGGACAAATATTGAGTATCATTCAGAGGGGCTGAAGCTCTCTGAGGATTACCTGGGCGCATTTGCAGTGGATGAGATCATCTCTGGAGATGACTACCAGAGAACAGTCAACTCCACCAGCGAACCGGGATATGTGGATGTATATAAGAAGGCCAAAAAGGGCTATTCCACCTACGAGCGGGGAAGCGGAATCTATCAGGCAGAAGAGCTCATCAAGGGAGGAGATCGGGCCCGAAAGGACTTGAGCCTGATCTATCTTCCATCAAGCTATGAATACTCACCCCACTCAGTTATAAACCGCTCTCATAAGTGGGAGGAGGGCCTCAAGCTGAACATCTCCAATAGCCTTTATGCTGAGGAGCATTACAGCAGTCTGGAAAGGATGGATAAAGAGGTTCAGGTAAACTGGCCCAATGTTCTGCAGACATCATCCAACTTCACAGGCAGAGCCAATCTCAAATCTGCCTTCAGGCCGGATAATAACTCCACCAGCCTATCGTTTGTGGAGGACGATTATGTGGGCAGCTATAATATCGAGAGGAAGATCACCATCCTGCCCAAGTATGCCACCCCCCACATGTCCGTGTACAAGAAGGGTCATGTCGACCCCGATCGCTGTGATATCCTCTGGTTCACAGTCACTGTGGTCAATGATGGCAACAGGACCTTCGCCCCGATATACGTCCGGGACACATTCCCCACGGGAACCCGTTTCATAGGCTCATCCATCGAGCCTATAGAGCTGACCAGGAGCTACGGCAACTGGTCAATCCCCTCCCTCGGCTCGGGGGAGTCCGCCTCTATCGATATGCAATTCCAGGTTATCACCCGAAAGGAGAACTATACCAACCGGGCGCGGGCAAACACCATCTATGTTTACAGCACCAAGGGAGCCTTTAAGGAGAGGAACCTCAGGGTGAGCAACAGCACCACACTGGATGTGGATTGGGGAGAATGTGCACCGGAGATATTGCCCCTGGATTTCAGCGCCACCATCTCCCAGAGCGATGAGAGGATTGTGAACTACCGGTTGATACTGAACAACTCCGCCGGCTATAATATGAGCGCCAATGTCACTGCTCTTCTCCCCCAGGGCATGAGCTTCATCAACTCCACCACTGCCACCCTGGAAAACCAGTCGGGAGTGATCAAATGGAATATCAAGAAGCTCGATTCTGGGCGGAGAAGGACGGTCAGCTTCATGGCCCGGGCGGAAAGGGAGGGACTCTTCGAGGTAGATGCCCTGGTTGAAGGCAGGTCCATTGAGGGCAACGATAGCATATCCGCTCGCACCTCTGCCCTCATCAGAGTGGGCAAGGTCCCCAGGGCGAGCAACATTGAATCGCTGCAGTCTATGCAATGGCTGCCCTGCGATGACAGCTCCCTATACCAATCCCTGGCCAGGCTGGAGTCCACCACCAGTTCCAAAGAATTAAAATGCTGTTACTGACATATCGAATCCCCGCATACCGCTATTAGAGGGGATCATCACGATTTTATGAGAAATTTTTTAAAAATAGGGTCTGTGATCGCCATCGAAGTGGATTCCATTTTTTTAAAAATATACCAATTATGATGTAGAATAGATATGAGGAACTGACAACTTTCTTTAAAACCAAGCCATGAACTGAGATTCTTCATTCAACTCATTATCATTAATACTAACAATTTGTAAAGAACTTTATGTCTGAGCAGGTTAAATACAAATAATGACTTTCTACTATTTGGTAAAATTGCGACAATTGTCCATTTACCGGAACGATGAGGGTCGCATCTCTCGAGGAGGATTATGGATAGAGAAAATATGAGCTTGAGTGAAGTGGTTAAGAGCACGTTAAGTCTGCTCTTGGCAATATTCATTGTGGCTTCGATCATCTCTCTCTCAGCAGGAGGGGTTGAAACAGCAACATACTGCGATACGCTTACCTTTGCTGGTAAGGGCTTGAAGGATAATCATACTCTTCCTCTCTTCGATCCAGGCCTGGGCAGACTGGTCGATGTAGGCTTAGCTGTAGATCTTGGAGTTCTTCAGAACTACAGCCTTGAGAATGAGGAGAATGAAGCCCATGAGGTCAGTGCGAAGTCCGAATCTGTGCTTATGATCTCCTTACCAGATGGGAGGTCGATTCCCATCAACGCCTCGAGCGGCATAAACGAGAAGCTTGCAGCATACGACGGTAAGACCGACTTTGCAGGAGCTTCCGGGAAGAGGATCGAGGCTTCTTCAGTGGGCACCTTTCAGGAGAAATATCAGGAACTGTCAGATTTCACGGCCTCATTCCAGAATGAGACCATCTCTCTCCCTGTGGAGATCTCCTTCACAAGCTCGACCTCAGGTAGCCTTGTCTTCAGATTATCTACCTATGCTGAGTCCAAGGTTTATGTGACTTACACCTATGAGCCAGATGGCTCAGGATAAAAGTGAATAAGAAATGAAGATTAATATGATCATATGGGTAATGCTCATAGGGCTGATATTTTGCCAATCGGCATCAGCCGAGAGCTACGCGCCCGATTGTGCTGTATTCATTAATACCAGTACTGATTGGACAAGAACTCAATCCATTGAGAAGTTTGATCCGAGCCTGGGTGTTCTTACAAAAGTGGTTTTAACTGCAGATGCCTGTGCTTCTCAGTCCTTTAAGATTGATAACGAAGACAGTGAAGGACAGTTTTATAAGGTCACATCTAGTGCCAGACTCACTACACCCATGCCCGATGGATCTAACCTGACCATCGATCTCGACTTGGGCTACCGCGAGTTCTATTTGGAAGAGGACTCCGATCCAGGTTATGGGGACTTCGAAGGAGATGACTCCTACAGTTTCTTTGAAAAAAAAGTGTGATGAAATAGTAAAAGAGTTCGATGATCCCGCCGCATTAGCAGCATGGATTGGCGTGGGCAGATTGAACTTTGTTACGAGTACAAAGGGTACTGCAAATATCGATGGCCCTGGCAACTATGATAGCAGAATTCGCACCTTTGGCGAAGAAAAGATCTGTGTTACCTACTATTATGAGCCGTGCGATGATGATAATGCCTGCACCACCGATTCTGTGGTCGACAACAAGTGCGTCCACACTCCAATAACCTGTGATGACAGCAATCCCTGCACTGCTGACAGCTGTGATCCCGCCAAGGGCTGTGTATTCACTCCAATAACCTGTGATGACAAGAACGCCTGCACAGAGGACAGCTGCGATCCAGCCGAGGGATGTGTATTCACTCCAATAGTCTGTGATGACAAGAACGCATGCACAGAGGACAGCTGCAATCCTGATACTGGATGCGTCTACACTCCAATAATCTGCGACGACAAAGATGCATGTACTGTGGACAGCTGCGATCCAGTCGAGGGATGCGTATTCACCCCAATAGACTGCGATGATGGAGATCCGTGCACCATTGATGAATGCGTAGATGGAGAATGCGTCTTCACCCCAATGGACTGCGATGATGGAGATCCGTGCACCATTGATGAATGCGTAGATGGAGAATGCGTCTTCACCCCAATGGACTGCGATGATGGAGATCCGTGCACCATTGACAGTTGCGTAGATGGCGTTTGCGACCACACTCCGATGGTCTGCGATGACGGCGATCCGTGCACCATTGACAGATGCGTAGATGGAGAATGCGTCTTCACTCCGATGGTCTGCGATGACGGCGATCCATGCACCATTGACAGATGCGTAGATGGAGAATGCGTCTTCACTCCGATGGACTGCGATGATGGAGATCCATGCACCATTGACAGATGCGTAGATGGCGTTTGCGACAACACTCCGATGGTCTGCGATGACGGAGATCCATGCACCACTGACGAATGTGTAGATGGAGAATGCATCTTCACTCCGATGGTCTGCGATGACGGCGATCCATGCACCATTGACAGATGCGTAGATGGAGAATGCGTCTTCACCCCGATGGACTGCGATGACGGCGATCCATGCACCATTGATGAATGCGTAGATGGAGAATGCGTCTTCACCCCGATGGACTGCGATGGCGGCGATCCATGCACCATTGACAGATGCGTAGATGGAGAATGCGTCTTCACCCCGATGGACTGCGATGATGGAGATCCGTGCACCATTGATGAATGCGTAGATGGAGAATGCGTCTTCACCCGATGGTCTGCGATGACGGCGATCCGTGCACCATTGATGAATGCGTAGATGGAGAATGCGTCTTCACTCCGATGGTCTGCGATGACGGCGATCCGTGCACCATTGATGAATGCGTAGATGGCGTTTGCGACCACACTCCGATGGTCTGCGATGACGGCGATCCGTGCACCATTGACAGATGCGTAGATGGAGAATGCGTCTTCACTCCGATGGTCTGCGATGACGGCGATCCATGCACCATTGACAGATGCGTAGATGGAGAATGCGTCTTCACTCCGATGGTCTGCGATGACGGCGATCCGTGCACCATTGACAGATGCGTAGATGGAGAATGCATCTTCACTCCAATGGACTGCGATGACGGCGATCCGTGCACCATTGATGAATGCGTAGATGGAGAATGCGTCTTCACTCCAATGGACTGCGATGACGGCGATCCGTGCACCATTGATGAATGCGTAGATGGAGAATGCGTCTTCACTCCGATGGTCTGCGATGACGGCGATCCGTGCACCATTGACAGATGCGTAGATGGAGAATGCGTCTTCACTCCGATGGTCTGCGATGATGGAGATCCGTGCACCATTGATGAATGCGTAGATGGAGAATGCGTCTTCACCCCAATGGACTGCGATGATGGAGATCCATGCACCATTGACAGTTGCGTAGATGGCGTTTGCGACCACACTCCAATGGTCTGCGATGATGGAGATCCGTGCACCATTGATGAATGCGTAGATGGAGAATGCGTCTTCACTCCAATGGACTGCGATGATGGAGATCCATGCACCATTGACAGATGCGTAGATGGCAAATGCGTCTTCACTCCAATGGACTGCGATGATGGAGATCCATGCACATCCGATGCCTGTGTTGATGGTGTATGTGTTCACACGCCCATAACCAACTGCAACTGTGCCTCCAAATGCCCCTGGTCCATCAGGAATGATTTATACACAGCTTCCTGTACAGAGGTGAAAGAGGTTTCAGCAATTGAGGGTATTTTGGCAAATGATCCTGCAGCAGTCGCGGTGTTGAATCCTGAATCAATAACCATCGATCCCAAGTATGGGACCATTGAGGTTCATGAGGATGGGTCATTCGTCTATGATCCAACCGAGGCTAGAGGCCTTTATAATGGTGCCTATGTGATATTCAAATACAGCGCGACAAATGGGTATTGCGAGGCCAAGAATCAGGGAACTGCCAAGATCCAAGTCCGGTGCAAAAAATAGATGAGGGGTCTAAACCCCTTTTCTTTTTTACAATATATTATTTAAAAAAATTAAAGCTCTTGACCTTTCCGGGCCCCCTCCCTTCAAGCTATGCCGGTCGGATATCAATGAACTTGAGATCTCTACTCACCCGCTATAACCTCTATGGTCACAAAGTCGGAAATGGTCTCGCCTGTGGGATTGAAGTCCTCGTCCAGCATGATCAGCCTGCATTCGATCTCGTAGATACCCACATCTGGCGGGGCCCAATTACTGCACTTGTTAAGCGCACCATTGATAAATGTCCTGACTCTGAAATCACTATTCCCGCCATTATCCACAACTGTGGATCTGATCAGGACTTTCTCTTTTCCTAATTCGTAAACCGCCCCATCCGTGGGAGAGGTTATATGGATATCAATGGCTGACACAACTCCACTGACTGCGAGTAGTGCAATCAAGAACGCTACAAAGGTCCTCATATCTCATCGCCTCAAATTTATCTTAACAGTATCTAATGTACTTACTTATTATAAGTACTTTACGACAGTAACTTAAGTATCTATCAGGGCCATGAGGCTGATACATTCTTGCAGCAGCATCATCTGTAAAATAGCACAAAAAATCTCTCGGCCTGGGAAGCTAATGCAGATATTTAGGAATGAAGATGATATACGGTCTCGTGGTTGATTCTCGGCCCATCTCTCCATTCCATCGATGACTATTCATCAAATCGTCGAGGTGGAGGCTTCTGCAGGAGGATCCTGCCAGCCTCCGCCCCGGACTCCGATCCTGCTTCCGCCCTTGACTCCGCCTCTAGCCAAAATCCAAGCGCCTGCACGCCTCTGCCATCCAGGGCCCTCTGCAAGCTTATGCGAGCTTGTGGCAGCTTATGCGAGCTTGTGCCAGCTTATGCCAGCTCATTCCTTTGAGAACATCGTAGCTGACCGGCTCTCATTCAGTCTCATTGAGCAGAATGAGGGCTCTTTGATGAAACCACAGCAGAGAAGCTCCTTCACTGCTTGGGGGCTCCTGGCGTTGGTGGTATTGGTGGCGAAGTTGGACTCTTTGACGATCTCATTGTTCATGAGCATAGTGGGCGAGCCGGTGATCTTGAACTCACCCGCCAGCTCGAAGTCCTCCCGGGCATAGGCCAGGCCGCGGGAGGATGTATTGGTGCAGGCGTTCAGCTCATTCACATCTATCTGGGCCGATGTGAGGCATTCTGCCGTCTTTCCCTCCTTCATGTAGCAGCGCAGGTAGTCCCAGTACCTCTCCGGCTGCTCCTCCCGGATGCAGATCTGGAGGAGGTTCTCCTGGGCCTCCACCTCGCCGTGCATGGCCCTTATGGTGTTATTCTTCTCGTCCACCGAGCCGATATACCTCACCTTCAGGTATCTGTCCGTCTCCCCGGATTCCATGATTATATCAGCCATGATCCGCTGCATCTGCAGACCGAAGGGGCATCTTGATACCACGAAGGCCTGCAGGAGCGGCTGCTCGGATTTGCTCATATTGGCGCAGACCTGCTGGGGGGTCGGCTTGGGCGGGGGCGGAGGAAGGACTACTTTGCTGGTGTTCAGGCCGGGCTGGATCTTTTTGAGCTGTGCGAGGACAACCTCCTTCTTCTTGGCCCCTACCACCTTTCCTGCCAGCTCGCCGTCCTTGAATATGAGCATGGTGGGCACACTGGTGATGTTATACCTGGCTTTTGTCTCCGGATTGGCCCTGGTATCGATCAGGCCGAAGGCCACCTGGCTTTGAAGCTCCCGGGCCAGCTCCTCGATGGTTACATTGATCTGCCTGCAGAAGGCACATGTTTCCCTGAATGCCACTACCGCCATCACTGGCTGGTACTGGGATATCGCCGCGCCGATGGACTCATCGGTGATCAGCATAGCCTGGTGGGGGTTTTTCGATCCCGGCTTGATCAGGGGAATTGCCTTCCCCGGGGCCTTCTCTCCGGCGGGTTCAAGTGGGTCGGGCTTTGTGATGGACTTTTCCGCAGGCTTTGTGGGGGCCTTTGATTCCTCTCCCCCTCCCTCTCTCTCCGCCTCTCTCTCTGCTCCTCTCTCTGCCCCTCTCTCTGCCTCTGTCTCTGCCTCTGCCTCAAGATCCGCCTCAAGATCCGCTGGCGGAAGCTTTACCCGGTCGCAGTTCAGGGCCGGCTCTATATTCTGCAGCTCTGCCAGAAGATCTGATTTGCTGATGTTGCCCCTCATCCTGCTGATCAGAACGCCATCATTGAAGATGAGAAGAGTGGGATAAGAGGAGATCTTATAATCCTTGACTGCCCTGCTGTTCTCTTTATTCTTGGCATTCATCCTGCCGAACTGGACCTGCCCTCCCAGCTCTTCTGATAGCTCTGAGGTGGTATTGTTAAGGAATCGGCAGGGCCCGCATCCTGGATAGTAGAAATCAAGGACGAAGAGGGTGCTGCTATTCAGGGCTTGAGAGATGCTCTCGCCGCTGAGCTCAAGCAGAGCAGCCGGCCGGCTGGAGGCGGAGATGGCATTCATCGGGCTTCCTTGATCTGCTGGGATGAACCTTAACACAGTGGCAGACATCACCAGCAGGCTGATGATGACAATTATGGCGATCTTATAGCTCTTCTCAAGAGGCATGAGTCTGTTAATTGGCATTTCGGTTATATTAGCATATCTGGTGCTTTGGGCTGGGTCAGGACAGATTGAAATTTATATTGCTCTCCCATGACAGGTGGTGTACGCTAGCTATTAATCAAAAGAAGTGATCTATGCTTTTGCCTATCGCGCCAAAGCCATTTCCTTGGATCATGAATAATCCAAGCCCCCCATCTCATTGGCGATGATCATAATCCGTCTTGTGATACTGGATGGACATGTCATACTACTTTTCCCGACGATTGATTCTCATCCCCCGCATAGAACCCTTAAAAGATCATATGACCGATCCAAGAGATAGAGTACGTATTTGTCATAAGATCCGGTTATAATTTCATTTATTACTTACAATATGTGCTTCTACCTTTATGAATTGGAAGATAGGTAGTTAAACCATTTATCGATCACCTGGAAAATTCACACCCAGGGGGTCAGGCGGAGGAATTTGTTAAAAAATTTTTGATGTAGGAGATGAAAAAGAGATGAGAGATAAGATTAGACTGAGAGGGGATTCAAAGCACACCGGTTTGAAGCCTCCTCTTGAAAGGAATAAAAGATATTTATGGACATCTTTAGCCGCCATTTTCATCTTTCTGGCTGCCGTTTGCCTTCTGTCCATCGGCCCGGCGATGGGACAGGATATAGCGGCCAGCTCGTCTGGTATCTGGACAAAAGTGAGTGGTGGCTCAGGTGTTATAGGAACGGGAACCGAAGAGGTTCGCTGGGGCAACCCAAGTATGGGTCAAAAGAGCGGATTGCGCTTTGATGGGCAGTCTGTCGCCTCTTCTTTCGGGCAGGAGTTCTGTCTGGGAAAGCTCACCCACTTCAACTGGCCAATCCTGAGCAATTCGGCGGCCAATGGAGCCACTCTGAAGATCCAGATGGAATTCACCAACCCGGCATTGGGCTCTGTCTACTTCACCTATGATATGGGCATCGACGAGACGCCCAACACTGGAACATGCGACGAATGCCAATATGAGCCATGCACTAAACCCTGTCCGGACAAGATATCCTGGCCATCAGTTCCCCCAGCAGATCAGAGCTTTGAGCTCAACGGCGACACATATACCCTGCAGATAGTGGGCATCAAGGATTCATGCTCAGGCGGAAAGCTGTTGCCGGACTTCGTAACTCAAGAAGAGGAGGATAACGCTGGATATCTTATTGGAAGAATCGTTCTCACCAGCAGGCCGGATGCAATCGACGACGAATACGAGACGAAAACGAATGTGCCCTTAACTGTGACTGCTCCCGGTGTGCTTGAAAATGATTTTGATAGGGGCGGATTGCCGCTAACAGTCACTGAGTACACCCAGCCCGCCAATGGCCAGGTCGAAATCAATAATGATGGATCTTTTACCTACACTCCAAATCAGGACTTCTGCGGCAAAGATACCTTCACCTATACCATAACGAATGGCAAGCCGGGCAAGTTTGATACAGCCACAGTCACGATCATAGTGGTCTGCGATGATGGCGATCCGTGCACCATTGACGAATGCGTAGATAATGTATGCATTCACACACCAGTAAACTGCGATGATGGCAACCCCTGCACAGACGATAGCTGCGACCCAGCCACAGGCAATTGCGTCCATACCGCTAACGACAATAATGCCTGCTCAGATGGGGACCCCTGCACAGAGGACTTCTGTTTTGAAGGGGAGTGCGTATCCTCAGCCATCAACTACGATGATGAAGATATCTGTAATGGTCTGGAAGCCTGCGATCCAAAGACAGGCGAGATGATATACATTGAGCCGCCTCTGAACTGTGATGACGGCATATTCTGCAATGGCGCTGAGACCTGTGATCCGGTTAAAGGCTGTCAGCCCGGCACGCCGCCCGACTGCAATGATGGCATCGACTGTACCATAGACTTCTGCAATGAGGAGACCGACAAGTGCGAGAACAATCCTGACGACGACTTCTGCGATGACGGCATATTCTGCAATGGCGCTGAGACCTGTGATCCGGTTAAAGGCTGTCAGCCCGGCACGCCGCCCGACTGCAATGATGGCATCGACTGTACCATAGACTTCTGCAATGAGGAGACCGACAAGTGCGAGAACAATCCTGACGACGACTTCTGCGATGACGGCATATTCTGCAATGGCGCTGAGACCTGTGATCCAGCCAAGGGCTGTATACCAGGCACGCCGCCCGACTGCAATGATGGCATCGACTGTACCATAGACTTCTGCAATGAGGAGACCGACAAGTGCGAGAACAATCCTGACGACGACTTCTGCGATGACGGCAAATTCTGCAATGGCGCTGAGACCTGCGACCCGGTTGAAGGTTGTATGCCAGGCACGCCGCCCGACTGCATTGACGGCATCGAGTGTACCATAGACTTCTGCAATGAGGAAACCGACACGTGTGAGCACCGTGCTAATGACAGCAAGTGCGACGACGGCATATTCTGCAATGGCGCTGAGACCTGCGACCCGGTTGAAGGTTGTATGCCCGGCACGCCACCTGACTGCAGTGACGGCATCGACTGTACCATAGACACATGCAACGAGGAGACCGACACGTGTGCGCTGAGACCTGTGACCCGGTTGAAGGTTGTATGCCAGGCACGCCACCTGACTGCAATGACGGTATCGACTGTACCATAGACACATGCAATGAGGAGACCGACAGGTGCGATCGCAATCCTGATGACGACTTCTGCGACGACGGCAAATTCTGCAATGGTGCTGAGACCTGTGATCCAGCCAAGGGCTGTATACCAGGCACGCCACCTGACTGCAATGACGGCATCGACTGTACCATAGACACATGCAATGAGGAGACCGACAGGTGCGAGAACAATCCTGATGACGACTTCTGCGATGACAGCATATTCTGCAATGGTGCTGAGACCTGTGATCCAGCCAAGGGCTGTATACCAGGCACGCCACCTGACTGCAATGACGGCATCGACTGTACCATAGACACATGCAATGAGGAGACCGACAGGTGCGAGAACAATCCTGATGACGACTTCTGCGACGACGGCAAATTCTGCAATGGCGCTGAGACCTGTGATCCAGCCAAGGGCTGTATACCAGGCACGCCACCTGACTGCAGTGACGGCATCGAGTGTACCATAGACTTCTGCAATGAGGAGACCGACAGGTGCGAGAACAATCCTGATGACGACTTCTGCGACGACGGCAAATTCTGCAATGGCGCTGAGACCTGTGATCCAGCCAAGGGCTGTATACCAGGCACGCCACCTGACTGCAATGACGGCATCGACTGTACCATAGACACATGCAATGAGGAGACCGACAGGTGCGAGAACAATCCTGATGACGACTTCTGCGATGACGGCATATTCTGCAATGGTGCTGAGACCTGTGATCCAGCCAAGGGCTGTATGCCAGGCACGCCACCTGACTGCAGTGACGGCATCGACTGTACCATAGACTTCTGCAATGAGGAGACCGACAGGTGCGAGAACAATCCTGATGACGACTTCTGCGATGACGGCATATTCTGCAATGGTGCTGAGACCTGTGATCCAGCCAAGGGCTGTATGCCAGGCACGCCACCTGACTGCAGTGACGGCATCGACTGTACCATAGACTTCTGCAATGAGGAGACCGACAGGTGCGAGAACAGTCCTGATGACAGCAAGTGCGACGACGATGATGCATGCACTATCGACTCCTGCGATCCACTGACCGGATGCACCTATGAGGACGTGGACTGTGATGACGACGATGCATGCACTATCGACTCCTGCGATCCACTGACCGGATGCACCTATGAGGACGTGGACTGCGATGACGGCGATCCATGCACTGAGGATTCATGCGATCCTGCTATAGGATGCATCCACATCCCAATAATTCCGGAGGCAGTTGATGACTCATACGGCGCGATCTATGGCAAGACCCTGACCGTTTCTGCTGGCGAGGGAGTTCTGGTGAACGATGTGTACGATGGCAGCGGCACGATGACCGCCACTTTAGTGACCGGCCCAAGCTCAGGCACTCTATCCCTTAATGCCGACGGCTCTTTCACCTACAAGCCCAAGACCGGCTTCATGGGCACAGTCACCTTTACCTATGAAGCCTGTGACGGCAACTGCTGCTCCGATCCAGCAACAGTGACCATCATCGTCGCCAAATGCCCGTGGACCCTCAGGAACGATATGTATTCTGCAAAATGCGGAGAGGACAAGGTTGTTCCAGCCAGCCAGGGAATCCTGGCGAATGATCCCACTGCAATCGCTGTCATAGACCCAGAATCCATCACCATAGACCCGGTCTATGGCACCATAGAAGTGAATGAGGACGGATCCTTCGTCTACCATGCAGCAGAGGTGATCTCCTCAGGCACCTATGTGCAGTTTACGTACACGGCAACCAATGGTGTCTGCCCGGCCTCTAATTTGGCAACCGCCAAGATACAGATAATCTGCCCGTGCAGATAGAGAGGACTCCTCATCCTCTCTCTTTTTTATGAGGGCATTCTCCCGAGAATGAGGCTGACATAACGCCTCGAATTCAGTCTGAGATCTCCTTTTTCGCCTGAGGGGCATCGATCTGGAGGATGGAATTTATCTCATTGAGCTCCTTTAGCATCTCTTCCCCTGCAGGGGTGAGCTTATAGAGCCTATCCGCCCTCTCCAAGTATCCCTTCTCAGTCAGCCATTTGAGATACGCGCCAGCATTCTTGAAGTTGAGGTTGACCTGGTAGACTATGCGCGTCTTGCTCGATCCCTCCCCTCTGCAGATCCCCAGAATGCTGCCCAGCACCTCCAACCTGGTTCGGCGTGCCATATACCTTCCTCTTAAAAAATATTTAAGAGTACTTGTTTTTCGGTGCTGATAAATCTTTCGTAAAATAAAACCATTTGTCAGGTCAATGGCGCAATGAAGCAGAAATCCTGCCGTCCAGAGCCTCTGCCTCCTCTCGCAGCCCGAGGTCCTCAGTTGCCATCATCTTTGCCAGATCTCTACGCAGAGGGCCAAGGGCCAGATGGGCCTCTGCCCCTCCACCGGCGGCATATGCCATCTCCACCAACCCCTCCAGACGCTTCAACCTCTGCATCATGCCATCCGGTCTGGTCAAGAGGTCGGAAAGCTCCTTCAGTGCTCTGGCCACCTCCCTTCCCCTGTCGGTCAGCTCCAGGTATCTGATCCTTCCCTCCGGCCGGGAGACGATCAGCCCCTGCCCCTCCAGCTCGCCCAGGATGCTGGAGGTATGGGGAAAGGTGGAGTCTATGTGCTTGGCGATCTGGGCGGCATAGACCGGCTCCATCTCCCTCAATGCCAGAAGGGCCAAGGACGGCTTCTCCCTGAGGAAGAGCCGCTGCAATGGGTCCCTCATGCTCTGGTTCTTGATCGAGTTCTCAGTCGGCAATGCTGTTGGCTTCCAGTGCTGTTATTGAGATCCCAGTGCTGTTATTGAGATCTCAGCACTGTTATCGGCTCTCCTTATCTTTGCCCCTGCGAGCTGTCCTCTGCCCGGATCTGTATGGGCCGGATAACTGGGGCCTCAAGGGCCTCCGCCGGCGGATCGATGCCCACCTGCTTGTCGAAGTCGTAGTACACATCACTCGTCTCTATGCGGACATCGATCGCTCCCATCCCTATCGATTCATTGAACATGGTCATCTGGCTGGTATTGATATCCAGAGCGCCCACAATAGACGGGGTCACAGTGAAGCTCATCAGACTATGATACTTAACCGGAAGATATGTGCTCTTGGAGATCCAGATGCTCTTCTCTATCTTGCCGGTCTCATTCAGCTCCGCTCTATCGATTTGTGGCATAAACATGGGATAAGAGACCATATTTGCGGCCAGGTTGAAGGCGGTATTGTAAAGGGCCTCATCATCTGATTCTCCCGTTATGATCCGCAGCTTATAGGCATCTGTATCATCGATCTTCTCCGAGCCTGCCATCTCCACCGGCGAGAGATTGAAGGTCTCGGCCATGGCCTTCACCTGGTTGTTATTGCCCCCGCCCCAGATCTCCTCTGTCGTCCTCGGATCCTGCAGGTGGGTCCAGTTGCCGCTCTCATCCATTATATATGTCGAGTTGCCCATCTGATAGACATCTGCTTTAGTGGTGGTGATGTTGCTGTCCAGTCCCGGTTGCTTTACCTCAATGGAAGTTGATCCCTTGGCATGAGCCTTATGCTCGACCAGGCTGACAATGGCGGTGGTCTCGGCGCTCTCTGTGATGGTAGTGGCATTCTCAGAAGTGGCATTCTCCCCAGCGGCATTGAGCGTCCTGACGCGGGTCATAGTGCTCTGCAGGCTGTAGCCGGTAAGGTTATCTGCTGCAGAGAGGGAGAGGGTCTTAAGCTCATCTATGCTCTTTTCCGGCTTATCCTGACTTTCCATACAGCCGGATATGAGCAGGGCTGCCAGTATCAGAATTATCATCAGCAATCTCTTCATATCATCATCTCTTCTCAAATTACGGCAAATCAGATCTCATCTTATAGGCTTGAACTTTTCTCCTGTGATCATCTCAAAGAGCTTGATGTAGATCCGGCTGGTCTCTTCCACCACATCGTCTGGAAGAGAAGGTATTGCAGGCTCTGCCCTCCCCTCTTCTCTGGCCTGATAGAGGCGGTCTTTGTAGCCGGTCTGGCGGTAGTACTGGCGCACATACTCCTTTGACAGATCCACCAGCTCTCCTTCATCATAGCTCTTCTTATCCCAGAATCGATCCTCATCTGCTGTTCCGTAGACGTCGACTACCATTATCTCCCTATCGGCATCGAAGGCCAGCTCCTTTTTGCCATCCACATGGATCAGGCCGCGGCTGGAAACGCTGTGGTTGATATCCTCGTCGATCCTGAGAACGATCTCCCGCGCCTGCTCGTACTCCTGGGAGGAGAGGCCGGATATCGCTAAAGCCTCCTCTTTCTTCAGCAGCCGATCGGTGCTCTCCAGCTTGGTGGAGACCTCCAGGAAGGGCTCAGGCAGAATCTCCCCCGCGCTGATGGAATGCCCGCTGGGGAAGCCCAGATCGCGGGCGGTGATCTCACCCGATCTCACCCGATCCAGAAGGGAGCCTGCCACATACCAGCGGCAGATCCACTCCAGGGGGATGAGATAGTCCCTCGATTGGGGGGTGATTTTGGTAGATGGTATTATCTTCACCCTTTTGCAGAGCATTCCCGTTGGGGGCAGATACTCCAGAAAGTGGCTCTTAATTCCCATCCGGCCCGCCCTCTCAAACCAGTAGACCCCCTCCCGGCAGAGGGTCTCGCCTTTGAAGGGGATGGTGCTGGGGATTATCTTATCAAAGACGGAGATGTTGTCTGTGAACTGGAACTCCAGTCGGTCTCCAAGGTCGTATGCCTCTTTGACCTTGCCTTTCATCAGAAGCTTGCGTTCCATCGCAGTAGATGAGTTCAACAAGAAGATAACACTTTTGCCTTTATGTCTGGCAATAGGGAAAAAAAGGATGATGGGAGAGATCTATTCGAAGTCCTCTCCGCCCATTCCGCCGGGCATTCCTCCCGGTCCGCCCGCCGGCCCGCCGGCCTTGGAGGCGATGACATCATCGATCCTCAGGATCATGACTGCCGCCTCAGCAGCAGAGTTGATGGCCTGGGTCTTGACCCGCAGGGGCTCAACTACGCCCAGCGTCATCATGTCCACAGGAACGCCGGTGTCCATGTCCAGTCCGGAGCTCTTGATACCCTTCTCATGCTGGCTGCGCAGGGCAACCAGGGAGTCTATCTGATCCAGACCGGCGTTCTCGGCCAGGGTCTTGGGTATGGCCTCCATGGAGTCGGCGAAGGCCTCAATGGCCAGCTGCTCTCTGCCTCCGACTGTTGCTGCATACTCCCGGAGGCGGAGGGCCAGCTCTACCTCGGGGGCGCCGCCGCCGGGAACGAGCATCTTGTCCTCTACTACCACCGCCACTACCCGCAGGGCATCCTCCATCGCCCGGTTCAGCTCATCCACCACATGCTCAGTTCCGCCTCTGAGGATGATGGAGACCGACTTGGGGTTCTCGCACTCCTCAACGAAGGTCATCTTCTCGTCGCCTATCTTTCTCTCCTCCACCAGGCCTGCCTTCCCCAGATCCTTCTCAGTCAGGTCGTGGATGCTGGTGACAACCCTGCCCCCAGTGGCGCGGGCCAGCTTCTCCATGTCGCTCTTCTTCACCCGGCGCACAGTGTAGATCCCCTCTTTGGCCAGGAAGTGCTGTGCCAGATCGTCGATGCCCTTCTGGCAGAATACGACATTGGCGCCGGTCTTGATGATATTGTCCACCATGCCCTTGAGCATGCTCTCCTCCTGATCGAGGAAGGCCTGCAACTGATCGGGCGATGTGATCTCTATCTTGGCATCGACCTCGGTCTTCTCTATCTCTATGGCGGCATTGAGCAGGGCGATCTTGGCCCCGGTCACCTTCTTTGGCATATTGGGGTGGAG
The DNA here is from genome assembly GCF_016706325.1 of Methanothrix sp. Taxonomy (NCBI): domain Archaea; kingdom Methanobacteriati; phylum Methanobacteriota; class Methanomicrobia; order Methanotrichales; family Methanotrichaceae; genus Methanothrix; species Methanothrix sp. The sequence continues at coordinate 1,450,780 of NZ_JADJJX010000001.1, read as the reverse complement.
TCGATCCTTGTCGATGACCATTCCATGTACCAGCTCGGAGTCGGTTATCCCTCCTCCTACCTTCTTCTCCACAGTGATGTTGTCTGTGTCCACTGAGCCATCCTCATCCACCACCGACTTCACAGCTTGCACCGCCAAGGCCGCCAGGCTCTCTCTCGCTGTCCCTGAGCCCTTGCCGGTCATGGAGGTGACGGCGATCTTCTTCAAAAATTCAGCGTCATCGACTGAGACGCTGGTGGAGATGGTCTTCAGGATCTCCATGGATTTGTCTGCTGCCGCCCTGTATCCGGCAGTGATGACTGTGGGATGGATCTCCTGGTCCAGCAGGCCCTCTGCCTGCTTGAGAAGCTCTCCTGCCAGGACCACAGCAGTGGTTGTGCCATCCCCGACCTCGGCATCCTGGGTCTTGGCGATCTCCACCATCATCTTGGCGGCGGGGTGCTCGATGTCCATCTCTTTGAGGATAGTGACACCATCATTGGTTATTACCACATCCCCCAGGTTGTCGACCATCATCTTATCCATGCCTTTGGGTCCCAGGGTGGTTCTCACAGCACCTGCGACTGCCTTGGCGGCCATGATGTTCGACCTCTGTGCCTCACGACCAGCCGTTCTCTGGCTGCCCTCTTTGAGAATAATTATGGGCTGTCCGCCCAGTTGTCCTGCTGCCATTTAATCTCCTCCGTTGCATTAGATCAAAGCGTGATATTCCGTGTTTAAACTTCTATATGAAGGTTGCGATAAGCAGCACTGCTGTGCAATCCCTGGGGGATTGATTTGGGGGAGTCTCTGATCCCTTATGTCCTTTCCGATCCCTCCTGTCCTTCCGATCCCTTATGTCTTCTTGGATTCTCTGCCAAATTGTGCGGGCGATATACTGCAGAGAATCCGTGCCTTGGTCTCTCTGTGGTGATGCCCGTGCATTCTGATCTCACCACAGAGGGCCGCGGGCACAGGGAGGAGAGGAGCAGCCGTCCCAGATGGGAAACGGCCCCTTCAGGGAGGGATCAGCTTGAATATCTTTGCCGTCTCATTCGCCGGCCCCATCTCACTGGAAGTGAGGACATAGATCTCGCCCTCATCATCCTGCCCGAAGCCGCGGATGAAGGCGCCGATCCGGCCGCCGGGGCGGCCAGCTACCACCAGCTCTTCCCACATCCACAATCCCTCTGCTGAGGGGGTGGCTACGAGCAGTGTCCCATTTCCCTTCCCAAAGTCATTGGACCAGTCGGCGAAGATATACTCCCCTTCCAGTTCGGGCATGGCTGTGCCGCGGTAGATATAACCCCCAACCACCACTGTGCCCAGGTCATGCCCATACTCGATGACCGGATCGATCAGCGGCTCGCCTCGAGGCCCTTTCTCCGGGCAGCTGGAGGGCGATTCAGCAGGGCTCTGGGGATCAAAGCAATGAGTGCCCTCACGGATGCGCCAGCCATAATTGCCCCCCCGGACTACAAGATCAACCTCCTCCCAGAGGTCCTGCCCGGCATCAGAGACGAACAAATCATGCTCCCCTCCTCTGTCGAAGCTCATCGCCCAGGGATTCCTGAATCCCAATGCCCAGATCTCGGGGAGAGTATCCTCATCCTCCCGGAAAGGATTGTCTGATGGAATACCATAAGGCAGGCCGTCATCCTGGTGGTCCACATCTATGCGCAGGATCTTGCCCAGGAAGGTCTGGGTATTCTGGCCATTGCCCTCCGGTGCATGCCCCATTCCCGTATCGTCTGCTCCGCCGCCATCGCCCAGGGGTATATAGAGATACCCATCCGGGCCGAAGGCAATGCCGCCCCCGTTGTGGTTCCCTTGAGGCTTATCAACCTCAATCAGGACCCTCTCGGAGCTCATGTCCACCTTATCTGGGTCCTCCTGGGAGACTCTGAACTCGGATATGCGATTGGTGCAATCCCAGCCCTCCGGTGCACTCTCTCTTGGGGGTGCACTGTACATGACAAAGAGCCGTCCATTTTCAGAGAATTGAGGGTGGAAGGAGAGGCTCAGAAGGCCGCGTTCATCATATCTGGAGGAGATTGGAACCATTCTGCCGCCAATGTCAAAAAAGGGCTCCTTGAGAATTGTGCCATCGGCCTGCATCACCCTTATCAGTCCGGTCTGCTCAACGATGAACATCCTCCCATCTCCTGCGCTCACAAATCCCATAGGCGCCACCAGTCCCTCTGCTATCAGCTCCAGGCCGACCACTGGCTTAAGGGAGGACTCCCCCGCCTCCACCGTTCTATCCGTTGTATCTATGTCTGCTGATAATCCCGCGGGCAATAACAGGATCATTGCCATGATGATCAGCCTGAATTTATCGATCATATATCTCACATCCTCAGGGATCGCCTCATGCCCCCTGTGAAAGCCCTCCTGATTTAGATCTCACACCCCCTTACAGGGCTGCTAACACAGATAAGGCGGAGCAGTTGGGCCAGGCCTTTGGAGGCTATTTCCCCTCTCTATTCAGCCCCTTCAGCCCCCTCCGCATCTGCGACGCTGATCACATAATCGATGTCAATCAGATATCGCACTCCTCCCTTCTGCTCGATCATCAGAGTGGAATCATTGAAATCAGCAAGTTTTCCAGCTATTGGATGAAACCCGCCTCCCTCCACGAGCACCCTTATCTCTTTTCCTTTCCTGCCTTCAAGAAAATTTCTCACTATATCACAGCATTCCATATCTATCGTCCTCCTGAAAGAGTTCATGCCTACGATCTATTGCCCATCAGCATCAGGCCCTCTTAACGCTCAGCCTTCTGATCAATTCCTCGACCCCTCAACCCCATCCGGGCTCTTGTCCTGAGAGGATGCCCATCTATCACCGGGTCCTCCCGCCGCCTGTTGACTGCTGCATCACTGGCTCGGTATCAAAGCCATGCCTTTTGATGTAGTCCGCTCTTTTCATCTCCTGCATGCTTTCATCCACATGCAGCTTTGTGGCTTGATCAGCCAGCAGCCTCTCTCCAGTGGGCATGACAGCAGGGTTGATACATACATCCTCGCAGCAGACAGACCATCCGCCCTCCGCTTCCTCTATTTTGAAAGGTTTTCCACATCCCAGACAGATTCCAATCGCCCTCTTGCCCCTGTTCCGTTATGTCCTCGATCGTCATGTCCCCGATCGTCATGTCCCCGATCGTCATGTCCCCGATCGTCATGTCCCCGATCGTCATGTCCCCGATCGTCATGTCCCCGATCGTCATGTCCCCGGTCGTCGTATAGTTCTGCAGCCAAAGCTAGTCGATCTTCACCTTTACCCCGGGCTGAAATGGCTTTTTATACGGCACATTGACTGTAAGAAGTCCATTCGCATAACTGGCGATGGCCTTCTCGGGCTCTACTGGGAAGATCAGAGAGTAAGAGGCCATATATTTGGTGCCCTCCCCCCTGGCCACCACATAGAATCCGTCTTCATAGAAATGCAGATTGATGTTCTCCTTATCCACGCCTGGAATCTCGATCTGGATGTTCATCGTCTCAAGGTTCTCATCACTGAAGAGACAAACCTGTGGAGCTATTACCTTCTCGGTCATGAATTCGCCCTCTCAATAAATGCTCAATCGATTTTCACTTCTTTGCCAGTTCTCTTTAATTTTTTATCCAGTTCTATCGTCAGAATTCCATTTTTATAGGATGCTTTGGTGCTGTCTACGTCAACCGTCTCATCAAGATCGATAAATTTATAGAACTTTTTTTCATCATTGGTCTGGATCTCAATGCTATCCTCTGCCACATTCAGCTTAACCTCATCCTTATCCACACCGGGCAGCTCAACAAATATCTTAAACTTGTCCTTCTCAGACATCACATCCACCAATGGCTCTCGCCCCTGGCTGGGCAGGATTCCCCGGCTGGAAGGGCGGATGTTGCCGAACTCCTGAAATACAGGCTCCTTTCCCGGCTCGGCGGTATAGCTGAATCCATAGACAAAGGGACCGTACCTGCGGATTGTACCGGTCGGTGTCTCCTCCTCTCGAACCAGATCTTTGAACTCAGAGGGCGTAGACTCCTCAAACCTCTTGATCATGGCCTTGAATGGATCCTGCAGCCAGTCCTCTGGGTCTCTGTCCCATCCAAATGGGTTGCCTTTCAAAAAATTCTCAAATATATCAAATATCGATGGTCGTCTTGTTGGCATATCTATCTCACCTTTCTAAATTGATGCTGCGCAATGGCGGCCTTCAAAGACGGTTTTATCCAGCCAAGAACGGCCCTTAGCTCTCAGGGCCTTATAGGCCGTCTATGGCCTCCGTCCTATTTGAATTGATATGGCACAAGCCGGGAAATGACTGGAACAAAGCGTGAATTCTGGATTCAACTGAAAGCCCTGGCCACATAGAGAGCTATATGCTAGGGACAAGAATATCTATCTTTAGATGCTATCAAATTGATGGTGATGATAGCATGGACGAGACTGATCGGACGAGAATCAGCGATGCTGCCCTGTCCATGGATCAGGGCGAGAGGATCCTGCTCTACGAGGTGATGAAAAAGAAGGTTGGCCTGATCACCCTCATCAGCATCTTCATCCCCGGTGGCGGTCAGATATATCAAGGGTCATATTTAAAAGGCATCCTGATCCTGCTCCTCGCCTGGCTCATCCTTCCCTGGCTGTATGGCATATACGATGCCCATACGGGAGCGAGCAGATTCAACCGGGAGCTTCTGAAGCTGATCTATCCTGAGAGCATGCCAACCAGGGCAGATTCATTGAGGGTTGCTGTGGGGGAGTAGGTCCGGCGGCAGCGGATATTCCCCTTTTATCCATCCACCCGCTTGAAGTCGATGAACCCGAGGCTCACATCCACTGAGACCAGCTCCACAGTGATCTCATCTCCCACATCGATCCCTTTTCTTCCGCTCTTCAGCATCCCTTCCACTGGAATCTCCAGCAGCCGCACCCAGGTGCCCTTCTCTGCTGAGCCGGTGACCATGGCGGAGAACCTCTCTCCGATCCGGGGCTCCAGCAGAAGGGCGGCAGCGGACTTGCTCACCTGCCTCTCCACCTTGACCACAGTATCCTCTTTTCTGGTGCAGTGATCGGCCAGGCGGTCCAGCTCATCCATCTTGTAGGGCAGGGGCCTCCTCTCAATGGCCGCCTTGAGCAGCCTCTGGGTGATAAGATCGGGGTAGCGGCGGTTGGGGGCGGTGGAATGGGCATAGTCCTTGACCGCCAGGCCGAAGTGGCCGGTGGGCTCCTCTCCGGGCCGTTCAGCCACGTACTCGCCATTTCCCAGCAGCTTGATTATCGCCAGGGAGAGATCGGGAAATCTGAGAGGATCTTTCTTTTTCATCATGTTCAGGAATATCTCCAGCTTTCTGGAGCTGGGGTTAGGGGGGAGCTTGAAGGCGTTCTGGGCGGCGATCTGGACGATCCTGTCCCACCTCTTCGGGACCCTCACCACTCTGCGAATGGAGGGGAAGTCTCGTTCAGTCAGGTAGCGGACGGTCACTCCATTGGCAGCGATCATGAAGTCCTCGATGATCTGTTTGGCCCGGTTGGTCTCCTCCACCAGAAGGTCGCAGATCCTCTCCCCCTTGAAGACCGGCCGGGCCTCAATGGTCTCCAGGCTGAGGGCTCCCCCCTCATGGCGGAGGCTCTTCATGCTCTGGGCCACCCTATCCTGAAGGAGCAGGTTCTCAGCCAGCCCGGCCACTGCGCCCACTGCATCCGGCATGGGCCCCGATCCCTCCAGCCAGGCGGCCACGCTGTTGTAGGCCAGCTTGGCGTGGTTGTGCACCACTGCCCGGTAGACGTCCGAGTCCACCAGAGAGCCGTCTGGGGCGATGCTCATGTCCACCACCACTGCCAGGCGGTCCTGGCCGGGGTTCAGGGAGGTGAGGTTGGTGGAGAGCTTCAGGGGGAGCATGGGGAAGATCTGGGCGGCGGTGTAGACGGTGGTGGTGTTGGCCTGGGCGTCCCGGTCGATGGCCGAGCCCTTATGGACCAGGCTGTCCACATCAGCCACAGCCACTCTGATCCTGGCCTTCCCCTCGGGGAGGGGCTCGGCCACAGTGAGTTGATCCAGATCCTCAGAGTCATCATTATCTATGGAGGCCCAGAGCAGGCCTCTCAGGTCGCGGATATGGGAGGCGCCGTCAATTGAGGCCGGGCCCTTGATCCGGGCCAGCTCAGAGAGGCATTCGGGCGAGAAGTCGGTCTGAAGGCCCCGCATAAGCATTATTCCTCTGGCCACCTTCTGCAGGACAGTCCTGTTCTGAGCCTCAGGCCTCTTCCCTGGGGCGTTCATGAATTATCCTCCTCTTCACCGGATCTCATGATCCTTCTCAGAGGGACTAATGATATAAATGATTCCTGCTCGATTGCCGTTGCCATCCCGCTACAGATTCGCCGGCCTTCAGGGCCGGCTGTATATCGAACAACAGCCCGATCCTCTGCATATATCCCTCCCTCTCCCCGCCTCACACTCCGCCCAGGTCACATTCTGCACAATTGCTCCATGATCGACAGCCTGCAGCACAGGAGCTATACCCGGACCTCATCCGATGGGAGATTTAGGTGGATTCGAGCTGTTCACTCCTCTGGATGGGCCAGCCTGCTGCGAGGCTCAAAGGAGGCGGGCATGGTGGATAGTGCCCTTGGGAATGGAAAATACAGATTATTGATTATGATTTAATGTTCGACTTGATTGCTTTTCAGCCTTCAACAGACCGGAAGAGCTTTGCATAACCGAGAGATCTGTGACGCAGATAACCTATTCAAATGTAAGTTTTAACCAAATTCTACATTCTTTTAGGTTGAAACGCCCTAGATATATGGTTTTGCGGCGGCCATTAGAAGAGCTCTTGCTTTTCACGACAATATCGCTCAAGTGCGCTCCATTCAAATGAGGATTCTCTGAACTGAGCTTATCAAAAGGTTAATTCGCCAACACAGGTCTTGAAGGCTCTCAACCAGGTGCCGCTTTCGTGTGCCTTTCTCTGAGGGCTGCGCTCATGCTACATCTAAGAATCAAGGCTTTGAACCTCGTTTGTCGGTTACTAAATTTCATATTGTATATATAAATAATTATATAAATAATATCTTATAACAAGTTCTAATCGAAAATTTGAGAAGATGATCGAACATTTTTTGATCCGGAAAATTTATCAAGCTTAATTGGATCTCTGTTATGATAAGCCTCACAGGGCACACGTGTATCATAATATAAATGCGCTGTGACGAGATGTGCCCTATCGACATCATGTAATATGGAATAGCATCTTGTGGAGATGACAGGGGGGCGTGCGATGCGATTATGGGTGGAAAGCACATGAGAGATGCACACTATGAGTGGAGATGTAAAGCAATAACGCCCATCTGGACTGGGGATGCCTACCAGAAGAATGGTCGTATGATACCTAGCGGACTACTCGGTTCAGTTAGGTGGTGGTTCGAGGTGCTGGTGCGTGGCATGGGTGGCCCGGCTTGTGACCCTACTGACCCTGACAGTCGATGCCCGGATAAGCATGGGAATCGGTGTGTTGTTTGCGAACTTTTTGGGTGCACAGGATGGGCGCGGAGGTTGCAGTTCAAAATAGTGGACAGTAATGGTCAGCCAGTTCAAGCTGCAATAGTGAAAGACCAAGAATTCGTATTTCATTTCACACCCTTGCGACCCATCCTAGATGAAGAGTGGGCGTTACTCGATCTTACGCTTAGACTTATAGCCGATTATGGTGCTATCGGCGGACGAACTGTATTCAAGCCTTCTGATGAAAGACGCAGGGAGAACATGCCACAACATAAGGACTATGGCCTAATTGAGATCACGAGTTGGCCAGACATAAAGGTCGAAGAAAGACAACTTCGTTCCTACCTCAAACAGAGCCATTGGCGCAATATGGATCATGGGGACTATGCCTGGGCGTCGCTAGATAATTTTTGGTGCGCAAATGGAAAGCATCTTGCACGTCAGAATAAAGATGATAGCAACTTCAACAGAGTGCTTGGGCGCGATGAGCGCAAGACCTGCAAAATTTGTGGAGACATTCATGATCCCCCGAATAAGTGCCCAAAAAACAATAGATATCCCCATCGACACAGTGAAAACCTAATAAATAAAAATCGAACTAATCAATGGATTGCTGGTGACAAGCAGGAGAGCAAGAAGGTCTTCAGTTTTAGGCATCCGCAGCGTACCTTTGGTTTTGTCAACCCAGAGGTCATCGATTTCAGTGAGATGAAAAAACGGTTGAGGAAGGCATGGCCTGACCTCAAAGACGATGAATTCCATCAGGGTTCTGATTTATTAAATGACCTTATCCGATCGCCAGGAGGTGCCCCATGAAGTTCGATTATTATGCAGAGCTTTCCTTTCTGCCAGCTTGCCCTACGGATCTAAAATCGCCTACAGGTCTTATCTCGGGCGGTGGGTACACTACATGGGCAGCACGGGGCGATGACGAAAAAAACCAAGCTCGGCAGTGCTACATAAAAAATGCAAAGCAGCTTTCTGCGCCCCAACTTCCTGAAGAACTCAAGCTTGATGTATGTTTATCCTCTCTGCCTGATTCAATGTGGATTGGATTCCAGATCGGCTTTGAACTCCAATATCCTTGGTATTCTAAGGATGACAAACCGTTTCACGTCCTCGATAATCCTGTGCGCAAAGACCGAGTCTTCGGCGTGCCATATATGTCAGCAGCGAGCTGGAAGGGGCTCTTGCGTTGGGCTTGTCGCATGCGGTCAGGATTGATTGGACATCTTAAGGATCATAGTGGCAAGATGGATGGTTGGCGCGACGATCCGTGGATCGTATACCTTTTCGGTAATGAGAAGATAGAAAAGAGAGAGTTTCAGCAGGGTGCAGTTGCATTCTATCCAACATGGTTTAAAAAGATCGGTTTTGAGGTGATCAATCCCCATAGCCGTGCTAGGCGTGCCGGAACGCAGCCTATCTACTACGAAGTTGTTCCTGCTAAAACCAAGGCCCTCCTTAATCTGCTCTATGCACCTCTCCCTGGCGCAGCCGCACGTGATGAAGTGGATTCCAGCAAGGGGTTATGCAACCTTCTCGACGCTACAGAAACGCTGCTAACATCCTACGGTATCTCTGCAAAACGAACCACAAGCTGGGGCACAGCGAAGATCGAAAGCTGGCAGGCTTTTAGCAAAGGTCGGACCCCAATTAAAGAAAGCTCACTTCTCAATTTCAAAGATAAAGTTCAGTCCTGGATGACTTCCGAGGTGAAGGCCCATGAGTAAATTTGAGCCTGCTGAAAAACTTCGTAATCATCGGCCGCTTCTTTTGGCCGTTGAAGCCATAGGATGGCTGCATATGGCAGGAAAGGCCAAGGCAGATTTCCTTCGAGGACAGGGGGGACAGTCCAATGGATACAGATACGAAACCTGGTTCGAGTATGAGAACCCGCCATTTCCCGGGTCAGATCTGCTTGGATGGGTGAATAGCCAGTATCCTCGTTATAACGAGGCTTGGCCCGACTTCGTGACTAAACATGCTGCATCCTCTGGTCTAGGCATCTTAGGGCTTCTACAGGCCGGACATGCTATGGCCTCTGGCATCGAGAAAAATCTACCAAAAGCCACCTCTGAATATCTCAAACAAGACATAACCCATACATGGCTGTCCTCTGCATTTGGCTATCCCGTGCGAAACCTACTTTTTGACCCACCGACAGTCTTAACGGACACTGGCTGGGGAGAACTCGTAGCGGAGATCCACAAAATTTTGGATGATCTCAGGAATCTTGGCACAGCCAACACTAAGGAGAAAGATAGCTGGTGGCAGTGGCGAGAACAAGCAATCGGTCAGAGGAGCCTCCTCCGTCAAGCTTTCACGTCGACTGTTGCTGAGACGCGACTGCCAAACAACGATGTGACGTTGTGGGATCAGTCCTATGTTGCAGCAGCTCTGTTCAAGAGTGCCATGGCTGGTGCAATACTTGACGACAACTTTAATTGGACAGACAATAAAGTCAAACAGAACACACGCTGGCGACTGCTTACCGTCGGGATTGGCACCGAGCATTATGAGTCGCGCGCGGTGAAGATCGGTGATTGGAAAGGGGCTCAGCAGACGTTCGAGGATTTCTTCTTGGTGATTAGAAAGCTAGTGGAGGTCGATTTAGCCTGTGGCTCGCTCCTTTACAGGGATAGAGAGGTCGCAGTGTTCTCATTTCCTGGAGAGCAGGAAGGAGCAGGAACAGATCCCTCGATGCAATCATGGATCGATTACTTCACAGAGCAGGCTACTGAAATTGCACGGGATTTAAAGCTAGAGACACCTCCGTATTGCAGAATAAGCAAACCAAGCCGATCCTTGATCCTGCTAACGAGTGAATCCGAAGAAGCCCGTCAGATTCTGGAGGTTCCTATTCACCGATTCTGGGAAATTCCGGGCGAGGAGAGCACAGGAGGGCATGTTTGTCCTGTGTGTTTTGTTCGACTAAACGAAGGATACCGTGACAAGCAGAAGCCATGCTCTGTATGTTACGAACGCAGGCGTCACCGCCTCGATGCTTGGCTTAAGGGGAATTTAGAGAACGATAGTATCTGGATCGATGAGATCGTGGATACCAACGATCGGGCTGCTCTCCTCACATTCAGCCTCGATATTAAGCCCTGGCTGAATGGAACACGGATAGATTCATTTCGTACACAGTCCATCCAGGAATGGCGGCGGCACAACCCTAAGCTAAAAAGTATGATCAATCCGATTGATCTTCTTGATCCATATAACAGCCTATTTGGATATGTCCGTGGAAAGCTTGACCGACCTGGTCGATATGAAAAAGATGACTTGGTGCTTAGCAGTCTGCAAGAGGGCTTCAAATATGAGCCAGACTGGTCTTCATTCTTCAGAAAGATAGTTGAGGACCGTGCCGATGCACCGTCATGGGACAAGCTCGACAAGCTTCCGCGTGAGCGTGCGAGTTGGCTTGTCCACCAGCTCTTTCGTAAGTTGGCATCACCAGGGCGAGTCTATCGTTTCTGGCGTCAGACGGAGGAGTTCTTCCAAGGTCGCCTGCAAGATTTCTGTGAGATCTGCTCTAGCGATCCCAACCGCTGGCGTGTGCGGCGGTTGAAACTCAAGCCGGATCTATCCACCTCCTCAGGCTGGGAAAAACATGAAACCTATAGTGCACGCTGGCGAGATGCTCCGTTGGAGTTGCTCTATGACAAAGAAGAATTCCTTACGATCTGTAACCTCGCTCGCTTGCTTGGTCCAGAAGAGACGAAGGACGTGCTTAAGGACGAGGACCTCAAACTGCGAGACGAAAAAGGACATGAACGATCTCTGAAGATCATGGATGTGATGGATGACGTTGGCGCTCTTGGTATCTACTATCCGATCATCCCTCTGGAACTTTCGCCCTTTCGATTTCGAGTTTTAGTGCCGCTGGAAGCGGTATCGGAATGTGTAAAATGCACCATCGAGGCATGGGAAGAAGAATTTGGCAGCGTTTGGGACAGGCTGCCATTACGCATAGGCATCGTGGCCTTTCCTCGCATGATGCCGTTTCAGGCCATCATTGAGGCTGCGAGAAAACTTGAGAAAGGACTTCAGGAAAGAAGCGAGAAATCAGAGATCTGTTGTGTGGCCGAATCTGCAGCTCGCGACGGTATGTCCATTTTGCGTCTGATTCGCAAGGACGGAGAACAGGAGATCAAAGCAGTTTCCGCTCGCTTGCCAGACGGACGGAAGGACGTGTTTTACCCCTATCTGGCAATCGAGGACCAGTTCATTCGCTTCTCTCATGACTTCCAGCACCCGGCCAGCGGCCAGGTCTATCGTCATGTAAAACAATTGCATGCATGAGGCGGCGTGAAGTTCTATCCATCAGTCGTTGCATCTCTCTTTCTAGAGACCACTGCAGCTAGGTTTGATCCAATAGAAATCCATTACTTGGCCGAATGGAAAGCGATGCAGGAGGTATGGGAAATCATCAAACGTATCTCTCCCAGTCAGACTGCACTCAGGGGATTTTGGAGCGAGATAGAGGCCTGTCGGGTGGCGTGGCAGAATCCTGATGGGTCTTGGATCGAAGGCGGAGAGCGTGACTGGATTGAGCTGGCTAAAGTAGGGCTGGCCAATCGACTAATGGCTCATGGTGCATCACTTGATGTGCTTGCGGATGCATTGCGGACTGGCCTGTTTGGAATGGCTCTGGAATGGCATCTACGAGTACTTAAGAAGAGTATAGGAGGGAAATTATGAGTGATGGTTTTGAGTGTTTCAAGCATGTCGGGCTTGCTCTGGACCCAATTCATGTAGGTACAGGCGGGGCTCGACTGGGGCGCGTTGATTTGAGCATAGTCCGGGATCCAGTGACAAAGATCCCAAAGATTCCAGGGTCAAGCCTGGCCGGAGTCCACCGTGCTTATGTGGCAATGGCCGAGAAAAAGTACCCTGGTTGTGCAGGTCAGGGGCAGCCAGATACTTCTGGAGCAGGAGGGCATTGCTGCGATCCAAAATGCCCTGTTTGCACAGTCTTCGGCTTTGCCAAGGGGAAAGATTCGACCACTGGATTTACTGGGCTGGCAGCATTCAGTGATGTTCACATTCAGCTCTTTCCAGTGGCAACTCGGGAAGGGCCATTGTGGGTGACCTCTCCAGAACAGCTTCGAATTGCGGGATTGTCAATCCCAGAGGATGCAAATGCAGATGCAGTCTATCGCAAAAGTACCTCCAGCCAACCGTTGAACTTGGGATGGTTGTTGCTTCCGGTCAAGGCACTATCTGAACATTCCTGCATTAGGGATGAGCTTAATAAACTTGGTGTACCGAAACATATTCTCGATCGGTTTGGGGTAGTCCCAGACAGACTCTTCAGCCATGTGGTCAATAGCAACCTAGAGGTGCGTACATCTGTTTCAATCAATCCTGAAACAGGTGCAGCCGAAGAAGGTGCGTTATTCACCTATGAAGCTCTTCCCCGTGCTACATTGCTCTTCTGGGAGGTCACCTGTAAGAATCCAAAACACTTTAAGATCGGCAATAAGGATATCGAGGCCGCTAATAATAAGGACAAAGTTCACAGTTTGGTGAAGAAGGCTTACCCATATCTTGAACATCTGGGCATCGGTGGCATGGGAACTAGAGGGATGGGACGGCTGAGAGTTCTAGAGCCAAACGCATCATCCAATCACTCATCAGAGATTGAGCAGAGCGACAAAGATAAATCACAGGAGGCAAGGCATTGATGGAAAACTTGGACCTTTGTTGCGCCAAGTTTGGGCGAAAGCTTTCTGCCATAGATGGGGTCGATGAGGAACTCCTGCAAGACTCATTGTCCGTCCTTGAGGAACAGGGTTTGTATGCCTTCTTTCTTTATCTTAAGGCGCATGGAAAAGAGCCGGGCAAGAAAGTAATGGATGAGTGTTATAAATTCTTTATTGACAATCCAGTGATGGGTCAGAAATTTCAGGTCTCAACAAACAATGTCTTTGATGCTGTGCTCGAACTGGGCCAAAGCATTAATGACCTAATCTTTGCACGAGAGCTGTTGATACAATCGCTGATCTATGCCCGTTATCATTCTAAGGCGAAAGGACGCTCGGTGAGCAAGACATGACTTGGTCATTATTCCGATGGGTATGGCGTCTCGAAGCACCTCTGCATGTGGGTATACCACCTGCTGGAAGCCTGGATCGCTGCCGTTTGTACCTGCCAGCGCGAAATCTCTGGGCGGCACTCACAGCGGCATTGGCGCGGCAAGAAATGGGCGATACACCTAAAAACCATAATAAATACCAGGAAATCGGAAAAGAGCTACAGAGGTCTTACCGCTTTAGCTATCTTTATCCTTCTGAGCGATGTGATGGAGAGTGGAGGGCGTGGCTGCCATTCTTTGCAAAGGGGAACCTCTACTGGCGAAAAGAAGCCAAATTTGATATTACGCTACATAGTGCCTTTCGAGGCCGATTGCTCGATTCTCGTCCAGGTACTGCCATCGATCCATGTACTGATTCTGCTGCTGAAAAGTCGCTGCACGAGACTGAGGTCGTCAATTCATGGTGGAGGGGATCTCAGGGGAGCAAGGCCGGGCCTGTGGCCATGATAGGCTATCTCTTCTGCAGAAAACACAGTACTTATAGCGATCTTCGAGAAGTTAATCTGCTGTACATAGGAGGAGATACCCGATACGGTCTCGGAAAGCTGGTGCGAGTTGAGATGGAAAAAGCCGAGCACTTTTTTGAATATGATGTGCAACCTGACCAGGATGATCCGAAAGTATTTTCAAATGTAGTTCTTGCTCACACTAAAGCCGATACAAAAAACGATTTAATTTGCGGAGCACTGGAGAGGTTAGGTGGCTGGAATATGGGAACGCCCATATCTATGGCTGATACACCCTTCTGGATACCTGGATCCAGGCTACCAGCGAGAAGTGGCATAAAATCCTGGACAACGGAACATGGAAGACATTATTATAGTAATCAACGGGCTGCATTAAAGCGTTGAAAAGTGAATGATTTATATGCCGATATCTAAGGAGAAAGGAATTTTTTCATATTTAATAGCTAATAAATTCACTTACCATAAACGATGATTATTAATACCTATATGTCTTCAATGGCTGCAATAATGATTTACGTCCCCAGGAAGGTGTGGCGATGACCAGAAGAGAGCCGAGATATGGTGATAAAAATACATGGATGTGTTTTTTTTTAGTATGCGCTCTGGCAGCACCGGCAGCTGGAATCTCAGTTAGCTGCTCCACTTCAGCGGGAGGAGAGACAGTAGGCTCACAGGAGAGCTTTTCCCTGAACGGCTCCACATCGCTCCAAGAGAGCCTGCTCCTGGGCTCGGGCAGCATCTCCGCCCACCGCCAGTCAGAGGGGAAGGGAAATAACAGCCTCAAACAGTCGCTCACCTTGCCGGGAAGGATACTGCAAAATGATATCAATAGCCAGGGGGAGTTCGCCTCTTCCACCACTTCTGCTGTCTCCGGCCAGTGGGCCAGCATCCACCAGAGAGCAGCCGGCACGGGGAGCATGAACCTTGAGCTTCGCGGCAGGAAGGGGGATACAGATGCTGGCCAGGAGGCGAGCGTCTCCAGCGGCACCCTGAGAAGCTCCCAGAGCCTCTCTGCTGCTGAAGGGATATCAGCCAGCCAGAGCACAGAGATTCAAGGCCTGGAAGGAGGCGTGCTGGCGGGAGCTTTAGGAAGTGATAATGTAATGGTAGCCAAGGGAAGCTTCGAGGGCCTTGGAAGCATGAAAGCCGATCTTGGCGCAACCACCCAGGATCAAGCTTCCATTACGGGCACCGCTTCTATTGATGGAGCGCCTTTGCTGAGTGGTCACACCTTCAGAGCCTTATCACTGAATGATGAGGGGCGGGGTGTGGGAATATCTGGCCTCCGAATGGTAGATGGTGGCCTGGGCAACTTTGATGTCAGCGTCATCAGTTCCGATTTGAATGACGCAAGTGGCAGGCCTTATGCCTCCAAAGAGTACAACCCCATTGCATCATCGGGTGGATCATCCTCGTCTTATGTCCTGACCGGATTTCGTTGGAATCAAGAGAATCCCAATATTCAGCTGTATCTGAATCCAACCGATATTCCTCCGGGCATAAAAGCGGAATCTGCTCGAGATGCCATATCGGCAGCGGCCAATACATGGGATGACGCCGTCCACAAGAACCTCTTCACGGATAAGTCCACTGTGATAATCGACTATAGCAAAGAGGTGCCAAATCCCTTCTCAGGCGACTACCGGGCCGATGGTATTAATACGAATGGCTTTAGGAATTTTGGAAACAATTATCTTGCCGTATCGATCTTCTGGACCGATTTAAAGAAAGAAGATGGTTATTATTCCACCATCGAATCCGATATCCTATATAATTTGGATTTTAAATGGACCGACGACCTGAAGCAGGCAGAGAGCAGCGGCAGACTGGACCTACAGAGCGTTGCCATTCATGAGCTGGGACATGCCATCGGCTTGGACGATCTCTACACACTGGATAACAGCGATGCACGCAAATATGACTTTGACCAAGTAATGAACCTATACAACGGCCCGCAAAGGACGCTGGGAAATGGGGATAAGGCTGGAGCACAGGTGCTGTATGGTATGCCTACAGCAACAGAAAACATATCAAAAAAGATAGCTCTCCAAGTCGCTAATGGCCAATATCTCTGTGCAGAGAACGGAGGCGGTAGCTTTTTGGTGGCTAATCGAGATTTGATTCAGGCGTGGGAAACATTTGGCTTAATCGATCTGGGAGAAAATAAAGTAGCTCTTCAGGCTATTAATGGCCAATATGTATGTGCAGAGAATGGGGGGAATAGTAATTTGGTAGCCAACCGAGATTGGATTCTTGCATGGGAAACATTTGGCTTAATCGATCTGGGAGAAAATAAAGTAGCTCTTCAGGCTATTAATGGCAAATATGTCTGTGCAGAAAACGGTGGCGGCAGCGATCTGGTGGCTAACCGAGATTGGATTTTGAAATGGGAGACATTCGGGATTCAGGCCGTGAACCTCTAATGAGAATTCCGATTAACTTAACGGCAATGGCCCCATAACGAACAACGCCAAGATACCACGAGTTTTGCTGTTCATGCCGATTACGAAGAACTGGACTGCAAGCATGCTATAGAGATAACTCCTGTCCATCCTAAAAACGGTCGCTGGGATCCAAAACAGTTAATTGTGAGCATGGTGACCAGTCAATGTGGTTTTTCCTGCATTTTAGATCATCGGGATCATCTTGAATGTTTCCCAGCTTGAAATCCAATTACGATTGGCCACGACAGCATTCCCCCCACCGCCTTCGGCGCAGACATACTGACCATTGTAGGCCTGCAAAGCCACATTACCATTTCCTCTATAAATTAGCCTGAATGTCTCCCAGCCAGCTATAGCATTGCGGTTTGCTACAATCTCCCGGCCACCGCTACCTTCTGCACAAAGATACTGGCCGTTATAGGCCTGTAGAGCTATATTGCCATTTCCACGGTCAATGAGGTTGAAGGTCTCCCAACCTAATGCAGCCTTACGGTTAGCTACTACCCCATCACCGCCACCACCTTCAGCACAGAGATATTGGCCGTTATAGGCTTGTAGTGCTACTTTTGCTGGTCTTCGGAGGTCCACAACCCGGAACGTTTCCCAGGCATCAATCCAGTTGCGGTTAGCTACTAATCCATCACCGCCACCACCTTCAGCACAGAGATACTGGCCATTGGCGGCCTGGAGAGCTACATTGCCATTTCCCAGATCGATTAGCTTAAAAGTCTCCCAGCCTAATACGGCGTCGCGGTTTGCCACAATACCATCTCCGCCTCCGCCTTCAGCACAAAGATATTGGCCATTGGCAGCCTGGAGAGCTACATTGCCATTTCCCAGATCGATGATTTTAAAACTCCCCCAACCATCCACTGAGATGCAATTAGCCTGGACCACCCCTCCGCCACCGTTTTCTGCGCAGACAAACTGGCCATTGGCGGTCTCAAGAGCAATTGACAATTCTTCCCTTTCCGATCCCAGTTTGACCACCCATATATCACCAAATCCATGATTTCCGCTTACATCTCCATCATTGGAATTTGTAAATCCTACAATGATATATTTATCATCACTTGTCAGTCCAACGCCATGTGCGATATCGGCAACCATGCCACCTAGAGCCTTTTGCCACTCGATATTTCCGACATCATCAAGTTTTGCTATCCAGAAATCTGGAAAGATATAATATGGTGCAACATGCGAGCCATTCACATCACCGTCATCTGAATAGGTATCACCAGCGATGATATATCCGCCATCACCCGTCTGCTCAATACTATAGGCTTCATCGGTGCGACTGCCGCCAAGGCTTCTTTGCCATTGGATAACACCAACGCTATTGAGTTTTACTACCCAAGAGTCAGAGGCACCGTGATTCTCAATTACATCTCCATCATCAGAAAAGGTATTGCCACAAAAGATATATCCACCATCAGCTGTCTGCTGACCGCTATATCCCCAATCATAGTCGCTTCCTCCTAGGCACTTTTGCCATTGAATAGCGCCATCACTGTTAAGCTTTACCACCCAGAAATCCGGATTGCGTGAGCCGGGATTGTGTTTGCCTGTTACATCGCCATCATGTGAGTATGTCGTCCCTGTGACAATAAAGCCACCATCAACTGTCATTCGTATGCTTTCCGCAGTATCATCGTCACTGCCTCCAAGGCATTTTTGCCATTGTATTGCGCCGTTCCTGCTTAGTTTGACTATCCAAATATCTGCCCCGCCATGGAATCCTCCCCCTGCTACATCGCCGTCATTGGATCGGGTCATGCCGGCCACAATATATCCGCCATCATTCGTCTGCTGGACGCTGCGGGCTGAATCGTAATCGCTTCCGCCAAGACACTTATGCCACTGAATAGAACCTGAACCATCGAGCTTCACCACCCAATAATCGAATTCTCCATGAAATCCTCCATCTATAACATCACCATCATTCGAATTGGTATCACCCGCTACAATATAGCCGCCATCATTAGTCTGTTGAATGCTATAAGCAGTTTCGGAACCATTTCCGCCCAAGCATTTTTGCCATTTGATAGCACCAGCACTAGTAAGCTTAGCTATCCAGAAATCAAATTCACCATGGAATCCACTGCCAGCCATATCGCCATCATCGGATCCCGTAGTTCCAGCCACAATGTAATCGCCATCATTCGTCTGCTTGATGCTGTTACCTCGTTCAAAGTCACTCCCACCAAGACATTTTTGCCAAAGTAGCTCCACAGATCCATAAATAGCCCTATATTCAATCCCATCTGTAAAAGAGGCTGAATTGGATAGATCCTCTTGAACATCTTGCTTATAATGCGGCATATCGCCTGTGCTATTATATGATCGGCTCACTGGGTATAGCACATCAAATTGAATGGAAGGGGTTAATAAAATATCTGATTTTATACCATCTGAGTCAATTGGATGGCATTTGGTCATTAAAGCGATTCTCGCATTCGAATAATTGTCTTGTTCGAAATTAACAGGGAATTTCTGCATATAATGGCAAGGTGGGACATCTGATTCAAGTGAGGCCTGAATAGCCAATGCTGATGCTGAGAATACAATAACAAGCACGAAAATTACTTCTAAGGCCCCGACGAATTTCCAAGCAGACATTGTGCTACCTCATTCTTTTTGATAGCTTTGGCCGATTCTGTATTTAAATTTGTTGAGCGCTTTCTTCAAAATTTGAGACCAAGAATAGGATCCTATTTTAACGGCATTCAATTTAATATTTATTGTTTATAATAAATAGGGAGCTAGTTTAGGGCACTGGATCATTGTCCTAAAAGGATGAATGCTTTCACTGCCCATATCAGGCTAGAATTAATGCAAATCGAATGTGAGGTTTTTTATCGGCCACGTATGAGCCCAGTCCTAAGGCTCATGAGGGTCTAGAGTAGGTGGCCGTATCATTATCTATTAAAAATGAAATTAATGAAAATTTCTTTTTGCTCCAAGAAAAGAAAAAGGTGATTCGCGCAAAATAGTGCGCGACCTGAACCGCACAGCTTTCCGATCCACCGTGAGAGGATTCTGCATCTTCTTGCCACCTTTTTCAGTGCAATCCAGGAAAAGGGGCAATCTCTGGTGGTTGAAGCGGAAATGATGCTTTCTACGACCATCCTTTCTCATCTAGTACCATTACAGCCGCATTTCGTATATAATCATCTTCATCTTCAGTGGAAGTCCTGATTAAGTGTTCAGCTGCTCGGCTATCATTGATATCTCCGAGGGCTATGATTGCCCAATATCTCACGCTGCTATCACTATCATTCAATGACTTTGCGAGCGCATCAACAGACCTGCTGTCTTTTATAGCTCCGAGCGCCTTTGCGGCCTCGTATCTGGCGCGAGGATCCTCGTCCCCCAAAGCTTGAATCAAAGGATCAACTGCTTTTTTGCTACCAATCTTACCAAGGGCCCCTGCTGCACTTGCTCGAACAAGACTGTTTTCATCGTTCAGTAATTGTAATAGCCGGTCTACAGCATTAGGATCTTTAAGATATCCCAAAGCCATTGCTGATGAACTTCTAACATTCCAATCTGGATCATCCAAAGCCCGAATCAATGGATCAACAGCACGATCATCCCCTATCCATCCGAGAGCTTTCGCAGATTCTGATCGGACTGAGCTGTTTTCGTCCTTGAGAGCCTGGATCAAAGGTTCTACATACGCAGCATCATTGAGTTCTCCCAGTGCCATTGCCGCTTGTGCTCGCACTGTGCTGCTCTCATCCGTTAGATCATCTATATACTGATCAAGATTCTCCCCCAAGGCAGCTCCGCCGAGAAATATTACACCAAAAACAAATATAGTCACATATCTATATTTCAAATTCAACACCACCTCTGATGCTATAAATTACTTTAGATGACATGCGATATAACTCTATCGGAATTAAACAGCACAACCGCTGCAAGCCACGGGGATGTTCACGCTATTTCCCTTCATTCGAAATCCTGCAAATTCATTTGCTTATAAACCTCCTTTTCTTCAGGCATTCCATTGCGTTTCAACATAATTCCGTATGGTATTCGCTATAACATCATCGTCTACTGTTCCAAGATAACCTCCATTGCTTCCAATTCTCCTCCTCAGAGTAGCTTTTCTCTTCTAGTTGGTAAATGCAATACCTATATTGGGATCAACTTGAAGGTCTCCCAACCAGCAATCCAGTCGCGGTTAGCCACCACATCATCTCCGCCGCCACCCTCAGCGCAGACGTATTGACCGTTATAGGCCTGCAGCGCTATATTGCCATCTCCTCTATAGATGAGCCTGAATCTCTCCCAGGCAGCTATGGCGTCGCGGTTGGCAACCATCTGCTGACCTCCGCCACCTTCGGCACAGAGATACTGGCCGTTATAGGCCTGCAGAGCTATATCGCCATTCCCACAGTCGATGAGATTGAAGGTCTCCCAGCCTAATACAGCGTCACGGTTGGCCACCACTCCATCTCCCCCGCCTCCTTCAGCACAGAGATACTGGCCGTTGTAGGCCTGAAGCGCCACTCTGGCAGGTCTTCGCAGGTCCAATATCCTGAAGGTCTCCCAGCCTAATATTTCGTCACGGTTGGCCACAACACCATCTCCTCCGCCTCCTTCAGCACAGAGATATTGGCCATTAAAAGCCTGCAGAGAATAATATCCGTTTCCCTGGTCGATAAGCTTGAACGTCTCCCAGCCTGCTATCCAGTCGCGATTGGCCATCACCTCGGCACCACCGCCACCTTCTGCACAAAGATATTGGCCATTGGCGGCCTGCAAAGCTACGTTGCCATTTCCAAGATCAATGAGATTGAAAGCCTCCCATGCATCTATTGCATTACGGTTAGCTACGACTGCACCACCTCCACTGCCTTCGGCACAGAGGTACTGTCCACAATAAGTCTGAATGGCAATTGGATTGATAACTTCAATCTTGATATCAGGAGAATATGTATTATGTATGGATGGTGTTTTCCTGAAGAATTGCCAGCATGTACCATTAATTTCCATCCATCCACCCATAATAGGAACCTCTCCCTGCAGTACTCGGATATGGTCTACATCAGCATTGCCGTCTGTCACCCACATTGATCGGAATCGTGCAAATGGGTGATTGGACGTATCATATTTAATATTTGAAACTTCGACAACATTCCGACTGCGATCAACATGGATGGTAATGTGTGCTGTTGTTGTATCCCCATAGACAATATCCATCTCCATATTTAGCGGATCGATCTCCACGAAGTCGATATCAGAGAAAGGACGCGGCAGATCTTCAGAGGCTCCAATGATCACCGATGAGCCAAATTTTACCTCACTTAAATACGTTGGAGGTTGTGGTGCAATGCGACAATTTCCGTCTTCATATAATACAAAAACTTGGGGATAATCCCAGTTGGTTCCTTTTATATATTTATAAATCCTAAAATATGTAACATTGTACTGGATAGTTCCACCTTTAACTCTGACGTCCATTGATTCCCCATCTCGCCACCAGGAATTGACATTGACTGCCTCGATTACAACATCTCCATCATCGTAAATTTTAGTTACTGTTTCATCATCAAATTTTACTCTACTAAATGCATTATCAAGATCGCAGTTGGTCCAATTAGCACCCTGATCAATTACATCTGTCGGCAAATATGTCGGATGGGTCGCTGTTATTCTAAATGCAGTTGGATTGCTGTGGAAAATAGGAATGTTGATATTATCCTCCTCTGCGCATAATGTCATGATGGAATTGTTTTTAATCGAACCAAAGACAGATAAGAAATATGAATTAGCCTTTTCAAATTCTGTAGCATCCATATGATCTGATCCATTCTCCCATGAGTTTGCTTTTGCATCAAAGGAAGGAAATAAGAACAATAATGCAAAGGCGAGCAAAATGATCCTTATTTTCATTGGGCACCACCTGCAAATTACTCCTAGTCTTTAAATAACCCTCAAATTATATGAACTTATTGGCTCAAAATCTGTCGTGTGAGTCCCGGAGAATTTCTTAGTATTCTACAAATATTAATAATAATTATAATATAATTATAAAAAATATAAAATTATAGATAGGTGAGGTGAAGAGGACCTCACATCGACAATTCGCGCTTTTTTACAGCTGATGTTTTATCTTGTGACTTCAAATGGCGATCAGCTTGAATGTCTCCCAACCTGCTATCCAGTCGCGGTTAGCCACTACTCCATCTCCTCCACCTCCTTCAGCGCAGACGTATTGACCGTTATAGGCCTGCAGCGCTATATTGCCATCTCCTCTATAGATAAGCCTGAATCTCTCCCAGGCAGCTATGGCGTCGCGGTTGGCAACCATCTGCTGACCTCCGCCACCTTCGGCACAGAGATACTGGCCGTTATAGGCCTGCAGAGCTATATCGCCATTCCCACAGTCGATGAGATTGAAGGTCTCCCAGCCTAATACAGCGTCACGGTTGGCAACCATCTGCTGACCTCCGCCACCTTCGGCACAGAGATACTGGCCGTTATAGGCCTGAAGCGCCACTCTGGCAGGTCTTCGCAGGTCCAATATCCTGAAGGTCTCCCAGCCTAATATTTCGTCACGGTTGGCCACAACACCATCTCCTCCGCCTCCTTCAGCACAGAGATATTGGCCATTGGCAGCCTGCAAGGCATAGTACCCATTCCCTCGATCGATAAGCTTGAAAGTCTCCCAGCCTGCGATGGCATCGCGATTAGCTACGACTGGTCCGCCGCCGCTGCCTTCAGCACAGAGATATTGGCCATTGGCAGCCTGCAAGGCATAATACCCATTCCCTCGATCTATGAGTTTAAAAGTCTCCCATGCACCTATGGCATTGCGATTAGCAACGACCTCACGTCCGCCGCTGCCTTCAGCGCAGAGATACTGGCCATTGGCAGCTTGAAAGGCTACGGAATTTGATGCAACTATATTGGTAATGAAGGCATATTTGGTCGAGGTTGAAGTGATAGATTGACTCCAGCTTTTAGTGTTATAGCCGCTCTTGGATGCAGTGAAAGACCACGTCCCTGGAGTACCGCTTATGGTTACATAACCTGCTGAATTGGTCACTTTATTGAAGCTATTGCCTCCTGCATCGGTACCGGCTACAGTCGCACCTGATATGACGGGTCCAGATGTACTTCCTTCATGGACATAGAGAGTTAGAGTAACTGAAGACGGCGAAGCCGTAAGGTAAGCATCTTTGGTCGAGGTTGAAGTGATAGATTGGCTCCAGCTATTGGTGTTATAGCCGCTCTTGGATGCAGTGAAAGACCATGTCCCTGGAGTGCCGCTTATGGTTACATAACCTGCTGAATTGGTCACCTTGTTGAAGCTATTGCCTGCTGCATCGGTACCTGCTACAGTTGCACCTGATATGACGGGTCCCGATGTACTTCCTTCATGAACATAGAGGGTTAGAGTAACTGGAGACGGCGAAGCCGTAAGGTAGGCATCTTTGGTCGAGGTTGAAGTGACAGATTGACTCCAGCTTTTAGTGTTATAGCCGCTCTTGGATGCAGTGAAAGACCACGTCCCTGGAGTACCGCTTATGGTTACATAACCTGCTGAATTGGTCACTTTATTGAAGCTATAGCCTCCTGCATCGGTACCGGCTACAGTCGCACCTGATATGACGGGTCCAGATGTACTTCCGTCATGGACATAGAGAGTTAGAGTGACTGAAGACGGCGAAGCCGTAAGGTAGGCATATTTGGTCGAGGTTGAAGTGATAGATTGACTCCAGCTTTTAGTGTTATAGCCGCTCTTGGATGCAGTGAAAGACCACGTCCCTGGAGTACCGCTTATGGTTACATAACCTGCTGAATTGGTCACTTTATTGAGGCTATAGCCTCCTGCATCGGTACCGGCTACAGTCGCACCTGATATGACGGGTCCAGATGTACTTCCGTCATGGACATAGAGAGTTAGAGTAACTGAAGACGGCGAAGCCGTAAGGTAGGCATCTTTTCTAGAAGTTGAAGTGATAGATTGGCTCCAGCTATTAGTGTTATAGCCGCTCTTGGATGCAGTGAAAGACCATGTCCCTGGAGTACCGCTTATGGTTACATAACCTGCTGAATTGGTCACCTTATTGAAGCTATTGCCTGCTGCATCGGTACCGGCTACAGTTGCACCTGATATGACGGGTCCCGATGTACTTCCGTCATGGACATAAAGGGTAAGGGTAACTGAAGATTGAGGGGGTCTGACTTTGACAATCCATTTCTGAGCAATCCCCATTTCGCTCCAAGTGTACTGGACATCTGCACCATTGCAATTACCATAAGTTTCATACTTTCCATCACTCCGCCGTTTTCCAAATGGATCATTAACAATATAATACCCATCTGAAGTGTACCCTTTAATAACGACTATGTGGCCATTATCAGTAAGCTTCGTGGAAGCCACCACTGGGTATCCTGCATCTAGCTCACTTTTTATGTCATTTTCTGTGGGAGCTGATATGTATGGAAGTGCCTGAAGCCCGTTTTTATTGAAGAAATCGACCATCAAACCGGCATATGCTGCTCCGCTAGAATCCGATATATATCCGTATGCTCCTCTGGCATGATTTCCCAGTACATCATCAGTCTGCCAATAAAAAGTTATACCGGTTAGGGGCGAAGTATATTCATTTGAAACATACCACCCATAGCTGCACCCGCCTGAGGAGCATGGTGTGTTGCACGTTGTAGATTTGGGTGAAATAGCACTATATTTAGCCAGAATCATAACTGCGCTAGTGGCTCCGCATGCATATCTGCCATTAAAATTATTTGGAGTATCATTGCATTGGTGTATGTATGGTACTTCCCAGTTTTTTATTGGGGTTCCCAATGGAACACTTGTACTATTTCTGCATGTTTCTATTGTTGGTGCTGCAGCAGCAAAGATTGATCCAGAAAGCATTATTAAAACGAATGCAATCATGCTTCCCCAGATTAAAGCGTGTCTAGACATACTATCCATCCTACATCTCCATTAAATGAAATAATACTTAATCTGCATATATATATAAAGTTATTCAATGTATATCCTCCAAGCAGACAATGGATTGAGTAACACAAACTCATGAAGGGAGATGCATGAAAATGAAAAGCATGAGGCAGCATTAGAACCGAGCATTCAAGATCTCAGTAGCAGTTGAACTCGAGAGTGTCAAACCTCCAGCTTAGATAGCCTGCGAGTTGGGGTCTCATTCGCCGCAAGTAATAACAGATTAAGAACCAACATCTATGGATTAATCTTGAATAATAAGACGGTTACCAGTAATTTTCCTGCCTTGTCGTAGTAATGCTGCAAATCTATTGTACGTACTTTCTTACATAATTTCTATCTTCAGTCTTAATACTACTGCGCGCATCTTGAGATCAATCTCTATAACCGTTACTGTGGGACTTTCGAGATTCTACACGCTCATGAGGCTCGGAATCAATAATACTAATTCACCATAGAATGAATCCAGGGCATGGATACCTGTTATCAATCTTCAGGTACCCTACTTAGGAAACACGAGAAGGACGACTCCAGATCCCTGGGCGATCAAATAGATCCTGGCCGAGGATTTTTCCCTCGCCAGTATAACCATCAAGGGATTTGCCGTGATCTCTAGTACCCATAAGGCGTGCTTCTAACTTCCTGCCTTGGAAAGTAGCTATAGTAGTAATAAACTGGCCACCTATCCTCCGCTGCGCTATCAGGCACGTATAGCGCCATGGATCGAGGTATTGCAATCCAGGTTACAGATGCGGCATAAAGGCGAGTATCACCCCAGGTTGCGTAGCGCAAGACAAAACCATTATTGGTTATATCCTCCGCAGTAACATGCACTCTCTCGTTTCTATCGTCAGAATCCAACCCATTTAGCATTACAAGAACGATCGGTGGTTGCCTCTCAGTAAATGGCTTTTGAAAATCAATATGCTGCAAAAAATATCTGTCTCCTGGCGGTTGAGCCAAGTGCAGATACCAGACGCCAGCATCATTGATATAATCATTCTGTATCGTCCCTGTTTGTATCATGTCGCAGCATGCTGGGGGCACAATCCCAATGCAGACCAATATAAGCAAAAAGAATAATCTCATACTCGTAGCCTCTCTCAGTTAAAGACGCTATTTCTATTTAATCCTACATTCCGCACTTTAGACTCATGATTTCCGAATTTAGGCTTTTAAATATCAGTAACATTTTTAAATAAATAGCTGATATACCCTTTTGAAGGGATGTGGCATGGATGTAGATGTCCAGTCATACAATATAAGTCATCTTGGTATCGTAGCTGGCATTTTTGATTATCTGAAAATAGCAGAAGTAATAGATAGAGCACTACCAAAACAAGGTTCAAGGAATCTTCCTCATTCGATAACAACTAAAGCCATGGTCCTTAACGGTTTAGGGTTCACTCATCAGCGGCTATACCTGTTTCCCAATTTCTTCATGACCATACCAACCGAAAAGCTTCTCGGCGAAGGCGTCACTCCATCAGATCTCAATGATTATGTAGTCGGCAGGACGCTCGATGCGATTTATGAATACGGCCCGACCGAGCTGTTCAATGAGATTACTCTGCAGGTCATGAAAAATTTCTCATTAGGAACTCAGCTGATCCACGTTGATACAACGAACTTCAGCGTTCAGGGCAAATACGAAAATGATGCCCCTGACGGCACGGATTCGATGAGAATTACCTTTGGTCATGCCAAAGACGGCAGAAAAGATCTTAAACGGTTTGTTCTTGGTTTGGTAACAGACCAGTTTGGATTGCCACTTATACCGAAGCGTTTTCTGGTAATGAATCGGATAAGAAAAGCATAATCAAAATGATCCAAAAAACGCAAAAGGCAATCAACTTTGATGACGAAAGCTACTGGATCGCGGATAGTGTTATGTATACCGAGGATAATATCAAGCTTCTGGGAACGGAGAAGAAATGGATCACTCGTGCCCCGGCGACTTTAGAAGAGGTAGATAAACTTCTCAATGCTGAACTGAATTTCACTACTGGCATCGATTCTAGATATGCCTTTTACGCTGCCGACCTAAATTATGGTGGCATTCCGCAACGTGCCGTTGTTGTTTGGTCTGATGAAAAACAAAAGAGGGATGAACAGACCTTCGACAGGAAGATCCAGAAGGAGACCACTCAGGCCGAAAAGAGCTTAAAAAACTCACGAGTAAGAAGTTCGCCTGCATTCCTGATGCCGAAAACGATGCTAAGATCTGGGCATCTGCGCATCCTCATCACATTCTCAAAAATCTAGATATACTTCAAGTGGCAGAAAAAGTTGAAAAAAAGCGTGGCCGACCAAAGAAGAATGAACCCATAAAGGTCAGCTTTAAAATCGAAGCCCAGATTGGTCTAAATGAGGATGCACTAAACAATAAACGCAAGAAGCTCGGTCGATTCGTATTAGTCAGCAACGATACCGATCTTGATCCTGAGGTCATGTTCAATTATTATAAAGGGCAACAGACTGCAGAACGTGGGTTTCGTTTCCTGAAGGATAAAAGCTTCCATGTCTCTGAGGTTTACCTGAAGAAGGAGGAAAGGATAGAAGCGCTATGCATGATTATGGTTCTCAGTCTACTTATTTACTCCTTTGCCGAATGGCAGCTAAGGGAGAAGCTCAAGGAAACGGGACAAACAATACCTAATCAACTAAATAAACCAACTCAGCGGCCGACAATGAGATGGGTTTTCGAGATTTTTATGGGAGTAATCCAGTCTGTTGTTACTTCAGAAGGCAAAGTCATCAAATTCAGCGTGAACTTGAACAGCGTACAGGTCACAATTCTGAGGTTGTTGGGGCATGGATGCGAAAATTATTACGGGATGAACTGAAGGTGCGGAATGTAGGTTTAATCTATTTCCCGCAGAATTACCTGGTTGATCTTGTGCACGTCGAAGCGCTCTTCTGCCATTCGTCGGCTCGCCTTTCCCATCTTCTCTATAAGCTCGGGCTGCAGAATGAATTTCTCCATTGCATCTGCCAGCGCCTTTACATCACATACAGGCACTAGGAAGCCGTTTTCGCCATCATTCACAGTCTCACGGCAACCAGGTGCATCTGTGGTGATTATTGGACGTCCCATGGCCATAGCCTCCTGAGTGCTGCGAGGAACGCCCTCGCGATAGGAAGGAAGGACAAAGACGCTGGTCTCCGCCAGCCAGAGACTCATATCTCGGACATGCCCAGGCCACTCGATGATTCCCTCAGATACCCATTGCTGTACATCACCCATAGAGAGGCTGCCAGGATTAGAGTCGAGGCTTCCCAGAAGGATAAAGCATGTTCCGGGATACCTCTGTTTAATGACCCTGGCCGCTCCAGCATACTCCACTATCCCCTTCTCCCGCAACAGGCGTGCGGCCAGAGTAAAGGTCATCGGCTTTTTAACCGATGGCGCGGGCGTCCATTCATCCAGATCCACACCGATACCGCCGAGCAGGAAGGCCTTTGTGGGGGAGACAAGCCGGTTTTTCAGGAACTCATCAATATCGTCTTTATTGAGGAAGAACACTAGGTTGGCACGCCTGAGTGCCGCAGTGTAGAGCATGCTGACAGTTCTTCTCAGCACTCGGCGCTTAAGCGGCTCTGCGCCCTCGGGCGGGGTAAAGACATAACCCAGACCCTCGATCATGGCAAACCTTCGCGGGACGCGCGCCAGCCATGCAGCAAGAGTGCCGTAGATCACAGGCTTGGTGGCATAGCCCAGGGTGATGTCTGGCTTCAGCCTGCGCAAAAGAAGAGTCAAGCGTAGCATATCTGTCGCATCCCTCACCGGATTCATGCCTGTGCGAGATAGCGAGAAGTCCACAGGCTCCGCTCCAAGTGCTCGCACCGCTGCTCGCGTGGCTTCATCGTAGTCTGGGGCAAGGGCGGAGACTTCATGGCCCTTGGCAACTATGTCTTCGATGAGTGGACCGCGGAAATTCAGGAGCGAAAATGCCTGGTTGCCGATGATGCTGATGTGAAGATGTGAGTTTGATTTAACGGACATGTTCTGCACCATGGAAATTCTCATCGATCCCCTTCTTGGCGAGAAATTTCCTATACAGATTCTCCCACATGTCCGTTATCCGATCCAGTGAGTAGTTGTCTTGGATGTGCCTGCGGCCAGCCTCGCTCATTCGCCCACGCTCGCCTTCGGAGAGACCCATGAGGCGAATCATAGCCCCTGCCAGGGCTTCAGAATTTTTTGATGGCACTAGGAACCCCGTTTCGCCATCCTTTACAATTTCGCTGTTCCCGCCTACATCAGTGGCTACAACCGGAAGTCCCGTTGCTGCCGCCTCCAGGAGCACTACTGGCATGCCCTCCCAAGCAGAGGACATCACATAACCGTCCGCCGCTTTCATCAATCTGGGAACATCCTGTCCGGTGCCCAGAAACTTCACACGATCTTTTTGGCTCAGTTTTTGAGCAAGCTCCTCCATCGCTGGGCGCAGGCGGCCATCTCCAACGAGGATTAGAATAGTATCCGGCAGCTCCCTGACAACATAAGCAAATGCCTGGAGCATGTTGATATAATCCTTTTGGATGTCAAATCTCCCAACTGCAAGCCAGAGGAAGGCATTCTGCAGCCCCAATCCTTCTCGGATGCTACTCCGGTTCTCTAGATCTGGTTGAAAGCGGATAGTGTCCACACCATTAGGGATGTATCGTATCCTGTGCCGGGGAACTGCACTAATCCTCACGTAGCGTTGCATTCCCGCCTGGCTCACCTGGGTGGTAAGATCACAAAACGGATCAGTCAGACGGTATAGAAACTCACGGAAACGCCCGCCTTCATTGGTATTATGTGCAGTACATATCAAGACGTTAGCCGGTGCCAACGGTCGCACTATTCTTGCCAGGAGATTGGCGTGCACCATGTGGCTATGTACAACATCGGGTTGCCAGGATCGAATGATCCTGACAAGACGTAGGATTGGCCGCGGATCAGGAATCTTTCGAGCAATTCCAAGGGATGATACATGTATGCCCGCTGCTTCAAGCTCATCCACATAGGCCTTGGGCCGCATCATGCTGACCACTCGCACGTCCCAGCCACGCTTCTTTAGCCTGATTGCAAGGCGTATCACTTGCGTCTCCGCACCGCCATAGGCAAGGGTGGTGGAGACAAAAAGAACTCGGAAAGGTTTGCTATACATCAATATAATCCTCCATCAGTGATGGATGAACTATTAAAGTCAGTAAATAAGTCCAGAGTATAGTATGGAAACCATATCTCAATATATTAAGCTCGAAAATTTCATGAGAAATCATAGCAATTAATATCGCTAAGGATGTAGCAAGAATCAACCGCACAGGCGCAGGAGCAAAGCGCAACAATTTTCGCCCCTGCCAGATCGGTATCAACCAAATTAGCATAAATATTAAAAAAAACGGCAAGCCCATCTCACTCAATATCGCTAAATAAACATTATGGGCGGAAAAATCCAGTCCTGTAGGTTCTAGAATAGCTTCGTAACTTACCCCAAAACCAACCCCCAGAAGAGGATTATTGAGGATACTTTCCCACAAAGGCTCCCACGCCAGCTCGCGTAGGTTGAGATCTGCGGATAAAATGCGAATCTGATGCAGATCGAATGAAAAGAGGGCATATACCATTGTCAAGAAGGCTACAAAGAGGCTAAATGGAAAAAGCTTGCGAACTTGAAGGTGCCCGTCTCTTGTGGACAGGTACTTAAATAAGATCAGGCTTATAATGGTCGCAGCGATACCTGCTCGAGAGGATGTAATGAGGATTGCTATCACTTGGATAAGTGCCATTAATCCCCACATAAATTGATGTGATCCTTTTGAAATAAGATAAATGGCCATCGTTAAAGTTACTAAAAGCCATGATGCCAAGGTATTAGGATTCCCAAGTAGAGATGATATCCTATAGAATGGTGACGATACAAACATCCGTTGGGAAATCTCGAGAGGACCAACATTCAAGATAGAAACATAGCCAAATACGGTCGGCTCAATTCTTCCGAAGAAGTAGATTATCAGTCCAATTAGGCTTATGACTGTCCCAAAAAGAACCATATATTCAGCCAGTCGATCAAATGTCACTATAGGCCTGCGATCGGCAAATGAGAGCACTACAATAAATATCGAGATTCCCAATATCATCAACGTCCTTTGAACAACCAACTCTGGATAGAGACTCCAGAAGGAAGAGGCCAATGCCATCAAAAAAAGCACAGAAATTCCCAATAATAGCCAAGCACTATTGATATGTATCTTAATTCTCAGAAATGGTATAAGCAAGATGAAAACGCTTATTTGCAGAGCAAGCTGAAGATAAGGCGCATAAGGGAATATATAATCAAGGGAGGCTGTCTGAAGGCTTAATAATGCAGTCGTTAGGAGACAAAGGACAAGCCAAGAACCAATAAGTGTTGGTTGGGATATAGCCTTACGTCTCATTACAGAGGATTTCTGCATATTGCCTCACAATACGATCTATCGAGAATGCCAAGCTTCTCTGATGGGCGTCTATCTTATTTCCTTGAAAAACTTCAAGTATCGCCATAGCCATTTCTTGGATATCGCCCACGGGAACCAGCATACCCCAGCGACCTCGCTGCAAAATCTCAGAGGGACCACTGGGACAATCCGTTGCCACAACAGGAGTACCACAAGCCATGGCTTCCACCAGGACCAATCCGAATCCTTCATACCTCGATGACAGCACAAACACCCCTGCATGCTTCATATACTTATAGGGATTGTCCACAAACCCCGGCAGCGCCACATCCGCCTCCAGGCCCAGTTCCTGGACTAGAGCCTCCAGCCTGGGACGCTCTTCACCCTCGCTGAGAATCATGAGCCGAGATGGAAGTTTCCTTTGCACCAAAGCAAAGGCGCGAATCAGCGTGGGAAAGTCTTTTTGCGCAGTTAATCTACCAGCACCTAAGATAACCGGCGGCTCTCCAGGCTGGAACCAAGGGTGATCTAGGGCTTCCTCTGCTTTGGCCAAGAGTTCAGGAGTGACTGCAGGATTATAGATGACTTTGACTTTGTCCATGGGCAACCCGGTGAGCTGCACGAGGTCTTTAGCCACTCCCTGCGAAACAGCTACCACTGTATGCGCCCAAGGGTAAAAAATTTGCCCCCAAAGGGGCATGAGTTTGGCTCGAAAGGTTTGCGCGTTAGCTGTATCCAGACTCGGAGGATTATGCACACTTAACACAACGCGAGTAGGCACCCCTGCGAGCTTCTTTGCCCATAGTGCCACTACATTGGCATGATCCAGAGCGGAAAGCATGGCGGAGGGCCTTTCGCGTCGCAGATAACGCACCAGCCCCGGCAGGCTGTAGAGAACACGCTTTGCTCCCAGGTCCACCACCCGCACCTCCTTGGGAACCTCTGCCAGGAGGGGGCCCTCTGCTCTGGCTAGAACCAGGTCCACCTGCAGGCCCAGTTCAGCTAAGCCCCGAGCCAGGTTTACCATCACTCGTTCTGCTCCACCGCCCCGGAGTGAGGGCAGAAAAATAGCTACATTTTTTCCCATAAAACCCTCCCATTATCCAGAAGATATACTGCAATCCCCAATGGAGCCGTTAAAATCCATAAAAACTTGGAAGGTGTATTCGCGATCATTTCCTTTGGATATATGTGTGCATGTAATCCAAACCTAGTATAGCTAACATATGATTTAAGACGAAACTTAAAAGGCAAATTTTTCTTCTCAAAAATTGTACATAGTCTTTTGAAATACACCCATGCACTCCTAGCGTTTTCAATCGCAAAGCGGATTTTTTTGGATGATAGGCCACCGGGAAGATATTCCTTATAGGCAACCACCTCATTGAAAAAGCGTGTCTCATAGCTCAGACTCAGTTCGTTCCAAATGAGACCCTCTGGAACGAACCGTCCAATATCCTCTGGAAAGGGATAACGCCTGAGAACATCCACCCGAAAGCACTCCATTTTATCCCCATAGATATTCAATTTAGCCCATCGTTCCAGCATATCTGAGTCAAATACAGTTGATGGAAAAGGGTCACCAACTATTTCTCCATTGAAATAAGCGAACAATCCTCCTACACCAACGAAATTCTCCTTCTGGCCATCAGGTATGCTCTCCCAGCACCTGAGCATTCGCTCCAGAGCATCTGGATGCAGCCAATCATCGGAATCGACTATGACAAAAAGAAATCCTCTCGCTCTTGCTACACCTCTATTAATTGCCACATGCTTACCGCTATTGTGTTGGCAGTAAATGATTGGGAAATCCGATTCCTCCATCCACCCTCTGACCAACTCGGAAGTGTTATCCTCCGAGCCGCCATCAATGACAATCCATTCAAAATCCCTGAATGTCTGTTGTCTTATGCTCTGGAACACCCTTCCGAGAGTATGAGCACGATTATAGGTCGGCGTAAAGATGGTGAAGGCATGAACTTTATTAACTTCCATTATATGCTCCTTTATCATTTTGATTTAGAGCGCAAGCCATGTTGTTTCCTGCAACTAGTGTGATGCAGCCATCAACATAGAGATATGTCGAGGTAACCTGATGCAGATGCTCATTTTCCGAATCAATGAATCCGCCAATAATCATTAATTGGCTGAAATTGAGACTATCTTCTTTACCTGGCAGGCTCATGGTGCCACCTCCATCGCAGATAATATATAAAAACAAATAAAATAAAGAAATAACAAAGATACATGATACTGGTTCCCATAGCAAGGCCATTTACCCCATACAACTGCATCAAAACGGCATTGCAAATCAACTTGATGACTAAAACTACAGCCGCAGAAAAAAGCAGAACTCGGTAAAGCGATCGGCTCGTGGTCCAAGACATCAAGACAATTCCTGCAAAATAAAACGGAACCTGCAATAGATAATATCTCAGCACTTCGCTAACCGCGATTGTATCCTCCAGTCTAAATGCCCCTCGCTGGAACAGAATTGCGACTGCCCATGGCGCCAGCCACCAGCCAATCAGGACTATAGGCACGCCAGCTGCCAGGATGAATCCAGACAGACGCAAGGCCATATTCTGGCTGTCGCTATCACCGAATTCAGCCTGGATGCCGGAGAATACCGGCAATGTAGCACGATGAACCGAGGTTGCTCCCAGTCCCAGTATCAGAGCCATGATGCGGTTGGCATAACCCAGAGTAGCTATGGAGCCAGGACTCAAATGGGCTGCAAAGAACTGATCACTGATTGGAGCTAAGCTCAAAGCAGCTTGGGCTACAATCATTATGCCTATTCCGCTCCAAATTCCCTGCCAT
Source organism: Methanothrix sp. (assembly GCF_016706325.1). Lineage (NCBI taxonomy): Archaea > Methanobacteriati > Methanobacteriota > Methanomicrobia > Methanotrichales > Methanotrichaceae > Methanothrix > Methanothrix sp. Next base: position 1,416,045 of record NZ_JADJJX010000001.1, on the reverse strand, counting down.
TGAGTACTTGCGCGCTGCAAGAGCGGGGGCTGCAATTCGTCACGTCGCGCCAATGAAATGGAAAGCATTAAGAGCTGAACGAAGGTTCCCACAATGGTCCCCCATATCAGTGGCTCGATTCTTCCGGACGAAGTCAACAAGACCGCTAAGAGAATAATGAGTGCTGGAATGCCCTCAAATAGTGTGTTGATATAGCTTTCCCGCGACATCATCCAAACGGAAAACAGGCTGATCACACAGCCTAAAGGAAGCAGCAGGGAGAATGGTCCAACTGCGGCAATAGCAGCATGCTGTGCACCCGGGGCTAATCCGATCCAAGGAGATTCCAATAGAATCCTCAAGGCGATCCATGTCACTAAACCAAATGCAACTCCCATAGTCAGCGAGAAACCCAACATTTCAGCACGAAAACGTGGCAGCTCCGCAGGAGCATCTTGCCGCGCTCGGACGGCTAATGGGATCAAGACGGCGCTGATCACTGAAAACCAGATTGAAACCGGCCAATTTACTAGATTGAAAACGAAGAGATAACCATCTATAATATCGCTCACACCATACTGCCAGGCAACCGCCATCTCCTTAACAGCACCAATAATTTTTGCCCCAATCAAGAAAAAGGTGACGTATATCATGCCCCAAATGATCCTCTGATAATCTGCGTTCACCTTTTTTTGGTATCCTGGCAATCTTGCGGCCATAAGCTCTCTAAACGATCGCTTCATAGATCCCTCGGAGCATTCGACATCGAAGTGTGTAATATCCTGTTCTTAGATGGCATGCAACGGTATTCATTCCTAAATATGTTCTAAAAAATTCCAATAGGACATCTCCAAGACCGCGCCTTTGAGGCATCTCTCTAAACCTCAATTAGGATTGACTATCTCAATCGAGCCATCCACCTCTTCTCATAGGATTCCGCACGGGCTGAATGGCTCTCGCAAGAGCCCGGCGATCGAGAAAGCGATCCAATCCACCTTAAAATATCGAGGTATGCAACTTGAATCGTTAATCATTTATTCTGCCCCCTAGTCCCTCCAGCAAGAATGCCGCGAATATCCCAACCATCAGCCCCAGCATCCCCGAGATCGCCACCATCAAGACTCTGCGAGGTCCAATCGGGCTCGCGGGCTCTCCTGTCGGCTGTACGACCTCCAGGTGCCTGAGCAGCTCCAGTTGCTTTTGCAGATCCAGACCTCGATCTATCAGGGCTGAGCGCTGCCCTTCCATGCTGCTCAATCGATCTAGAGCACGCGAAAAGCTGATCTCGCTCTCCACCGCGTACGAGCCTGAGGTTTTTTGTATGTTCTGCAGTGCGCTACGTGCTTGATTTATCTCTGAATTCAAGATATCCAGGCGTTCTTGAGTGGTCGCTAGCTGATCAGACAAGATCTTCTTGTATTTATTATAGCTATTCTCGCTGAGATCGGCATATAAGAGGACCATCTTCTCAACAGCTATCTTTCCCTCCCTCCTATCTGGAGTTTCAACCGATATCTCAATAAGCCTATCGCTATCTTTCACGGACTCCACTTTGACGCTTTTCTTAAATTTTTGGAAGTCATTTATTGTACTGTTTGGGAGCTGCTGTAAAATGTCTATCAAGAATTGATCACTAAGCATAATGCTTTTTGCAGATGCCTGGGTGGTGTAGACTGGATCCTCAAAATTTCCCAGAGCAACAATTGAAGATACTCTGTATACCGATGGCATAGTGAAGCTTATCACGCCTGCCATCAGTACTGCGATTGCAAAGACGCCTATGATCAGGAGCCGTCTCTTCCAGAGAATACGGAATATATCACGCAGATCTATCTCATCATCCATTTTGCAGCCTCAGGCACATATTATTATAGACAGGTTAGAAAACTTAGTCCGACTACAGCCAGCTCCAAGCCGCACAGTAAAAGCACTACATCCCTCTCATATACATTTTGCTTCATCCTCTTGAGCACTGCTATTGCCAGATGGGTGAGGTGGTATATACCTTTATAAGGCTTCTCCAGGCTGCCATCTTCATTCACCCTGGCGAAAGCCTCCTTTCGAAATCCGCCTGCTGCCTGGATGATAAAGTCGAAGGCGTAGGGCAAGAAGATCGCAACCGCTATCTTTTCCATGTTCCCCAGAATGGCAACGCATGCTATCAGCGCGCCCACCGGATAGGTCATGGTATCACCAGGAAATACCCTTGCCGGGTACCAGTTAAAGTATAAAAATGCGACCAATGCGCCCACCATGCATATGGCCAGTATCATGGCGCTCTTCTCATTCGTGAGAAATGCATAGTAACCGAGGGCAGATAGCATTATGATTCCCATCCCCGCTTCCAGACCATTATATCCTGCAACCATGTTGTAGGAATTTGAAGCTCCGACAATTCCCAATGGGACGATCAAGAGTGGAAAGAGAATTCCCCAATCGACAACTCCTATGATTGGCAGATTCATGGTAGATTGACCGGCATTAATTACCATCATGGGAAGGGCAGCAAATAGGGTGAAGATCGGCTTTTGCCACTGCCGCAGCCCTTTCTTCCAACCCAGCAAGTCATCCATCATCCCAATTATGCACATGCTCAAAATAGTACATAGAACACCAAGAATTGCTACATAATCTGGATTATGCAGACAGAAAGTCATCAATCCAATATAGATGAGCATGCTGAGAACAAAACCAAAAATTACGCATACACCGCCCATCTCTGCCACCTTAGGCCTACCGGATTTATTCATATCGAAGCCTAAAAGGCCGATCTCTGGCGCTTTTTGTATCCACTTGCGTAATGTAATCCACGTGGCAGCAAAGCTTATAAGGACAATTAAATAAGGGAGCATACATTTTAACCGTCTGCTTTTTGTCTACTTAGGTCAATCAGTCACTATTTTGGACTCTTAAGTGTACTTCGATCTATATTTAAGTGTTTCCAATACCGCCAAAATCTGTGTAGTCCTAAAATTACTTCGCGCCCGCCCTAATTTTATATTTTTAAATTATTCATATTTTTTACAACCCAAGCGATCTATGGCCGATTGAGAAATAAGCTTCCAAAGGCATTTTTCGCCTGAAAGCCTTTTCAAGACCTCCAGGCTTTGGAAATTCGAATATCAGCTCCATCGTGGGATTGAGCCACCAGAATCCATCCACCAATTGATCGATTATCAGCATTCTGTTATCCGTATTGAACTTGGTGAGCTCTCCGCCAGCCTGTATCATCCCGGATGCATCATCCAGAATTGCGCGAACCTTAGCGCGAGTGCCTTCCCATTCATGCCAGTTGATATGCTCTGCCGACATGCTGTGCTTGCATTCATAACGAACCAACTTCAGGCGCTTATGCAAAAACCCCAATAATCTTATGGGGAGTTGTATGACTAAGCTTGTGAGGGTACCATTAAAGCTCAATCCATATTTAGCGAGCTTCTATGATCTTTTTACCAGGCCAAGTTGTGTATTTTCATAAGCCTTTTCATATTTTTTTTGATAGCTGCCGTTATGCTTTTTCATTGCGGCATCATATTCTTTCGTCTTGGCAACTGTGACCTCGATCCTTCCATAGCATCATGCGGCTCGTAGTCGGAAAAGGATTTTGCTCCTTTCTTCGCCCACGCTCCTCTTTGCTCCGCCTGGTCTTGACTTCACTGACGCGAGGGTCTCTGCATTGCCTTGACCAGTATCAGCAGCCACGTTCGATATTGTTCCTGTACATAGCTTCAAGAGGCGGTCTGAATTCTTCCCAATTCAGTCTACTGTACTTTCCAACTTTTAGCTTTATTTATAATATATTTTGATTAATTTAAATCTCAAACGCGATTTTAAAATTTAAAGTTTTTATACTTGGATTGATTTTACTCGTACGGGAGTAGAATGATCAAAATAGTAAAGGTACCATTACAATTAGAGCCATTCTTGAAAAAATTTGAGGATCTCTTTACCAAACCGAGCTATTGCTCATTTCGAGACCTATGCGGGGCTCTGAGCGTATGTGATAAATCCAAGACTGTCGCCAACCTATGTGATACTATGGCGGATTGCAGTAAAGGTAAAAAGGCACGTTCTTCATATAATTGGTTTTTAAGCGATGCTAACTGGGATGAGAATGAGGTCGCGCAGCGTAAAGTGGATCTTTTCATCGATAAATTATGTTTAAAAAATAATGATAAAATACTGCTAATAATTGATGATACATATAACGAAAAGAATGGAATCCAAACGGATGGTGTTGGTAGATTTTACGATCATAGTAAAGAATCCTACATTTGGGATAACAATTTTGTTACCTCTGTAATCCAGTCAAAAGGATTATTCATTCCACATAAGGCTAAGATGTACTTCAAAAATAGCGATGAATGTTTGAATTTCAAGACAAAGCTGGAAATTGCCTTTGATGAGATAATTGAACCATTGAAGGTCCCAAAAGGGATGGACCTCTGTATAGTTTTCGATAGCTGGTGGTCATCCGAAGACTTAATTAATAAATGCATAAATTTAGGGCACAGCGTAGTGTGCCAAATTAAATCCGATAGAAAAGTTGGGATAAATAACATCATGAAATTCCAAGTTAAGGAAATGGCAAACCAAATTGATGAAAAGCATTTCACCAAGACAATTATCAATGTCCGGGGAAAGAAAAGACCTATTACACATTTGAAAAAAATGTTATAATTGATCGCATCGGAGAGGTCAAACTTGTTATCTCTAAAAGAAAGAGAGACGGAGGAACAAAGTATATCATAAGCACCGACAAATCCCTTTCTTCGAAAGAAGTCATATCTATTTACGAGGATAGGTGGGATATCAGAAACAGCCCACCGAGAAACAAATCAAAATTGGGGTTCAAGGATTATCAATTAAGGGATAAAAACTCCATTGAGAGATTTATCCAGCTTGTCTTTTCAGTATGGGCTGCAATTCTCTTCTGGGAAATAGACAATCCATCAGCAAAAGACGGTTCAAATCCAAGAACAATGGGCGAGATGATCGATCAAGTAAAAATGCAGGCACTTGGAGAAACATTTGAATACATAATGATATATTTTAATTTGCCTGTGCCGAAAGGTGGACTACTTCATGTGCTTAAAGGTCTAGGATTGAAAATTTAAAGAAGCGAATAATTTGAATAATAAAAAATTAGGAGAAACTTGGAAAGTACAGTCAGTCTACATAGATGACTGCCGGCGTCTTTGTCAGAGCTTGATGAATCAAGACTGATATGCTGCAGTCGACTCTTCGCTTGGGGGGAGGATCTCTTCTGCTCAAAGCACAATGGAGAAAAGCAGAGTGATCAAACCAAAGGCAATGCAGAATCCAGAGAAGTTTATCCTTTGAGCAAATCTGATCAAAAGATCCATGGTCAGGTATCCTACTGCAAGGGAGGCTATCAGCATGACGGTAGCTGTCGCCCATGGGATCTCAGAGATGGAGTGATCCAGGAGAATGGCACCCAAGACAGCAGGAACGCTTATGATGAAGGATACCGCCAGTGCTTCATCCTGTTTAAATCCCCTCATGAGCAGCACTGTGAGAGTCGTCCCAGATCTGGATACTCCGGGCAGGATTGAGAATCCTTGGGCTAGACCAAGTACAACCATATCCATTAGGCCCATATCCTCTGTTCCCCTGGCCCCTGAGCCTTTGAAGCGGAGCATGAAACCGGTAGCTATAAGAAGACAGCCAATGAGAATTGTCGCCTCCCTGCCCCCAGTGAAGCTCTCTTGAAATAGCAGGTATAGGGGAATTCCGGTAATTCCTGTGCACAAAGTTGAGACTATTATAATTCGAGTCATCATGGAATCGATATCTTTGATCATTTTTATGAACTCCCGCCTGAACCGGATCAGCACAGCAAACATCGTGCCCAGGTGAAGGAAGATTGAGTTGGTGAGGGCATCATTGGGACTTAGCCCGAGCCAGTATATCATGGCTAGCATACTCTGGCCCTGGCTGCTTACGGGAATCCATTCCAGTATCCCCTGTGATACACCCAAAACAATACCCTGCAAGGCATCCATATTCCGCTACATTTGCCTTGGTGTATATTATATTTTGGATTTACTGGATATGAAGATCTCGCGTAAGCGGGTACAGCAAATCTAGAAAGGCTATACAGAAGGAGGGCGAGAGCCCATCCTCGGCGAGAGCATAGGCCGTCCCAGGAAGCCTTTTGGCAAGAAAGAGGCAGAGATCATTGACGAAGCTTATGCACTTTGCAGATTTGGCGCGCACCGTGTTCATGACGATGGAAAATAGGATAGCGATTCAGGCAGCATCTCGAATGCCATAGCATAAAACCAATCTTGGTAAAGGTGAAGCACCCTTAGACCACCGGGAAACTGGAACGACGGTTTGCCGAATATCAAACGCATCGGCAAGCATTCCTTTCCTTTTGGGCATTTGTTGAATGGCATAATAACAGGCCGCATGGAAGCCTGGATTTTGAGCGGCTGGAAACACTGGAAAAGGCATTCAGATGAAAGATGCGTCTGGAGATGTATTTCGCAATAGGTAACAGGTTGTTTGGGCTATAAGCAAAATATGCAAAATATGAATCACTCACATGAAGGGAGACCTGAGCAGGCACGAAATACTCTCGGGACTAAGCGACCAATGAGAGGGATCGGAGCATTGATATGCTATTTAATCTCAATGAAGCCGTAATGAAGAATACGAATGCCCTATTGATCGGTTCCTTTTGTTTGCTGGTCCTGGCCAAGGCATTCTTATCCCTTAGATTTCATTCGCCATGGATGATGCCCGATGAAGTTGCATACGCGAAGATGGCAGCAGATATCTTTGGGTCAGTGCATCCGGCATTATCGCCAGGATATCCGCTATTCCTATCCATAGCGTATCTATCCTCCGGCGATATGAACGTAGTATATCACTGCATGCTTCTGATCAACTGTTTTCTCTCATCATTGATACTCTTTCCTTCTTATTTTATCTTAAACAAGTATTGCGCCAAGGACTTCGCGATAATGGGGGCTGTGCTGGTGGCAACTCTTCCCTCGTCTGTACTATACACATTTCTCATAATGACAGAAAACCTATTTATTCCCATCTTTTTATTCAGCATCTGGTTTTTGCTACAAGCCTATGAGACTGAAAAGCCATACTGGATCTTTCTAGCCATTCTATCAGTCGCCCTGCTCTTTTTCACAAGGCATAACGGCATATTCATGGTAGCCAGCATGGCTGTCTCCTTAGGCTATTTTCTGCTTTCGTCAGGAAAGCTAAAAGACTACAGTAAATTAATATTATATAATTCACCTCCAGTAAACTTTGCAGGCTTTTTGATCCTATTTCTAGTCATAAGTGCTATCATCCTAAACAGAATGGATGGATATCATTACCTCGTCTGGATGTATTCTCACGCTAATACAGACATGCAAATCTATTCCGCCTTATTCAGCAATGCAGACAATCTAAAAGCATATTTGGTGCTGCTGCAAAATGAGATTGGATATATCATTATAACTACTTACTTTATATTTATTGTTTTATCTTCTATATTCTTCTTACACCTGTTCTTGCCAACCAATAAGATATGCATATCCTCGTCCCTCGCAGAATGGTTTAGAACTATGAGCGCTCAAAGAAAGATTTCATTGAAATCCACAAGTATCTATTTTCTTCTGATCTTTATAGTACTCGTCCCCAGTACGACCACATACGTTTATAGAATGAACCAGGAATTCCCTGAGGGGAACTGGGTATTAATAAGCAGATACATAGACCCTATAATCCCGGCCTTTTTTCTTTTTGGTTTGATGGCGTTATATAAAATACGTGAAACTCCGGAAAAAAGGAGCCTAGCATTGATTGCAGCATTTGTCGCTATATTCTCAGCTATATTCTTCATCCGTTTTCCCGCACTACTTAATGCGGACATAATTTCAATATTTTTTATTAAATTTTTTATGAATAGAGCGCCAAATTTTGCGGCATTTCCTGCAGTTGCCGCTGGCTTCTTCTCGCTATTAGGTATGTATCTGATAACTAAAAGACACAAAGAGATCTTCTTTCTTGCACTAATAATCTTCTCTATCTGCGCCTCTGCCTACACCTACCATCAAACATTTGTATATTATTCTGAAAAAAATAATACTGAGAACGGAATTGGGCAATTCCTTAATGCACATGCAGATAGCGATAATCATCCGATAATTATGGACTGGGAGGATTATCAGCGAGATTGGTATTTCTCAACCTTAACCAGCTTCTGGACCAAAAAAGAGATCACTTACGGCGACATCAATGGAACGCTCACAGATTTAAAGAACAATGAGAAAAAAGAGTATCTGATAAGCTCCAAAGTGCTGCAGCTTGAGACTTTAGCGGTCTCCTCGCGGGGGTACTATTTATATAGCTCTTAACTCTGAGAGCCAATTTCTGATTTTAGCGGAATTTGTAGAATCCCGAAATTATTTCGCCTATCATCTAATGATATGCAGATCTTAAATTGTTTCCGGACCACAGTCTCCAGCATTTGCGCTCCGAAGCGGTAGCGAGTGTGCGCTGCTATGACGACATCTACTTCACTCTGATGGTAAGGTCTGCGGGGGCGCGACCAACACTTTCGCCCAAGACAGGTTCTTCCCCGGTCCCTTTGTACTCTTTGATGACCTGCAGGACTTCCATTGTGAGACCTTGACATTCTGCGCAATCTCTTTTTGTGGATACCCTTTGCGGTTTTGACGAAGAATATAGCGAATCTTCGTCTTATTCAATTTCATATCATGGACTGTGCGTCTAAGCTTGGATTATATATTTACCTTTCTGGCATTATTCATCATCCGATCATACTCTTTCAAGACCTCTTCGGTATCTCCAATTGCCATCATCTTCCCATTACCCAAGAGCAGAGATCTGCTGCATAGCTGCCGTACTGTGCCCAGAGCATGTGATACCAGCAGTATGGTTTTTCCATCCCTGCGGATCTCATCGATCTTTATCTCACACTTCTTCTGGAAGGCCTCATCGCCCACAGAGAGGACCTCGTCCACCAACATAATCTCCGGATCAGTATGGATCGCGGTGGCAAAGGCCAGCCGCACATACATGCCCGATGAGAAGTTGCGCAATTTCATATTCTCAAAGCGTTTCAGCTCGGCAAAATCCATAATCTCCTCATAACGGCGGCTCACCTCCTTGCCAGTCATCCCCATGATAGCACCATAAAGGTAGACATTATCCCTGGCGGAAAGCTCTGGCTGGAATCCAACACCCAACTCGAGAAACGGCGCGATCTTCCCGTTAATCATTACCCAGCCATCATCCGGATATAGCACGCCAGCCAGGACCTTAAGGAGAGTGCTTTTGCCGCAGCCATTCGGGCCGATCACTCCAAAGGTCTCTCCTCGCTTGACGGAAAAGCTCACATCATTAAGAGCGGAGAACTCCTCATAGTTGCCAGCCTTCCCCTGAAATAGGCCGATCAAGTTTTCATAAACCGTACGCTTCTTTTCTCGAGGTATTCGGAACCTCTTCGAAAGGCCCTCAACAACGACGGCATTGTGACCGAGTTTCATTTTGTCTATTCCGGATTTAGACCGTCTGAGTCCTTGGAGTACCAATCAGATCTCCTCCGCGAATCTGCGTTCAAGCCGGCGAAATATGTATGAACCAATAATGGCGATGAACAGCCCTGCTGAAAGGGTGAAGACAATTGATTCTAAAGGTGGTATTTGATGATACAGCAGAATCTCACGGTACATCTGAATTATTCCGGTCATTGGATTTAGCATATAATAATCTATATATTCGGATGGAACTGCCGATAAAGGATATACAATTGGAGAGAGGAAAAATCCCATCTGGATAATCACATTCCATATCTGAGTGAGATCTCGATAATAGACATAGAGAGCTGCAAGGATCAGACTTACTCCATAGACTATAAGGAAGTAAATAGCATGAATTATGAGGAATAAAGGTATGTACGGTGATAATCCTGCGCCAAGCACAATGAGAAAAGGGATTAGCACCAAAAACTCCATCAACGAGCTTATGAAAGCAGACAGAGTCGCGCTAAGCACCAGCCCCTCTCTGGGGATGAAGATCTTGGTCACCAGGCTCGAGTTGCTCACAATGACGTTCATCGCCGATGTGGTTCCATTGGCAAAAAAGCGCCAGCTTATCACCCCTATCAGAAGATAAAGTGCAAATTGATCCTCTGCCGCCCGGAATGCATTGGAGAATACTGCATAGAGGATTAGCATTAGCAGAAGGGGATTTAGCATAGACCAGGCAAATCCCAGAACCGAACTCTGGTACTTCACCTTCAGATCACTTATGGTGAGGATTTTTATTAGCTCCCTATACTCCGCAAACCACATCTCTAGTGCCTCTTGATCTCTGCCCAGCAACAAATAAATCTGCTGATCTCATCCCCGGAATACCGGCGCACCACATCTCTTCTCTTCTTCAGCATTCTTGGCAGACCCTTCATCACGTCTATCTTCGATTTAAGGATGACCCTTCCCTGGCCGCGCAGAGCATAATAGGGTATTGTGGCCAGGTTTCTGGCCAGGATAAACGGCAGGGAGGTGATATAGGGTCGTGAGCCTCTAATGGGTTTGAGTTTTGTAATATGGAAAAGTCAAGAGTTCCTGCAAGCTCCAGACATGATCGATTAAGCCAGCTTGCTTCGCGGGACTATTGAACTTCGTTATGCCCATCTCATTTCTATATTTTAGAGCACGATGCTTTCGGCAGTAGTTGAAGTGCGCGAAATATAGGGTCATTTGGTTATTCAATTCTGCAGTCTCCTTAGAGAAACCTATGGTTTTCCTTGATATGCGGTTATTATCTTGTCTGCATGTCAGGTTTTGCCGTTCAATGTAGCTGGTAGATATCATTTTGTGGTCTATATCTTTGCCAAATATGATTCTCTTGACCACTTTTTTAGTCTACCGTTGACCCTCATTTTAATGACTTGAGCATATTGTAATAGTTCATCTACGATTAATTTAGGACTTCGAGGTCGCCCTCGCTTGCCTGTTGGTGCGAACGGCTGTAGTTTTCCATATTGCTTTCGAAGAGCTGCTGCATATAGTCTTAATCCATCTGTCACAAAGAGCGGCATTGATCTGAGTCTTTTGGCAGTATTTGAAACGAGCTGATCTGCATTTTCCTGAGATCGCTCACCGATAACATGTGAAAGCACCAACCTGCAATTTGCAGCCATGCTTATCCAGATCCAAGTTCCTTTATCTTCGTATTCACCTTCTCTGGGTAGTGTTTTTTCCCCACAAAAGTCCATGCCTCGTCCATCTCTACCTTTGGGGTCTCTACATCCTTCAAGACAACTTCATTGACTTTTTCACTATGCTTTGCTGCTTTCGAGATCCAAGTGCTTACAGTAGATGGTTTTGACTCAAGGATCTCAGCTATTCCTAAGACACTCATTCCACGCATGGCCATTTTTAGAGCCAGCTTGATCTTTTCTTCGTTTGTTCTTGTGTCATAGAATGCAGTGTTAGTTCTATCACAGAATCTGGTACCACATGTGTGGCAAATATATTTCCTGACCTTGCCGGAGCTTATCTTGTAAGTTCCGTACACAGTGACGTTTCCTTTCCCAGCAATTCCAAATAGATTGCACTGCTCATTCGGGCATGCTACATCCAAGAATCGAGGCTTTGGACCTCTTTTGCCCATTTTGCTACACCCCATGTAGCATATAGGAATAGGTTATATAAATAACAGCCGATTGTAGATTCACGACCGTGATATAGAGCATGACAGAAAAATCCTTGACCGGATAGATCGGATACCAGACAATATTCCGGTTGTCATAGTAGACCGCCAGGTCCTTGACCACTCCGGCAGTCTTTCCGTGATGGTGAACGACCTCAGCCCGGGGCACATATAAGCACTTCCAGCCAGCCAGACGGAGCCGCATGGCCAGGTCTACATCTTCCAGATAGAGAGAAGTCCTCATCGAAGAGGCCGATCTCATCCAGCATCCTTTTCCAGTAGAGGGCCGCACAGGCTCCAAGTACCTCTTCCATGGAGTCGTACTGCCCCTGATCTGGCTCAAACATTCCCCGGTCTCAGGCCGCTCCGCTGCGAGAGATGCATATCCCGGCAGAATTGATCCACCCGTCGGGGAACAGCATCTTGGCGGCGCAGACGCCAACCTGTGGATCGACCCATGGGCCTTTCAGCTCCTGGATAAGATTCTTGCATCTTATCACCCCATAGGTGGGAATATCTGCTGATGAAGAGATTGGCTCGCTACATTAAGCTCTTTGAGGGTTTAATATCGCTATCGCCCACGAGAGCATATATATCCGTTTGATGAGGAGATATCTATGTGAAGAGGTTTTGGAATGTCAGCTAAATTGATGGAATACTTCAACCGGCAGCCCAGGCTTGGTGCTCTTGGCACTGCAAACAAGGATGGAATAGTAGACGTGGCAGTAATGGGCTCGCTGCAGATGATCGATGAGAAGACGGTTATCGCGGCCTTTGCCCGCGGCCGCACCTTCGCCAATCTGCAGGAGAACCCAAATGCAGTCTACATTATCATGGAGCCCCATGCTGAGATCCTTGATTGGAAGGGGATCCGAGTCTATCTGCGGATGAGGGATTATGCCACATCCGGGCCCCAGCTGGAGGGCTACAAGAGTCAAATGGCCAGGGTCGTGGGCGAGCAGGCAGCAGAGATGGTCCAGGTGATGGTCACCTTTGATCTGACTGAGATCCGGCCTCTAATAGACCTCGGCCAGGGTTGGGAGAAATCCATCTGATCCCCGATAACTGACCTTGGATACCTGGCCATTATGCCATATAAGTATATCTGATCAATGTGTCTGATCAATGTGTCTGATCAATGTGTCTGATCAATGTGTCTGATCAATGTGTCTGATCAATGTGTCTGATCAATGTGTCTGATAAATATATCTGATAGATATATCTGATCAATATGTCTGGTCAATATGTCTGGCCAATGTATCTGATCAATATGTCTGGTCAATATGTCTGATCAATAATCTCGACCCATTCAAACACATTCGCTCTCCGCTCCCCTCGCCCTTATCACCTCGCCCGCCGGATCGTTCCAGCGATCCCTGTGCAGACGGCACCGGGCATCTCTCGGAGCAGCGATGTGGATCTTCGACTCATATTATAAGGGCTCAGTGGAGTTATGGGGCAGAGAGAACGGCCCGGTAAAGGTCAGCGCTCCCTTTCCCCATTCATTTTATATGCACCTGAGAGATCCTCCCGCCCACAGGGAGATGCTGGCGGCATTGGAGGACCTCTACCGGGTGGAGGAGGGCACTTTCAGGACCATCTTCGGCCCTTTAGAGGGCTACAGGATCTTCGCCGGCCGCAAGGTGGCAGAGAAGATCGAGATCCAGACCCGCTACTCCGCTCAGCTTTACAATGTGGACGTCAGGCATGACCAGTGGTATATGGCCAAGCACGATCTCTTCCCCTGCGGAGAGAAGGATGAGTCCCGCTTCTCTCCCGATTTCCCCATTCCCCTGACCTCTCTGCAAATAGAGGTAAAATCAGCAAAGGTGAAAGGGGCAGAAAGAGCAGGAGGAACGGGAGGAGGAGGAGCGAGAAGAGCAGAAGATGCAGAAGGAACGGGGAGCAGCCCCCTCCTGCCCGGGGCGGAGATCACCTCCATTCAGATCTGCAGGGGCAAAGAGAGGAGGCTAGATGGACCGGAGAGGAGGGTCATCGCCGACCTGATGGAGCTGATCCGCTCCTACAACCCGGACCTGATCCTCTTTCCCTATGCCGACAACTGGGTCCCGGCAATGCTCCGCAAGGCGGAGAGGTATGGCATCGAGCCGGCCTTCAGCCGCAGCGGCTGGTTCAAATCAATAGCCCCCAAATCCTACTGGAGCTACGGCCGGGCCAATCACAAGGAGGGCGCCCTCATCCCCGAGGGGCGGGTGCTCATAGATACCGCCAGGAGCTTCGTCTATCGAGAGGGGGGGCTGAAGGGGGTGCTGATGGCCTCCCGCCTCACCGGCCTCTCCCCAAACCTCACCTCCCGCTTCACCCCAGGCACTCTGATCTCCAGCTATGAGGTCTTTGAGGCCCTCCGAAGAGGAGTGGCCGTCCCCTTCCGGAAGAGCGATGCAGAGAGCACAAGAAAGATCACCGATCTGAGAGCCTGCGACCGGGGAGGGATGATGTTCCAGCCCCAGCCCGGGATTTACGAACGGGTCTATCAGATCGATTTTACATCTTTATACCCCTCCATCATTGTGAAGTACAACCTCTCCCCGGAGAGCCTGGAGCATCCGGAGGTGAGGGGCTTTCTCGCCACAGTGATCTCCTCTCTGCTCAACCTCCGGATTGAGACCAAGAAGCGGAAGAAGACCGACCCCGAGTACAGAGGAATCGACTCGGTGCTGAAGTGGATGCTCGTGACCTGCTTTGGCTACACCGGCTACAGGAATGCCAAGTTCGGCCAGATCCAGGTGCACGAGAGGATCACCGCCATCTCCCGCGATCTGCTCATGGACATCAAGGAGCTGGCAGAGGATATGGACTTCGAGGTACTGCACGGCATTGTGGACTGCCTCTGGGTCCGGGGCGGGTCCATATCGAACTACCAGAGGGCAGTAGAGCAGATGACCGGCATTCTCACTGAGGTCGACAGCTTTGACTGGATAGCCTTCCTCCCCATGGCCGATGGCTGGGGCTCTTACACCCGTTACTTCGGCCGGCTGGATAATGGAGAGATGAAGGCGCGGGGAGTTGCCGCCCGGAGGGGTGATACCCCGCATTATGTGAAAAGGATGCAGATGGATCTGCTCGGCCTTCTGGCCCGGGCAGAGAGGAGGGAGGAGCTACACCTCTTGAGGCCCGAGGCGGAGGAGGTGCACAGAGGGTACCGGCAGGGCCTTATGGACGCCAGGGTCGATCTCCGGGAGCTGGCCGTGCGCCGCCGGCTGAGCAGGACCAGTTACAGCCGCCGCTGTGCTGAGGCCTCTGCCCTCCAGGCCCTGAAGAGCGCCGGCCGGCGTCCTGCACCAGGAATGGAGGTGGGATATGTGGTGGCTGATGCCAGACGCTGGGAGGTCGATCTGGTGGAAGAGGCAGCAGAGTATGACGCCCGGTACTACGAAAAGCTGCTGGATAAGGCCTGGGAGGAGGTGGCCTTTGTCTTCGGGCCGCAGACGGAATGATCAGCTCGCAGATGGATGCCGTACCGGAAAAAAGAGCAAACGGAGATGAGGTAACCCCTGGCGCGTCATCCTTAAGCCCTCAGCAATCATATATCAATACATGCTCCAGAACCTCAGTCTGACCATTGTGGTCGAGAACTCTGCATCCCTTGAGAATGATCAGCTACAGGCCCAGCACGGCCTATCCATCCTGCTGGATATGAGCCTGGAATCAGAGAGCATGAAGCTGCTCTGGGACACGGGTGCCACCCCGGAGGTGATGCTCCATAATGCCGATGCTCTGAATATAGATCTGGAAGAGATCGGTCTGATCTGCCTCAGCCACGGCCACTATGATCACACCGGCGGCCTGATGGGCATCCTGCAGGAGAGGACTGCTCCCGTGCCGCTCATCGCCCATCCCGAGATCTTCTCCCCCAAATTGAAGCTCCGGCCCTATCTCAAGTACATAGGCGCTCCCTTCACCCGCGATCAGCTGGAGGCTGCGGGGGCGGTAATGCTCCCCTGCCGCGGCCCGGCAACCTTAGCTCCGGGGGTTATGACCACAGGAGAGGTGCCGCGCATGGAGGTCTTCGAGACGGTGGAGGGATTCTGGACGGTGAAAAATGAGCAATACACTCCTGATCTCATTCCTGATGATCAATCATTGGCTGTACATCTGCCAGGAAAGGGGCTGATTGTGATCAGCGGCTGTGCCCACAGCGGCATCATCAACACCATAAGATATGCCCAGAGGATTACAGGAGAGGAGAGTCTGTATGCAGTGGTAGGCGGATTCCACCTCATGGGCGCAGACAATAAGCGCATAGACTCCACAGCCCGCGCCTTGCTCGATTTGGGCCCGGCGGTGGTCCGGCCTGGTCACTGCACCGGCCAGAAGGCCCTCTCCCGGCTGCAGGAGGTATTGGGGGAGAGCTGCCAGCCCCTGACAGTGGGGGAGACAATTGAGCTGTAGGTCTAGGTCTGATGACGGGCTGAGTCTCAGATCGGTGGCGAGGCGATGAGGCGATGAGGTGAGAGGGTTGATAGCCTTTGGCCCTGTGCCCTCCCGCAGGCTGGGAAGGTCACTGGGGATCAACAACATACCAGCCAAGATCTGCAGCTATTCCTGTGCCTACTGCCAGGTGGGCAGGACTGTACAGATGTCGGCTGAGCGCCGCCCCTACTACCCCCCTCAGCAGATCTTCTCAGAGGTGGCAGAGAAGGTGGCAATGGCAAAGAGCCAGGGGCTGAGCATCGACTACTTGACATTTGTCCCTGATGGCGAGCCCACACTGGACATCAACCTGGGAGAGGAGATCGAACGGCTGAGATCCCTGGGAATCAAGATGGCAGTGATAAGCAACGCCTCCCTGATCTGGAATGAAGGGGTCAGAGAGGATCTATTCAAGGCGGACTGGGTCTCAGTCAAGGTGGATTCTCTCCAGGAGAGCACCTGGCGGCGGATCGACCGGCCCCACAGCAGCCTCAGGCTTGAGACCATACTTGAAGGGATTCGAGATTTCGCCCGGGATTATGAAGGGGTGCTGGCCACAGAGAGCATGCTCTTGGCGGGAATAAACGATGACCAGGCCAGCCTCCAGGCCATAGGAGAGTTCCTGGAGGGGATCGATCCCGATGTATCCTACGTCTCAGCTCCCATCCGCCCCCCAGCAGAATCGTGGGTTCAGATGCCATCCCCGGAGAGGCTGTGCCAGGCTTATCAGATATTCGACCAGAGAGTGAAGAGGGTCGAGCTTCTGGCTGGATACGAGGGAGACAGCTTTGACCTCACTGGAGATACAAGAGAGGATATCCTGGCGATCGCCTCCGTTCATCCCATGAGAGAGGCCGCCTTAAGAGGATTTTTGGATAAATCCGCCGGCGGCTGGGCTATCATAGAAGATCTGGTGGAGAGGAAGGAGCTCCTTCGCATTGAATACCAGGGGAATGTCTTCTACCTGAGAAGGCCAAAGAGAGAGAGAATTAAGTGACAAGAGAGATGAGATGATTCAATCCCATCTCTTTGCTTTCACTCTCCGCTCATATTCTCAGTTTGCACTCTCTTCGTACATTCTCAGTTTGCACTCTCTTCGTGCATTCTCAGTTTAAATTATCAGACCGTTCTCTCTGATCGCCTTTGATCTATGTCAGGCGGCTTCCCTGCATTGGTCCCGACCAGCTTCCGCCCATGGCATCATAGGCGCTGAAGCTGCCGGAGAGGCTGCTTTCGCTCATAGTCAGAGTGCACCGGAAGAGCATCATATTCTGCAGATCCACCAGGTCTAAATAGAGCACATCCTTCACCGTCCAGCCGCTGGCGGACAGCTCCTTTGTCGTGCCAGCAGAGGTGAGTATGCCCCTGCCAAAGACGGCATCCTTATTCTGCGCCAGCAGCAGATCTATTGTGCCCGGCATGCTGCCATACATCGACATCCTCCAGTTGCCTCGCAGATTCAGAGCGATTATCGCAAAGGGGCCGGCATGATCCCGACCGCTGATCACATCCAGGTATTCCGCAGAGTGCTGTGGATCGATCGGCCTCATCAAGGGCTCAATGCCCAAAGGATCGGCATAAGGATCGATGATCCTCTTCACACTATCCTGACCGCCGATGGCCCTTTGCTCGCCGGGGAGGAGAAAGATCTCGCTTCCCAACGGATCGTATCCCTGAGCCGACACAAAGAGGCAGGTCATAAAGCAGGCCATCAGACAGGTCGCTAAACAGACCATCAGTGACCTGCGAGCCAAAGATTTTTTAGCTGACATTTTTTCAAAACCCCCAATTCATATACATCATCTCCAGAATAAAAAAAATTCGCCCGGAGGGAGATTCTAAATATACCCTCCAGATCTTTCCACATCTCTTCGATCGCCTCTGCCACCGGCCCTCCGATCTCCACCACCGCCTGGGCCCTGACCATGGCATCTATGACCGAGGTATGGTAAGGCAGCCTTCCGATGATCTCCACCCCTCTCCTCTGGCAGAGCTCCTCGATCTGCTCTGCCGCCTTGATGTTGAGATCGTACTTGTTGATGCAGACTGTGGTCCTTATGCCGAAGTGGCCGGCCACGTCCAAGAGCCGGAGCAGATCATGCTCTCCAGTGACAGTGGGTTCAGCCACCACCAGCGCCAGATCGACTCCAGTCAATGATGCTATCACCGGACAGCCTATGCCAGGAGAGGCATCTATGAGGATCAGATTCAGCTTCTTCTCTTCAGCCAGATCGCGGGCCATCTCCCTTACCATGGCCACCAGCATCCCCGATGCCTCCTCTCCTGGATATAGCTCGGCGTGGACCATGGGGCCGAACCTGGTCTGGGAGATGTAAGCCTCCCCGGCCTGGACGTCCCTCATCTCGACTGCCCCCTCAGGGCAGACCAGATGGCATACCCCACAGCCCTCGCAAAGGGAGGTCTCTACCTGGAAATCTCTGATGGCATCGAAGCGGCAGGCATCCTGGCAGATCCCGCACTGGATGCACTTCTCTTCATCTATGAATGCCCTCTTGATGCCATAGAACTCCCGCCTTTCCAGGATCTTGGGCTGGAGGAGGAGGTGCAGATCAGGGGCGTCCACATCACAGTCGGCAAAGACCGCCTTTCCCTGAGCAAGAGCCGCCAGTGAGGCGATGATCGAGGTCTTGCCGGTCCCGCCCTTACCGCTCACTATGGCGACCTGCTTCATGATATCATCTCCTCAATTCTCTTTGCCAGTTCAAGGAACCTCTCCTTCCATTCCGGCATCTGCAAGACGAATATCTCTCCCCGGGAGTAGATCTCAGCGATCCTGCGGTCCAGAGGGATCTCCATCAAGAGGGGGATCTTCCTCTCCATCAGGTACTGGTAGAGCTTCCGGTCGCCCACACCACTCTTGTTGACCAGAACAGCTTGAGGAATTCCCATCTTATCCAGCACCCGTAAGGCGATATCCAGGTCGTACAGGCCGAAGGGGGTGGGCTCGGTGACCAACAGGCAGAAGTCACTTCCCCGCACCGACTCCACCAGGGAGCAGGAGGTGCCCGGAGGGCAATCGACGATCACCGTATCGCTCTGAGCCCTATCCTTCACTGCTTTGATGAGGGGGGTGGTCCTGGCCTCGCCCAGAGCCAGCTTGGCCCAGACGATATCCATTCCCTCTGAACGGGCATGAAATATCTCCCCTATGGAGCGACTGCTCTCGCTTATGGCCTTCTCAGGACAGACGATGCTGCAGGCTCCGCAGCCGTGGCAGAGCTGGGGGAATATCAGAACCGTCTGGGGAAGCACAGCCAGGGCATGATAATTGCAGACCTTGCTGCATTTGCCACAATGGGTGCACTTCTCCTCATCTACCACCGGCACAACAACCTGGCAGCTCTCCTCCTCCAGAAGGATCCTGTCCGGAAAGAAAAGGTAGGCATTGGGCTCCTCAACATCGCAATCAGCGATTGTGATCCCCCGTCCCCTCTGGGAATGAAGGGAGGCGGCAAGAGAGGTAGCAACCAGGGTCTTGCCAGTACCGCCCTTGCCGCTGGCTATGGATAGCTTCAATTACAGCTCCCCATGCAAAGGCTAATGTCTGTGCTCTTGGCAGGCATTCTCCTGGCTGGCGCGGCTCAGCAGATCCTCATGCCAGTCATCGATGGCATCCTTGACTGTACCCGTAGCCCCCACGAAGACATCTATGCCCGCCTGGCTGAAGGCCATGACCGCCTTGGGGCCCAGGCCGCCTACAATCAGCACCTGGACGCCCTCTGCAAAGATGGTCTCTGTGGGAAGGCCCTTCCCCCCCATATGCTCAGAGACATTGGGCAGGATGCGGATCTCATCGCTGTTCAGGTCCACCACTGTGAAGGTGGGCGCCCGTCCGAAATGCTGGCAGATGGCCTCGCCCAGGCCGGCATTGCCCATGGTGGGAACGCAGATCTTCATCAGAATTGGCCTCCCTGACCGCCGCCTCGTCCCATGCCCTGGCCGCCGCCGCCCCGACCTCTTCCTCCGCCTCCTCTTCCTCTGCCCGCTCCCTGACCGCCACCACGTCCCATGCCCTGACCACCTGGGCCCATGCCGGTATGGCCCGGCACGGATGCACCAGTGATCTTGACAAGCTCGCCTCGCTTGAACTTCTCCACCACCTCTCTGACGCTACCTGCGCCCTGGTACTGATAGACATCGATATTGGCTGAGGTTAGGGTCTGCATAGCATTGGGGCCGACATTTCCAGTGATCAGGGCACTGGCCCCCTCTCTGGCTATATCCTGTGCCGCCTGTATGCCAGCGCCACTGGCTGCATCGACGTTGGTGTTGGCGATGGAGTTCTCGCTCATGCTCTCTGTATCTACGATCACAAAAAAGGGGCTGCGCCCAAACCTGGGATCCATAGGAGCATCAAGCCCTGATGCCCCTGCAGTAACACATACCTTCATTAAACCTCACAGATTCTGAATTTTTCAAACACATCATGCTCTAATTCGGACTGTCCTGCTCCACCAGCAGATGTCGACGACAAATGCCGATAAGGGTAAAGAGTAATTGCGCTTATATGCGATATTGTATTTAAAGGTTTGTACTCCCTTCTGCCTGTAGCAGACTGTCCACCAGCTCCTCCAGGGTCCTGGCATCTGTCTGCAGCGTCTCCACTCCAGCTTCGGCAAAGACATAGCCCGGCCCCTTGCCCTCCAGGCGCTCTGAAGAGAAGACCACATCAGGCTTGAAGCCCAGGAGAAACTGGGCGACCTTCAGGCCCTTGCCCTTGATCAGATCTTTATGGGGGTTGGCCACTATCTCCTGGCGGAGAAGCCTCATCTCCTCGAAATCTATCTCCACCAGGGCGAAATAGGGGGATTCGCCGAAGTGCTTGCCCAGTGTGCCTCGCATATCGGCCAGAGGAGTAGTGTATCTGCGCCGACTCTCCACAATGGGCTCATAATGAATCTGCACCCGGTCCACCTGAGGAATCTCTCTTTTGATCCTGGACTCGATCCTCTCGCTAACCTGATGGGCCCTCTTCAGATCGGCCACCCTCAGGGTCAAGCTGGCCTGTACAAAGAGATACCGCCCGGAGTTCCTGGCCACCAGTTCACTGATGGATACGACCTCTGGAGCCTCCATGATCTGAGTGCGGATCTCCTCCAGTGTTGCTGCGTCCACAGAGGCATCCAGGAGGACGCGCATGCCGGAGACCAGTATCTTCCAGCCCTCCTTGACGATCACCAGTGCTATGATCACTGCCGCAATCCTGTCCAAAGGAAGGGAGACGCTCTGGGCGATCAGAGCGAGGAAGACCAGGGAGGAGGTGAGGACATCGGCCTTATGCTGCACGCCATCTGCTATCAGGCTGGGCGAGCCGGTCCTCTCCCCCACCTTGATCTGAAAGCTGCCGAATAGATAGGGCAGGGGGATTATAGCTGCCACAGCATAAAGAACCCACCCCTGATAGCTGATGAGCACAGCATCCCCTCGCACCGCCTCTATGATGATCTCATAAGCAGTGAGGAATAACAGGAAGGAGATGACGATGGATGCCAGGTTCTCCACCTTATAAAGCCCCAGGGGAAAGCTCTCGCTCTTCCTCTCAGAGATCTTCACCCCCAGGATGAGGGCCAGTGAGGCCAGAACATCCACTGTGGAGTGAACAGCATCGGCTCGCAGGGCCAGGCTGCCGGATAGAGAGGATAAGACGAGCTTTACTACCACCAGTGACAGGTTGAAGAGCAGGGAGTAGAAGGCCACCCTCAGGACGGAGGGAGGATTAGAGGAAGAGCTTAAGGTGGGAATAGAGGGAGGAGCGGATGGGGGATTGGAGCGGGAATCGAAGGCTGAGCGCGCCTTCGCACCACTGGACTTCACGGGGATCAACGGATTTTCAGCTATGCTTTCAACCTCCTGTATGCCATACTGGCGCTCTTTAGAGAGACTCCATCAATGTCAACCCTATCATCATCACCAAAAACCCGCCGATAAGGCCTATGTTTGTGACATGCTCGCCCCCATAACGGTTTGCTATGGGGATGAGCTCGTCAAAGCTGAGGAAGATCATGATTCCCGCCACCAGGGCAGTGGCAGCAGCAACGAGCCATTCATTTAAGAATGGATAGAGGATCAATATGGCCAGGATTGCTCCCAGGGGCTCAGTCATTCCGGCGGCAAAGGAGATAAGGCAGGATTTCCTCCTGTCGGATGTGGCGCAGTAAAGGGGGATGCTGCAGGCCAGCCCCTCGGGGATGTTGTGGATGGCGATGGCGATGGCCACTGGCACTCCCAGGCGCAGATCGGCCAGGGAGACCAGGGCCACAGTCATACCCTCGGGGAGGTTATGAATGGCGATGCCGATGGTGGTCATAATCCCGGTGCGATAGAGCCTATCGCAGTGGGAGTCCACCTGGCCGTCAATATGGATGTGAGGAACGAGATGGTCGAGCAGATAGATCAATGCAAGGCCTATCAGGAAGAAGAGATTGGCATACCCGAAGCCCAAGACCAGCTTTGAGCTGCAGAAGAGATCCACAAAGCCCACATAGATCATCACTCCGGCGGCAAAGCCCAGGCTCAGTGATAGGTAGCGCATGTTGGGCTCGGGGATGAAATATGAGATCAGGCTCCCGATACCTGTGGCCAGGCCAGCGAGCAGGGTCAAAGCCAGGGCGATGAAGATATTTCCTTCCACAACAGGCCTATGCCGAGAATATATTTCAATTTGCTGCTCGATTCATCCTAATCAGCCCTCTCTCCGAAGCCCCCTCTCCGAAGCCCCCTCTCTGAAGCCCTCTCTCTGAGCCGAGCCTCCAGGCTTTGATATCTTCTGGCTGGATATATTCAGCTCTTGAATCTCTCTTCAGCGAGCGTCTTCAGGAGTTAACCTCATATAAGGGCATGCAAAAGCCGTCCGCATGAGCCTGAGCATATCCTTGCCCCGCGATCAGGAGGCTCGGCCTCCGTCACGGGTACGGGAGATCACCCAGCTTACCCTGGCACACCTCATCAACGATATCTATGCCCCGGTGCTGATGGCACTCCAGCCGCTTCTCATCACCACTCTCGGGTACAGCTATTCTCAGGCCGCTCTCCTGCCGGTAATGCACAGCCTGATCTCCTCTGCCCTCCAGCCGATCTTCGGCAGCCTCGCTGACAGGCGAGGATTTCGGGTCAGCGTGGCCCTCTCCGTCCTTCTCTCCGGCAGCGGGATTGCATTTCTGGGGCTGTTATCAGATCATTACCTGATCATGCTCTGCTCCATTGCAATTGCCGCTGTGGGCGCTGCCACCTTTCATCCCGGTGCTCTCTGCAAGGTGGCGGCGATTGCAGTATCCAGCAACCGGGGCCGCCTCACATCGTTCTTTATCGTGGGCGGCAACCTCGGTCAGGCGCTTGGGCCGATCCTGGGCGGCATTGTGATAACCACCGGCGGCCTCTCCGCTGTGACCTGGCTTCTGATACCTGCTCTGCTCGCTGCCCTTCTCCTCGCCGTCCGGCCGATTCCGGACATCTGCCCGGTGGCAGGGCGGCAGGCAGAGTCCAGTGGAAGCGAGAGCTGGATGCCTGTGCTCCTCCTCTTTGCCGGTTCGATCCTTCGCTCCTGGGTCACCTTCGGAGCGATGACCTTTCTGCCCACCTATCTCGTCTTGAGCGGATATCCGTTGATCGAGGCCACCTTCCTCATCAGCGCCATGCTCCTGGCTGGCGTTGCCGGCCAGCTCACTGGAGGCTACCTCTCCGACCGCATGGGCAGAAAACCGATATCTGTCGCGACTACCTTCTTCTCCATCCCGGCCTTTGCCGCCATTCTCCTCACGCAGGGTTCGCTTCAAATTGCAGCAATGCTCAGCTTTGGATTTTTCCTCTGGGCCTCGTTCTCGGTGACGATCGCCATGGCTCATGAGCTCATGCCCAGCAGGATCGGCCTGATCTCGGGCCTCTTCATGGGTATTGCAATGGGTGCCGGGGGCATTGGCGTCTCTGTCTCAGGAGTAATTGCCGACCACTTCGGGCTCACAGCCACCCTCTCTGTATTCCCGGCCCTGATCCTCGTGACAACACTGCTCTTCGCAGTTGTTGGATAACCGCGAAGAGGCTAGATACCATTTTTTGGCTCTTCGCTCTCCTCTGCAGGCGAGCCTGAGGAGGCCATCTCCCTTCTCACTGTGCCTTTGTTCCTTTATGCTCTTCCTGCTCTCTGTGGTCGAAATCCGTTAGCTTCAAACCGATTTGCAATAGAAATAACGTACGTGTTTAGCTGGCCAGTCTCATGGTTAGCATTTGGAGGCAATCCAACCCTCTCTGTCCCCATGTTGTCAGCGCCGTCATGATCAGCTCGTGGATAGCAGTTCCCTTGCTATTTCTCAAAGTTCCCAAGATTTTTCTTAGCACAACATGTGGCCGCAAAGCTCTCTCTGCTCTATTATTTGTCGGCTCCACGCCTGGATTTAGAACGAACGTGAGCCAGTAGTCAAAGCCATTGCAGATTTTGCGGATGAATTTTTGGACCTTCACTTCCAAGTACTCTCTGTCGATCCAATGCTGCAGCACTTCTCGTGCTGATTGCCAGATATTTATTCTCACCTCTGGCGGAGGATCGCATTCTAAGGGCGTGTTCAGCGATTCATAGAGTTCCTTTCATACGTCTTCGGTTAAGGATTCTGTACTTTCCAAGTTTTTCATTTCAACCACCAACTTTATAAACTGAATCCAATTCTTACATAATTAACTATCGATAGACATCCTTTCTGTGCTAATACCTTGCTATTTAATTACATTTGTTTTACCTTTTTACTGCATTGTGTATGCAAAATCAAGAACTTGGAAACTACAGGCTAAAAGTTGGAAAGTATAGAACTTATCTGTACTTTCCAAGTTTCTCCTAATTTTTTATTATTCGAATTATTCGCTTCTTTAAATTTTCAATCCTAGACCTTTAAGCACATGAAGTAGTCCACCTTTCGGCACAGGCAAATTAAAATATATCATGATGTATTCAAATGTTTCTCCAAGTGCCTGCATTTTTACTTGATCGATCATCTCGCCCATTGTTCTTGGATTTGAGCCGTCTTTTGCTGATGGGTTGTCTATTTCCCAGAAGAGAATTGCAGCCCATACTGAAAAAGACAAGTTGGATAAATCTCTCAATGGAGTTTTATCCCTTAATTGATAATCTTTGAACCCCAATTTTGATTTGTTTCTCGGTGGGCTGTTTCGATATCCCATCTATCCTCGTAAATAGATATGACTTCTTTCGAAGAAAGGGATTTGTCGGTGCTTATGATATACTTTGTTCCCCCATCTCTCTTTCTTTTAGAGATAACAAGTTTGACCTCTCCGATGCGATCAATTATAACATTTTTTTCAAATATGTAATAGGTCTTTTTCTTTCCCCGGACATTGATAATTGTCTTGGTGAAATGCTTTGCATCAATTTGGTTTGCCATTTCCTTAACTTGGAATTTCATGATGTTATTTATCCCAACTTTTCTATCGGATTTAATTTGGCACACTACGCTGTGCCCTAAATTTATGCATTTATTAATTAAGTCTTCGGATGACCACCAGCTATCGAAAACTATACAGAGGTTCATCCCTTTTGGGACCTTCAATGGTTCAATTATCTCATCAAAGGCAATTTCCAGCTTTGTCCTGAAATTCACACTTCATCGCTATTTTTGAAGTACATCTTAGCCTTATGTGGAATGAATAATCCTTTTGACTGGATTACAGAGGTAACAAAATTGTTACCCCAAATGTAGGATTCTTTACTATGATCGTAAAATCTACCAACACCATCCGTTTGGATTCCATTCTTTTCGTTATATGTATCATCAATTATTAGCAATATTTTATCATTATTTTTAAACATAATTTATCGATGAAAAGATCCACTTTACGCTGCGCGACCTCATTCTCATCCCAGTTAGCATCGCTTAAAAACCAATTATATGAAGAACGTGCCTTTTTACCTTTACTGCAATCCGCCATAGTATCACATAGGTTGGCGACAGTCTTGGATTTATCACATACGCTCAGAGCCCCGCATAGGTCTCGAAATGAGCAATAGCTCGGTTTGGTAAAGAGATCCTCAAATTTTTTCAAGAACGGCTCTAATTGTAATGGTACCTTTACTATTTTGATCATTCTACTCCCATACGAGTAAAATCAATCCAAGTATAAAAACTTTAAATTTTAAAATCGCGTTTGAGATTTGAATTAATCAAAATATATTATAAATAAAGCTAAAAGTTGGAAAGTACAGAACTTATGCATAATATTATAATTTGGCCAAAAACCATTTATAGATGCGATTAAACCAAAATTGATTTAAAGCAATTTGGATGGAATAAGATGGATTCTAAAGGGAGCTATGTCTCGATATTTGCGCTATGTTTTTTTCTAGTTATCATGCCAACTGATGCCGCGGGTTATACAGAATTTGCCTGGGCTTGGGGTGATACGCTTACAGTTTATGGGAATGCCAATTTGGATGATATCATAGACGAAAGGGACGTAGAATACGTTCGAGGGATCATCGACGGGACAAAAGATGAGACTGCATTTGCTGATGCCAACTACGATGGCCGGATCGATGAGGATGACATCGCCCAAATCGAACTGATCATAGCTGGTGAGGAGGATTACCTTGTCATCCTGGATATGGACAATCGTACTGTGACCGTGCCCATGCCCGTAAAGAGAATTGTAGCGACGGGTTATGGTTCCATACACACTCTGATGCAGCTTGGCGCCGAAGACAAGATCGTCGGATGCAGCCATCCAGATCAATGGTCTGCGTTGCCATATGTTGCCCCCGAGCTGGACGAACTTCCTGATACTGGTGGTCCATCAAAAACGAACTTCAACGTCGAATTGGCGGCATCATTAGAGCCTGATGTCATATTCGCCTGTTCATCAGGCGGCGGATTTGGCGATGTTGATATGATTTCGGACAAAACCCAGGTGCCCACTATAGCCGTTAACATTGGTAAGGGTCTCTGGTTCGTTGATGAACTCAGGATTATAGGAGCTATCACGGGAAAAGACGATAGGGCGAGGGATGTTATAGCCTACACAAAGGAGAAGGTCGATGAGATTGCTGAAATCACTTCGAAAGTTCCCGATGAAGATAAACCAGTCGTCTTCGCTTGTGGGTGCAGCAAGAGCCTTACCACCAGCTGTGGCACCACTCCTGAAATAGAACTGGCAGGTGGTCTATGCGTCCCAGGGGCAGCATGGGGTCAGCAGGTTTCAAAGGAACAGATCATCAAATGGAACCCCGACGTAATCGTCATCCAGTGGGCAAGCCCCGAGTGGATTGAAGAGATGCTTTCAGATCCAGTTTTACAAAATACAAACGCTGTAAAGAACGGAAGGGTTTACTCAACCATTGGCGGATACTGGGGTGATGCTCCACTGGATCAACACATGGCCTCGGTGTATTATCTTGCAAAGCTCTTCTACCCCGATAAGTTCGAGGATCTGAACGTGGAAAAAGAGAGCAACGAGATTTGGAAACACTTCTATGGCGTGGACGGACTGTACACGGAGATGGCGGAAGAATATAATTTCTATAGGTGGGATTAAGGTGGTTAAAAATGATTAAAAATATATCATCACACTCGGTGATCCTGGTTGCGTTATGCTTGTCGGTGGCCATCACGCCCGTTATTGCAGATTGGGATTCGTTTCACAGGGCGGACGAAAACACACTTGCAGTTTATGGTAACGCCAATCTGGACAACGTCATAGACGAAGATGACATAGAGTATGTTCAAGGGATATTAGACGGAACCGAAGATGAGACGCAGTTTGCGGATGCCAACTACGATGGCCAGATTAGCGAGGAAGACATAGTTCAAATCAGGGCGATAATCTCGGGGAATGAGACAGAACTGACCCTTCTAGACATGGCAGGCCGAGCGGTCACCGTTCCAGGATCAATAGAGCGAGTAGTATCGGCTGCAGGCCTTGACAGCACCAGAGCACTGGTGTATCTCGGCGATAAGGATAAGATCGTGGGAATAGGCATGAACAGCTCTTCTTGGTCCCTGATAAATTATGCTGCACCTGAACTTGCAAAGGTGCCTGTCGTCGGCTCCGATCAGCTGAACCTGGAGCTGATTGCGACATTGAAGCCGGATGTAATACTTGCCGGAACGAGATCGAACCTCGACAAAATCCAGGAGAAAACTCACATCCCAACAGTAGGGGTTCTGTCAGGGATCGATAGCTGTTTGGCCTTCGACATGCTCAGGACCATCGGCTGGACCATGAGAAGCGAAGGCAGAGCTGAAGAGCTGATATCTTACGCCGACAGGAAGATCTGCGAAGCTACAAATATTACATCACAGATACCCGAAGACGAAAAGCCAAGGGTATACTCTTGCAGCGGCCTTCACGAAGGGATAACAACAGCTTTGAGCTACAAGCTCGTCATCGAAGCGGCAGGCGGAATCGACGTTGCGCCCGAACTTGCTAATAGCAGCAAGACGAAAGTCTCAAAGGAGAATATCATCGATTGGAACCCGGATATCATCATCCTTCATAACGGCAATCCTGAAGAAATCAAAGCCGTTTTGTCAGACCCGGTTTTGCAAAGCGTAAACGCGGTGAAAAACGAGCGCATATATCCGGTGATGATAGGTCTGGGCGGAAAGGGCATCCTCGCAGAATCCGTTACCCAAGTCCTTTACCTTACTAAGATCTTTCATCCCGATAGATTCGAAAGCTTAGACGTGGAAAAAGAGGGTAATGAGATCTTGAAGACTTTTTATGGTATAGACGGACTCTATACCGAGCTTGAGAACGAGTTTCAGCTTTACAGTTGGGATTAAAGAGGACGAACCGATAGAGATGGCCGTTGCGATGCAATGATTCGAAAGGTAAGCAATCGACCGGTCATTCTCAATTTTTGAGATGAATTTGTTGTATAATTTGGAGACGTAGATAATGGCTGGAATAGTAAATTGGAGCGAGCTTTGGAAAATATCAATTGCAGGTCATCGCCACAGAAGGCAAAATGAAGATCTAGTGAAGACCTGGGACAATAGGGCCCAAAGGTTCAACGAGCGCGCCATGCGCCATACGGAGATGACCAATAAGCAGATCGCTAAAATGCACCTGGAGCCGGATTACACGATTCTGGATCTTGGCGCGGGCACAGGCAGGCTTTCAATTCCAATCGCCAAGAAGGTGAAGAGCGTAACCGCCATCGATCAATCTGGCGGGATGCTCGCTCTCCTAAAAGAGAACATGCGAAAGGAGGGGATGGATAACATCACTTGCCTGCAAAAACGGTGGGAAGATGTAGTTATTGGCCAGGACATCGAGCCTCATGATGTGGTAATAGCATCTCATTCTCTGGGAATGCTCGATCTGCAGGAGTCTCTTGCGAAGATAGATGCCGCTGCAAAGAGGTACGTGTACATATCGACAGGTTTAGGCTCCTGGATGAACCGTGATGATAGAGACGTCAAATTCCAAAAAGACATCTTTGGCCAGAACGATCGTCATCACGGCTGGCATTGGGATTATATCCTGCTCTACAACATCCTGCATGACATGAAGATATACGCTAATGTGGAAATAGATGATTCTGAATCTGAACATTGTTACGACGATCTGGACGATGCCGTTAAGAGCTGGTCGGAGATGCAAGACATACCTCCAGATAAAACAGATGTGCTGAAGGAACATCTTGTTAAAATACTAAAATGTAACGGAGACGGAAAACTTTGTTACAGGCACACTTCCAAAGACGTGTTGATCTGGTGGCAGAGGGATGGGAAAAGTGAATTGCGGTGACCTAGCATGGACTTGAACCTCGCCCTCCTGGCAGGAGCATTTCTGGTGGCTTTGATCTTGATCAGTTCAGCTAAGATCACCAGGCAATATGAACGAGCAGTAGTCTTCAGGTTCGGAAAACTCCTGGGAGAGAGAGGTCCGGGACTGTTCTTCATCATTCCTATCGCAGACAGGATCGTTAAGGTCGATTTAAGGGTGAGAGAGCTGGATGTTCCCAAGCAGACGGTGATCTCCTGTGACAATGTCACCCTCGATGTGGACGCGGTCATCTACTACAAGGTGATCGATGCCACCAAGGCCATCATCGAAGTGGAAGACTTCGAGGCTGCTACACTTCTCCTGGCGCAGACCACTCTGCGAGACATCCTGGGTCAAAACGAGCTGGATACAATCCTTTCGGACAGAGACGACCTCAACCTGAGGATTAAGGAGATATTAGACTCGATAACCGAGCCTTGGGGTATGCATGTGGTCATGGTCACTATGAGAGACGTCTCCCTGCCTGAGAACATGTTGCGCGCTATAGCTCGCCAGGCTGAGGCTGAGAGAGAGAAGAGAGCCCGCATAATCCTGGCGGAAGGAGAGCTTCTGTCCTCAAAGATGATGAATGAGGCTGCAGATATGTATGAAAACAAGCCAAGCGCATTGAAGTTAAGAGAGTTTCAGACCCTGACTGAGATTGCCAAGGAGAAAAATTTGATTGTGGTATCCACGGGCTCAGATAGCGCCAAAGCTTCAATGGAGATCAGCTCCACTGTCGGCTTGGCGAAGGCGGTCGCTGAGAGGTAGGGATGACAAAGGCTTTCAGGTACACTTCATCCCGCACTGGAAAGAAGTCAGATGTTCAGAGAGATTTTGACAAGTTCGTTGGAAGAAAAATACTGTTTATGCTTGTCCTAGTGGTCCTGGCAGTTTTCCTGGTGGGGGTAAGCGTAACCTTTGGCCCGCTGGAGATCACCGTATTGGAGGTGTACAGGACCATAATTCAGAGGGTTCTGTCCACCGATCTCGGCATGAACCGGCTTACAGAGCTCGTCATCTGGAACATCAGGCTCCCGAGGATCATGTGGGGGCTCGCGGCCGGTTTCGGCCTGGGTGTTGCAGGATGTATCATGCAGGCCGTGCTCAGAAACCCGCTGGCCAGCCCCTTCACTTTGGGGATTTCAGCCGGCGCCAACTTCGGCGTCTCCTTGGCGATTATTCTGGATTTCGCCATCTTCGGCGGGATGTATGCAGTTATCGGAAACGCCTTCATCTTTGCATTTTTGACCTCGATGATAATAATAGGCATCTCTGCCATAAAAGGAGGGACGGTAGAGTTGCTAATCCTCGCCGGGATCGCATTGAACTACGTTTTCCGAGCGGCAAGTGACCTTTTCCGGTACTTTGCAACCACTGAACAGAAGGAAGCGACACAAGCGTTCGGTCAGGGCGACCTGGGTACATTCGGCTGGAGTGAACTATCCCTCGTCAGTCTTACTATCCTCATCTGCATGATCCTGGTGACACCAAAATTGAGGGATCTGAACATAATGACCGCGGGCGATGAGACCGCCAAGAGCCTGGGGATTGATGCTGGAAAGCTGAGGATGTTTGTGATGACTGTGGCCAGCTTTCTTGTAGCAAGCGTGGTCGCCTTCGTCGGGCCGATTGGGTTTGTAGGGCTGGTGGCACCCCATATGTCCCGGATGATTATTGGTTCCGACCACCGGTTCCAGCTTCCTGCTTCCGGCCTTCTTGGAGCCATAATACTGGTATCCTCAGACATCCTCGGAATGAACATCATCCCGCCCATAATCATCCCTGTAGGGATCATGACCTCCATTCTGGGGGTCCCCTTCTTCTTCTATCTGATATTGACCCGGAGGAGGGAGTACTGGTAAAATGATGATCAAGCTGCAGATCAACGGCCTTACCTTCAGTTACAGCAGCGTTCCAATTCTTGACGATATATGCATGGAAGTGGCGTCGGCAAAGTTGCTCAGCATCGCCGGGCCAAACGGCTCCGGCAAGTCCACATTGCTCAAATGCATCGATCGGGTGCTAAAGCCTCAGCGGGGAAGCATCCTCCTGGATCGCAAAGAGATCATGAAGATGGACCGGATGGAGATTGCAAAACAGGTCGGCTACGTCCAACAAAACGTAAAAAGAAGCTTTCCAACTACGGTCTTCGATACGGTGATCATGGGAAGAAGGCCTCATCAAGGCTGCCATACCAACGACGAGGATCAAGAGATCGTCTGGGAAATACTGGAGCTTCTGGACATCGATCAGTTCGCGTTGAAGTATTTTAACGAGCTCAGCGGGGGCCAGCAGCAAAGAGTTCTCATAGCGCGAGCTCTCGCTCAAGAGGCCAGTGTTCTGTTACTGGACGAACCCACCTCTAACCTGGACATCAAACGCCAGCTTGAGGTCATGGA
Source organism: Methanothrix sp. (assembly GCF_016706325.1). Classification (NCBI taxonomy): domain Archaea; kingdom Methanobacteriati; phylum Methanobacteriota; class Methanomicrobia; order Methanotrichales; family Methanotrichaceae; genus Methanothrix; species Methanothrix sp. The sequence goes on along the minus strand of NZ_JADJJX010000001.1, from coordinate 1,383,727 downwards.
CATAATACAGGATCTCGTGAGAAGGAAAGGGATAACAGCTATCGTTGCCATTCACGATCTTAATCTGGCGTCACGATATTCAGATAGAATGATTATGATGAAGGATGGGAAGATCATCGTTGCCGGATATCCGGGTGAGGTTTTGACCGCTGAGAACATAGAGGCGATTTATGGCGTTAAAGCTGCAATAAAAACCCAATCAGATGCGCCTTACATCATACCTATAAAACCGATCAAAACGAACCGGGATAATAGTCGCAATGACGGCTTTTCCTACAGAAGGAAGAAAAAGGACTCTACCATTGATCGGATTTCGGATAACCTCTATGAGCGTTTCGGCCAGATGAAGATCCTGAAGTGAATAGGGATACAGAATATAACCAGATCAAATATTTATAGTCATATATTTATATCAAATTCGATTTGAGGCGAACTGAGATGAACTATGAAGAGATATCTATGGAGGGAAGATGCATCCGGCTGAGCGAGTTCGTGGAGGGCGGGGCCCTGCCCAAACCAGCCGACTCCCAATATCCAGGGTCACATTGCGCCTTCAGGGCCGTGGCGGGCATAATTCCATTGATCAAAAACTCCTATGGTCTGCTCTTGGGCCCGGCCATCTGCCTGTATAACGCCAAGCTGACCACGAACATCAGGTCTTTAACCTCCGATCCCCAGCCAAACACCCTCCTCTTTCTAACCTACTCCCAGGATGATATCATATTCGGATTTCACGATAAGGTCAGAGAGGCCATCTTGGAGGTGGACCGCAAATATCGCCCTCAGGTGCTGTTCTTGGTCACCACCTGCCTGCAAGAGATCGTGGGCGAGGATTTCGATGCCTCCGTAGAGGAGATCCAAAGGGAGGTGAAGGCCAGGCTGCTGGTGATCCACACCGACAACTTCACCTGCGAGAATGCATCCCCCGGCATCGAGAACATCTTCTTGTCCTTATCAGAGTTGATGGAGCCCTGCGAGGTGGAGGAGGGGTCTGTCAACCTGCTGGGCTTTATGGCCCCGAACGCGAGGAGGACGGAGCTTGCACGGCTGCTGGGATCTGCGGGAATTAAGATCAAGAACATTGTACCCTCTTTCTGCACCCCCGAGGATCTGAGTCGCGCCCCCGGAGTCTCGCTCAATATCGCCCTGGACCATCACGCCCTGAAGCTCGCCGAGAAGATGAAGGAGGAGTTTGGAACAGAGTACATCTACTGTGAAAAGCCCTATCATCCAGATTCAATCGAGCTATGGTACCAGAAGATGGCTGAGGCTTTGAGGATCGATCTCGATGAAGAGATAAATGATCTGAAGAGAGAGACTGAAGATCTGATCACTAAGACGAAGGGCCGTTTTTCCGGGAAGAGATGTGCCCTCTCTGGCCAGCCAGGTAGGACCCTTGATTTCGCCTCTCTTCTGGTCGAGCTGGGGATCGAGCCGGTGGTGATCATGATCCACCACCTCTCCAGAGAAGACAGGAGGGATGCCCAAAGGCTTTTGGCCCAAGGGGTCGATTCTCTCCTTTTCCGAGGGGACAACTCCCTTCAGACGGATAAGCTTCTCTTTATGCTGAAGCCCGAGATCTGCATAGGGAGGATGGATTATAAAGTCCTGGCCCAGCTGGGGATACAACCCTGCATGCTGATTCGATCCCACTTCAGGCTGGGGTTTGAGGCCAGCAATGAGATTCTGCGTCTCATGGTTCGGGAACCGGCAGGTTTTGGGGCCTTGAGGTACAAAGAGAGGCTTTTGGCCGGGAGGGCGATCTAGGATGGATCTAAAGCTGGAGAGCTATCCCGTGCCCTCCGATTACTTCGGGGTATTGTGGGGTCTCTCAGGGGTTGAAGACCTCCTCGTTCTGGAGCACGGGTCCACGGGAACCTGCAGCTACAACGTCGTCAACTACATGATAATGAACAAGCAGTCTCCGAAGGGGAAGCTCTTCTCCTGCGGGATGGACGAGGATGACGTGGTGATGGGGAGAGAGGACAAGCTGAAACGAGCGGTGAAGGATCTCGATTGCACCCTGCACCCCAAGATCATCGCCCTGGTGGCAACGGGGGTCACCTCCGTGATTGGCCTGGACCTGGACGGCGTCATCGAGGAGATCCAGCCCCGCACAAAGGCCAGGCTACTCTCCTTCTCCGGCGGAGGCTTCAAAGGAGACTATACCCAGGGGATAAAGGAGGCCTTCTCCACTTTGGCCAGAGAGGTGGCAAAGGAGCCCAAAGAAAAAAAGCCCTTCTCCATCAACATGATCGGCCCCACCATCGACTCTTTCAACAACGTCTCGGACCTGGTCGAGCTGAAGCGGCTGTTGGGGCTATTGGGCGCCGAGGTGAACACCGTCTTCACCTGCCGAACAAGCACGGACGAGATAGAAGAGATGGCTTCAGCCTCTCTGAACCTGGTAACCAGGGACGTGGGGCTGGAAGCCGCCGGGATCCTGGAGGAGCGTTTCGGGATTCCTCACCTTTACAGCCTTCCCTTTGGGATAAGGGGAACGGTGGAGTGGCTGGAGGATGTGGGAGAGAGGCTGGACCTGGATCTGGGACGAGGTGTCCTGGCCTCTGAGCTTGAAAGGTACGGATTTTCGATCCTGGAGCTCACCACCCCTCTTCAGAGATTCGATCACCTGAGGGCGATGGTATCCTGTCCTTACGACTATGCCCTGGGATTGGTCAGGTTGATGGTGGAGGAGTGGGAGATGAAATCGCCCCTGGTGGTCCTGCCGAAGTCCCCCGAAGATCCGAGATTCGAAGAGAAGTTCAAGAGGTGGGGCACGCCCGACATTCTGATCGGGCCAGATACTGCGATCCTGGAGGAGGAGATCGCCAGGATCGATCCTCAGGTGATCTTCGGAAACTCCTACGACCTCTACTTGGCAAAGGATGTCCCTATCAAGATCCATGCCGCCTTTCCGGCCTTCGATCACCTCTACCGGTTCAATGGTACGCCCTTTGTCGGTTTTCGGGGGCATGCCTACCTCACCCAGACCTTCCTCAACCGACTCAACCAGAATCCAGAGGTGTTTCGAAGATGAAGAAGATTGCCATCTATGGTAAGGGGGGGATCGGAAAGTCCACCACCACCGCCAACATTTCTGCGGCCCTGGGAGAATTGGGGTACAAGGTGATGCAGATCGGATGCGACCCGAAAGCCGATTCGACCAGCATGCTGATGAACGGAAGGCCGGTGCCGACCATTCTGGACACCCTGAGAGAAAGCGGAGGGGAGGCGTCCCTCGACGATATGGCCTTTCGAGGCTTTGGAGGCGTGCTCTGTGCAGAATGCGGCGGACCAACTCCTGGGGTCGGGTGCGCCGGACGAGGCATAATTGCCTCTTTCGAGAAGCTCGAATCTCTAAACGCCTACGAGATCTATCAGCCCCAGGTCGTCTTTTATGATGTTTTAGGAGACGTCGTATGCGGCGGATTTGCCATGCCCCTCCGAAGAGGATACGCAGAGGAGGTCTATATAGTGACCTCTGGAGAGAAGATGTCCCTCTTCGCCGCCAGGAACATCGCCAAGGCGGTGGAGCAGTTCAAGGGCCGGGGATACGCCCGGCTGAAGGGCGTCATCCTCAACGCCCGGGGAGTCACAAATGAGTCAGAGATGGTGAAGAGAGCAGCCCAGGAGATGGGCACGGAAGTGGTGGCTGAAATTCCTCGTGACCCCATCATTCAGGTCTGTGAAGAAAAGAACATGACCGTGATCGAAGGGGCGCCCGGCTCGCCTCAGGCCGAGGTGTACAGAAGGCTGGCCCAGAAGATCATGGACTGAGCTTTCCTGGGGCAAGGCCTCTTTTTTATTACATAAAGGGGGTAAAGTATTACGGACCTCCTTTTTGGGGCAGATGTCCGCGCCCAATTTAACTTATTGGATTATAATTTTGTACGTGTTTAGCTAGCCAGTCTTATGGTTAGCATTTGGAGGCAATCCAATCCTCTCTGTCCCCATGTTGTCAGCGCCGTAATGATCAGCTCGTGAATAGCAGTTCCCTTGCTATTTCTCAAAGTTCCCAAGATCTTTCTTAGCACAACATGTGGCCGCAAAGCTCTCTCTGCTCTATTATTTGTCGGCTCCACGCCTGGATTTAGAATGAACGTGAACCAGTAGTCAAAGCCATTGCAGATTTTGCGGATGAATTTTTGGACCTTCACTTCCAAGTACTCTCTGTCGATCCAATGCTGTAGCACTTCTCGTGCCGATTGCCAGATATTTATTCTCACCTCTGGCGGAGGATCACATTCTGAGGACGTGTTCAGCGATTCATAAAGTCCCTTGAGTGCTTCATGCAAAGGAGCTGCTTCATCAAACATCTCAGAAAGGTCTTTTGATTCTCGAAGAAGATGCGCCCAACATCGCTGCAACCTTTTTGTGAATCTAGCATAAGGTTTCCATCCGTCACATACAATTATCCCCTTGAACTTCCGCGTAAGGACGTCTATCAGGACATTCGTTCCTCGACTTTTTCGAATTACAAAAAAGGTCTCAAATGGAGTAGTAAACGCCCAGATCCAGTGCTTTTCTCCCTGAACATGAATCCCCGTCTCATCTATGTAAAGAATCGGAGCACCACGAATCCTTTCCAAGATGGCATCGTATTCCGGCCTAACTGCTTCCCCAGCGCGACGAGTCAGATCAAATATCGCAGCAGGGCTTAATACCAGGCCATGCATTCTCTTCAGAGCATCCTGGATCTTTCTGTGAGGCAACCTATCCGCGTATCTCATAAGCGTCGCCTGCGCAATAACGTTGTTTCCGAATTTGCCTTCATGTGGGCAATTTGGATCGGATGCAACGACCTCCTTCCGACAACATGGACAAATGTAATGGGCTATTTTGTATTCAGTGACTGTGACAGGCTGTGGTTCAGGAATTTCCTCGATAATCTTAGACTCAAATCGAAAAGGAAGGGCAAGCTTTGCTCCGCAATCCGGGCATCGATCGGCTGTAACCTCAACTTGGCTATCCGGGATAGCCGAGGGTCTGGTTACACCTTTATGCCCGACTTTTTGGCCGGGCTTTCCCTTGTTGGTCACATCCTTTTTGCGATTGCGGCCACGTCGCAGGCTTGGCGGAGTGTGGGCATTTTCATATTGAGCTAAACGGGCTTCTAGCTCACAGATCCTGGCTTTGAGAAATTCATTCTCAAGCCTTAATTGCTCATTTTGAGCTTGAAGTTGACGGATGATCTCTGATTGATCCATACTCTCAATTAAAGATTATTGACATAATATTACTTAATTTTTCCGGTCTAATTTATTTCGGCATGGTGGGAAAATATTAAGAACCATGTGAGAGCTAAACACGTACGAACTTTTTATGGCTTTCTTCTCTTCCAGCCTCAAGTGATAATCATTTATCCTATCTGATATAATCGCTTCTTGTAGCGTCTGGATTGTTGATATGTGATAGTAGATGCTGCAAATCCTCCAGCATTATGGTGCGAGAAGTATGTATTCCAACCTTTTCGAGCCTGAACCCGAAACGCGATGTTTTGCTTGTATTTTTTTCCTTCATTTCAATGACTTTTGGGAGTATTTCTTTCTAGCACAAAAATTGATCGCTTGAATCTCAGTTCCCGCTGAGATAGCATCAGTCCTTCAAGGTTATTCAACTAAAATTATTATACGCATATTCCTATAATCAGCCCCTCTGCTACCCTCTTCTCCTCTAAGGTCCACCACGATATCCCATCCCCTGCTCGATCATCCACGAGCACGGGGTTACATGATGCACGACATAACCGGCTACTTGCTCTCAGACAGGTGCATAATATCCAGCAGATAGGTGATTGGCATCCTTTGCGCGGCCTGGAAGAATTCAGGGCCACGCAAGCGCAGAAGGGCAGCCGCTCCTATCTGCGGGCAGTGCATAGGCCCTTGCCCGGCCCGGTCCCCTAGCTTATCCTGGCTATCGCCGCCACCTCGTCCCCCGGCTTGACCGCCATGATCCGCACCCCCTGGGTGGAGCGGCCCTGCACCCGGATGTCGCTCGCCGGGATCCTGATCATCACCCCATCTTTGGTGGTGATGAGCAGCTCGTCCTCCTCGAAGACGGTGGTGGTGCAGCAGACATACCCCTTGCGGGCATCGATGTTCTTAACCCCCTTGCCCCCCCGCCTCTGCGAGGGATACTCCTTGAGGTCAGTCCTCTTGCCATAGCCCAGATTGGTGATGGTGAGCAGCGTCGAGCCTGAGTCGGGCTCGATCACATCCATGCTGATCAGCTCGTCCCCCATATTGAGGCTGATCGCCTTGACCCCCATGGTCCCCCGGTTGGAGGCACGCACATCCCCCTCCTTGAAGCGGATGGCTTTGCCATACTTGGTGGCCACCAGCAGCTCCTTCTCTCCGTTGGTGAGCTTGGCCGAGACCAGGCTGTCCCCCTTCAGATTCACTGCTTTTATCCCACCCTTGCGGGGATTGGAGAAGGCCCGCAGGGCATCTTCACAATATTGCCGCTTCTTGTGACCAGAACGATGTAGCCCGCCTCGAAGCTCTTCACCGGAATGGCCCCGGTGATCCTCTCATCAGGCTCCAGATGGAGAAGGTTCACTATTGACTTGCCCCGCGCCACTCTCCCCAAAGAGGGCACCTCATAGACCTTGAGCCAGTGGGCTTTGCCCTTATCGGTGAAGAAGAGAAGATAGTCCTTGGTGGAGGCGGTGGACACGTCGGTCACAAACTCCTCTGTCTTGGTCTCAGCCCCTATCACCCCCCGTCCACCCCTTCTCTGCATGCGATAGGCATTGAGGGGCTGGCGTTTGATGTATCCGGAGCTGGTGATGGTCACTGCCACCTCCTCCTCCTGAATGAGATCCTCATGGGTGACCTCGCCCTCGGCCTCGATGATCTGGGTGCGCCGCTCATCGCCATACTTGCTTATAAGCTCCGTCAGCTCATCCTTGATGATGCCCAGTATCTCCAGGTTGCTGGAGAGGATCTGCCGGAGCCTCTCTATCTGCCGCTCCAGCTCTGCTGCCTCGGAGGCTATCTTCTCCTGCTCCAGGCCAGTGAGCCTCTGCAGCCTCATGTCCAAAATGGCCTTCGCCTGCTCCTCAGAGAGGAGGAATGCCTCAATCAGACCACTCCTGGCCTCGGCCGGGCTGGGTGCGGCCTTGATGATCCTTATCACCTCATCGATGCTCTTCAGGGCGATGAGCAGGCCGGCCAGGATATGAGCCCTCTTTTCAGCCGCATCCAGCTCGAAGCGGGTGCGCCTCTCCACCACAATGGAGCGGTAGTAGATGTACTGCTCCAATGTCTCCTTCAAGGAGAGGATCTTGGGCATGCCGTCCACCAGCACCATATTGTTGATGCCGTAGCTGGTCTGCAGAGCAGTATGTTTATGCAACTGGTTTAAGACCACATTGGCATTGAATCCGGCCTTGACCTCCACCACCAGGCGAATGCCTTCCTTGTCCGACTCATCCCGCAGATCGGATATGCCCTCCAGCCGCCCCCTCTTCACCATCTCCGCTGTATCCTCAATCAACTTGGACTTGTTCACCTGGTAGGGAAGCTCAGTGAAGATGATCTTGCTGCCCTTTGGCCCCTCCTCCATCTCCGACCTGGCCTGGAGGATTATGCTCCCCCTGCCGGTCAGATAGGCGGACTCGATCCCTGCCCGGCCCACAATATAACCACCTGTGGGAAAGTCAGGGCCCGGCAAGTGGTGCATCAGCTCAGCCATTGATGCCTCGGGATTGTCTATCAGATGGATGATCGCCCCCGCCAGCTCGTTCAGATTGTGGGGAGGTATATTGGTCGCCATGCCCACAGCAATGCCGGTCGAGCCATTGAGAAGCAGGTTGGGGAGCTTTCCCGGAAGGACCGTCGGCTCCTTCAGCGAGTTGTCGTAGTTGGGCGCAAAGTCCACAGTATCTTTATCTATGTCCTGCAGCATCTCCCCGGCAATGCGGGAGAGCCGCACCTCGGTGTAGCGCATGGCTGCTGCCGGATCACCATCGATGGAGCCGAAGTTGCCCTGACCGTCGATCAGGGGATAACGCATGGAGAAGGTCTGGGCCATTCTGACCATGGTCTCATATATGGCGGCATCGCCATGGGGATGGTACTTGCCCATCACATCGCCCACCACGCGGGCGGACTTCTTGTAGGGCTGATCGTGGGTCATCCCCTGCTCATACATGGCATAGAGAATGCGGCGGTGGACGGGCTTCAATCCGTCTCGAACGTCGGGAAGCGCCCTCCCCACAATAACGCTCATGGCATAATCGATGTAAGAGGACTTCATCTCCTCGGTGATGTTTACATGTACCTCTGTCACAATCCACCTCAGATATCCAGATTCTTCACAAACTTGGCATGCTTCTCAATGAACTCCCGCCGCGGCTCCACCCGGTCGCCCATGAGAATGGTGAATATACGGTCCGCTTCAACTGCATCCTCCAAGGTGACCTTGAGCATGATCCTCCTCTCCGGGTCCATGGTGGTCTCCCAGAGCTGATCTGGGTTCATCTCACCCAGGCCCTTGTACCTTTGGATGACCGGCTTGGTCATGGAGCTCACCAGTTGGTTGAGCTGCTCATCGCTATAGGCATAATTGATCTGCTTTCCCTTCTTGACCTGATAGAGGGGGGGCTGGGCGATGAAGACATAGCCGGCATCGATCAGAGGCCGCATATAGCGATAGAAGAAGGTGAGAAGAAGGGTGCGAATGTGTGCGCCATCAACATCGGCATCGGTCATTATAACCACCTTATGGTATCTCGCCTTACTGATATCGAAGTCATCTCCTATCCCGGTGCCGAAGGCCACAATCATATTGCGGATCTCGGCGTTCTTGAGGATCTTGTCCAGCCTTGCCCTCTCCACATTGAGGATCTTGCCCCGCAGGGGCAGTATGGCCTGAAAATGCCTGTTCCTTCCCTGCTTGGCGCTATTGTGGACGAAGACACCGCTGGCCAAGGCGAAGTTGTGTGTATTGGGCACCTCGATGTCATACACATCCATCTTGACATCCACCGGCTCAATTGATACTATCCGATGGTTGAGGCTCTGAGCGGCCTGGGCAGCCAGATTCCTGTCACAATAAGGATCTCTTTCCTCTGATGTCTCAAAATGTAATAGGGACTTATCTCCTATGGCATTGCAATGCGAGCTGCATTCTACGATATCGATGCTGTGGCCTGGATTTGCAGGAAGATCATTCTTTTGAAGGCGTCTGATATTTGTCGGATTATTGTTACCTCTGTTGAGATCGATGTGATGGCAATGATCGCCATCTGAATTGGCATATGCGCCTTGCCTGAGATTGTACCAATCAGCCAGGATATGAGTGAACAGCCAGGAGTCTGTGCGAGGATTCAAGACCATCTCATAGCCAGCAGTTGAGGCTGCTGGTTGCCCGATATCCGAAAGCCTGCGATATAAGGGCATCAGCGGGTCATCTGCTGTGAGCTCCTTTGCCATCTTATAGCTGCCATCGCGCAGCATGAATCGATGGTCTGGAGTGCAGGTGATCCTCTTGCCGCTGTCAAGGAGGACTCTGATCACCTCGGCATCTCTGCTTGTGATTCTGGCGTTCTCAATTCTCTCCAGTCCGATGGCGCCATCCCTGCAAATGGTGTAGCAGAAGTGCTCCTTTCCCTCTGCCTGCTCTGCCAGCAGCTCTTTGAAACTTATGTTCCGGCCATCAGCCAGCGATATCTCGGTGTCGCCTGAGAAACAGCCACCAGCAGACTCGCCCTCCACGATGTAGATCTCGCATCTTGCCGGATCGTTGTCTGAGCAGTCGGCCAGCTTTCCGGGCAGTCCGCCGGAGCTGAGGGCATTCTTGCGCCGGGTCAGCTCCTTGGCCTTCCGCGCTGCCTCTCTGGCGCGCATGGCCTCAGCCGCCTTCTCCACAATGGTCGTGGCAACGGCAGGGTTCTCCTCGAAGTACTCCGCCAGGCCTTCTGCCACCAAGGAATCGACTATCCCCCGGATGGAGCTGTTGCCCAGCCGGGTCTTGGTCTGGCCCTCGAACTGGGGGTCAGGGAGCTTTACGCTTACAACCGCCACCAGCCCCTCTCGCAGATCCTCTCCCCCCAGCTTCATCTCGCTCTTGAAGAGCTTGTTGTTCCGGGCATAATCATTGACCGTGCGGGTTAAAGCAGCGCGAAAGCCCATGAGGTGAGTTCCACCCTCACGGGTGTTGATGTTATTGGCATAAGAGAATATATTTTCTGCATAAGAGTCGTTGTACTGCAGGGCTACTTCCACCTGGGTCCCATTCTTGCTGCGCGAGAGGTAGACTGGCTCGTGTAACGCCTCTTTATTCTTATTGAGGTACTCCACAAAGGAGATGATGCCTCCCTCGTACTGGAAGATGTTCTCCTTATCGGAGGGCTCATCCTTTATGGTTATCTTCAGGCCGCGGTTGAGGAAGGCCAGCTCCCTCAGCCGGGAGGAGAGGGTATCGAAATGGAACTCCGTCTCCTCGAATACGGCCGGATCGGGCTTGAAGGTGATGGTGGTTCCGGTGCTATCGGAGCTGCCCCGATCCTCCAGATCCGAGGCCACCTTGCCCTTCTCAAAGCGCTGCCAGTAGATCCGCCCGTTCCTGCGGACCTGCACCTCCATCCACTCGGAGAGGGCATTTACCACCGAGACCCCCACCCCATGCAGCCCGCCTGAGACGCCATAAGACTCGTGATCGAACTTGCCGCCGGCGTGCAGAACTGTCAAGACGATCTCCAGGGCTGGCCGGTTGAACTGAGGATGGATATCCACCGGGATGCCCCGGCCGTTGTCTCGTATGGAGACGCTCCCACCGGGATTGATGATCACATTGATCTCAGTGCAAAAACCACCCAGGGCCTCGTCCACGCTATTGTCCACTACCTCATAGACCAGATGGTGCAGCCCCAGGGAGTCTGTGCTGCCTATGTACATCGATGGCCGGCGCCTGACCGCCTCAAGGCCATCGAGAACCTGGATTTGGCTTGCATCATAGCCTGTAGCTTCGCTCAAAATCGACTAAGCCTCCTTAATAATTAGGACTGTATCAAACTGACTTGAGCGGATATAAGCCTTTCCCTGAAATATATCACAAATTAAAAGAGGATATTAATACAATATGATGTCAGAATGGGGACGATATCTCTACAAAATCGGGGCAGAGAGGGGGACATTTGACAGGGGCATAGGGAAGAGATGAAAGATTGAAAAATCATTGAAGATGAGGAAGCCAAGGTCCGGATTCGAACCGGAGTAGTAATGCTCTGCAGGCATTTGCGTAGCCGCTCCGCCACCTTGGCACAGGGAGGCTCAATCTGCCAGAGCACTGCTTCACCCTGGACATCGCCTGGCCTTCACCGGACAGGGCAGCACTCTGCGCAGAGATCTTGCTGCACCTCTCTCCTTATAAAGATTGCCTTTGAAGGCGGGGCTGTGCACTTGATAGCGAGGATGGGCAGGATGATCGGGCGGAATGGAATGAGGTGGAATAGAGTGGAATGGAATGAGGTGGAATAGGATGGAATGGGATGAGGTGGAATAGGATGGAATGAGATAAGCCGAGCGGAATGAAATGAGAGATGGAGAGATTGGGGAAGAGCAAACCCCGGGCAAAGACTAGATAAATGGGCCCGAAGAGAGCTGGGCTTGATGCCAGCCAATAGCGGCAAGAACCGCCTGGATATCCGGCCCGGCCTGGTGGTGGAGGTGGTCTTGAAGAAGGATCAGCGCAGCGGAAAGAGAACGCGCGGGATTGTGAAGGCCATCCTCACCACCTCCTCTTTTCATCCTCATGGCATAAAGGTGAGGCTGGAGGACGGCCGGGTGGGAAGGGTACAGGAGATCCTGCCTTAGATCTGCTGAAAAGCTCAATGTTGCCGGGAATACTTTTTATCCCATCTCATTCATACGCCCAGCCCATGACAAAAGAAGTCCATGCTGCACACATACTGTGCAAGACGGAGAAGAAGGCCTTAGAGCTCAAAGAGCTGCTGGCAGCCGGGCGGGCGAGCTTCGCGGAGATGGCCCGCAAGCACTCGCAGTGCCCATCGGGCAAGGACGGCGGAGACTTAGGCTGGTTTGGCAGGGGCAGAATGGTCCCTGAGTTTGAGAAGGCCGCCTTCGAGGGGGAGAAGGGAAAGGTCATCGGCCCGGTCAAATCCCAGTTCGGCTATCATCTCATCCGGGTCCTGGAGAGGAGATGATGCTCCATACCCGCACAAGTGAGAATACTTATGAGCGAATAACCCCTGGATGATCTGGGAATTCGATTGCCTGGACAGCAAATGCCTGCCATTTATGATGCGCTGCTGAGCAAAGAGCTGCATGATATCAGTGTGCCCATAGAGAGCTCTCCCCTCTATCCGGGAGACAGCCCCCCTCTCAGGCAGTGGAGAGCGGGATTGGAGGGGGGATCGGGCTATCGCCTCTCCCATCTCTCCCTGGGCTCTCATGCCGGGACTCATATCGACTCTCCCTCTCATACTCTCAGGGACGGCCCCCCTCTGGACAGCTATCCTTCGGGCAGGTTCATAACCCCGGCCCTGGTGATCGCCGCCCAGGATTGCCATGCCATCCCCGCTGAAGCATTGCAGAATGCCAGCATCCTGAAGGGAGAGGCCATCCTCTTCAAGACCAGCAACTCCTCCCGGGGGCTGATGCACGAGCCTGTATTCCGGGATGAATACGTCTACCTCTCCATGCCTGCGGCAAAGATGTGCATAACTCTGGGAGCCGGCCTGGTGGGAATCGATTATCTCTCAGTGGACCGGTATGAGGATGATTCACTCCCTGTCCACAATATTCTGCTGAAGAACGACATCCTGATACTGGAGGGGATCGATCTCGATGCTGTTCTCCCCGGAAGATACTGGTTGATATGCCTTCCCCTGAAGATGAAGGATGCTGAGGCATCTCCAGTGCGTGCAGTCCTGCTGGGGCGATCTGCATGAGCCTTGAGAGGATGCTTCAGTCCGCCCTGGAGGCCCTGGAGGATGGAATATGCATCTGCGACCAGTCCGGGGCGATCCTCTACTCCAATCCTGCAGCAGAGATGCTGGCAGGATCTATGAAGGGGCTGGCCCCCGGCAGAGGATGCGAGATTCTGAAGGATCTATGCACAGGAATCCTGGAGAGCGCCAGGAGCTCTGACTGCTCGATCCATAGGGGTGATGCCGATCTGCAGGGAAGGAGGGTAGAGTACTCCATCGCCCCCATGCAGGGGCAGGGGGGTGAAGGCAGATCCATAATCACATTTAGAGAGCCTTCGCCCCCCGGGGAAGAGAAGGAGGGAGGGCATCGTTTTTCCGGAGATGTGAGCTGTGGGATAGCCCATCCGGGATCAAATGAGGACCTGCGGGGGAGGGACAGGATCATGGCAGGAGCCACCCTGGCCGCAAATCAGCTCCTGATCACAGAGGAGATGGATGTCGCCCTTACCCAATCCCTGGAGATGCTGGGCTGCTCGGCCAATGTGGATCGGGCCTGCATCTATGAGCATTATCTGGATGAAGAGGGCGGAGATCAGATCTGGCTCCGGTATGAATGGATATCTGACGATGAGGGATATGCTGGCAATGAGGAAGGTGCTGGCCCAGCCAGGATTCACCATCCTGATCAGGGCTACAGGGCATACAGCTCTATTCCTCAGTGGTTTGAGATCCTCTCCGGAGGGATGCCCCTCCGGGGAAGGAGCCGTGATCTGCCCCCATCGGCGAGGGAGGCATTGGAGAACCTGGGGGTGTTATCATTCCTGATCGCCCCAATATCCACTATAGACCGCTTCTGGGGCTTCATCGGCTTCGAGGACCGCAAGCGTGAGAGGGTCTGGAGCTGGGGCGAGGCCTCGATACTGATGACCATGGCCAGCGCCATAGGGGGATTCATCGATCGTTTCGAGGCAGAATCCGCCCTCCGGGAGAGCGAGGAGAAGTACCGGGAGCTGGTAGAGAGCTCAAGCAGCGTCATCATCCGGGTGGACACCAGTGGAGCTGTCAGGTTCATCAATAAGTTCGGCCTGCATTTCTTCGGCTACAAAGAGGAGGATATTCTGGGACGGGCTATATCTGAGACCATCTTTCCGCCGGGGGGGGAGGGCTGCAATCTCGATGAGATAATCCGGCATATAAGAGAGCATCCAGAGGAATGCTCCTCACAGATAACGGAGAACATAAGAGCCACCAAAGAGCGAGTCTGGATCGCCTGGACCCACAGGCTGGTCTTGAATGAGCGGGGAGAGGTGATAGAGGTCCTGTGCATCGGCAACGACGTAACTGAAAACAAGCGCTCTTCTGAGGAGCTTAAGCGAGCTGCTGCCGAGCTGCGGGAGACGGGGGACTATCTGGAGAACCTCCTCGGCCATGCCAATGCCCCCATCATCGTCTGGGATCCCAACTTCTGCATCACCCGCTTCAACCATGCCTTCGAGAGGCTGACCGGCCGGCTGGCGGAGGAGGTCTTGGGCCAATCGCTGGGGATCCTCTTTCCGGATGAGAGCCGGGCGGAGTCGTTCGCCTATATCCGCCGAACCCTCTCCGGAGAGAGCTGGGATGCATTGGAGATACCCATACTCCATCAGAGTGGAGTTGTGAGGACTGTTCTTTGGAACTCAGCCAACATCTACGATGAGAGCAGAAGCCGGGTAATTGCCACCATTGCCCAGGGACAGGATATCACTGAGAGGAAGGAGGCGGAGGAGAGGGTAGCATTCCAGGCCTCATTGCTCGATCAGGTCAGGAATGCTGTTATTGCTACCGACCTGGATGGGAGGATAGTCTACTGGAACCGGTTTGCTGAATCCCTCTACCAGTGGAAGGCAGAAGAGGTGCTGGGGCAGAGGATCAAGGATACCATCATTCCTCTGGATAATAGATCCGCCCAGGAGGATCTGATGGAGGAGATCCTCGCCCAGGGCTACCGGGAATGCGAGTGCCTGGCCAGGAGGAAGAACGGCAGCCTGTTTCCCTCCTCTCATGCCTTCAGCACCATCTGCGATAATCGGGGAAGGCGGATTGGAATAGTCTCTGTGAGCAACGATCTCACAGAGAGAAAGAGGGTGGAACAGGACCTTCGTGAGGCCAAAGAGAGGGCGGAATCGGCTACAAAAGCCAAGTCCGAGTTCCTGGCCAATATGAGCCATGAGATCCGCACCCCCATGAATGCAGTGATCGGCTTCACCGACCTTCTTCTCAATACCAATATCGACCCTGTGCAGAGGGACTATATCGAGACCATTCGCAGCAGCGGTGATTCCCTGCTCAAGGTCATCAGCGACATCCTGGACTTCTCCAAGATCGAGGGGGGGATGATGGAGCTGGAGAATGAGTGCTTCGACCTCATCGAGTGCCTGGAGGGCTCAATCAACATGGTGGCTGAAGCCGCCGCCCGCAAGGGGCTCGCCCTCTCCTATGAGGTCAAGCCCACTGTTCCCAGGTACCTTCTGGGCGATCTGACCAGGCTCGGGCAGATCCTGGTCAATCTCCTGGGCAATGCAGTCAAGTTCACTGAGAAGGGCTTCGTCCGGGTGGATGTATCCGCCCTGCCGGTGGAGGATGGCTATGAGATCCAGTTCCAGGTGAAGGACTCTGGCATTGGCATATCCCAGGACAGGATGAGCCGGCTCTTCCAGTCCTTCAGCCAGGTGGATGCCTCCACCACCCGCAAGTATGGCGGAACAGGGCTGGGCCTGGCCATCTGCAAGCATCTGTCTGAGCTGATGGGCGGTGACATCTGGGCGGAGAGCACCCCAGGAGAGGGATCCAGCTTCTGCTTCACCATTCGGGCTGAGGCCTCAGAGCAACCTCATCCCAAGCCCAAGAAGAAGCTGCCTGAGATATCCCTTGACCTATCCGAGCGGCACATCCCCAAGAGCCTGAGAATACTGCTCGCCGAGGACAATGTGATCAATCAGAAGGTGGCGGTGCGCATGCTGGAGCGGCTGGGCTATCGGGCGGATGTCGCCGCTGATGGCCGGGAGGTCCTGGCAGCGCTGAAGAGACGCCCCTATGATGTGGTGCTGATGGATGTGCAGATGCCGGAAATGGACGGCCTGGAGGCGACCAGGAGCATACGCCGTACCCCCTGCCAGCAGCCCTATATCATCGCCATGACTGCTCATGCCATGAAAGGGGACAGAGAGGTGTGCCTGAATGCAGGGATGGATGACTATGTATCAAAACCGGTGAGAATCGAGGAGCTGAGAGAAGCTCTTGAACAGAGCAGAACGCCGGTCCTCAAGGGCTGAGCAGCCTGGCAGGTCAATCTAAAATGATGCTGGATCATCTCTTCTCTGGGGCCATCAGGGCGAAGTATGCCAGCAGGGCCTCGAGCTGAATCCTCTCGTTTGCCCCCTCCGTCATGCGGAAATCGATCTCACCGATGCGATCGATCAGCTTTGTCCTGTCCCGGTCTGCAACATCCTCCAAGTCCAGCATTGCCCGGTGGATCTGGACCACCACATCCTGGCCGGAGAGGCCTTTGGAGAGCAATAGATCGTCCAGCATGGCGCGCGCCCCCACAAAGTCTCCTGATATCGCCGTCTTGATGAAGCTCCTGATCTCCTCTGGCCTGGCAGTGGATGTGATCTGGTAGATCGTCTCCTCATCCACCTCGTCGCCCAAGAGGGCTGCTGCTTGCAGGGCGTTGATCGCCCTTCTCATATCGCCCCCAGCAACATACTCTATGGCGGACAGACCGCCCTCTGATACCTTTAGCTTCTCCTCAGAGGCAATGAATCCGATCCTCTTTCTCACTGCATCAGCGGAGAGAGGCTTGAAGCGGTAGACTGCACAGCGGGATTGAATGGGCTCGATGATCTTGGAGGAGTAGTTGCAGGAGAGGATGAACCTGGTGGTGGCGGAGTATCTCTCCATGGTCCGGCGCAGGGCGCTCTGGGCATCATTGGTCAGGGCATCGGCCTCATCCAGAAATATCACCTTGAAATCCGCCTTGCCCAGGG
Source organism: Methanothrix sp. (assembly GCF_016706325.1). NCBI lineage: Archaea > Methanobacteriati > Methanobacteriota > Methanomicrobia > Methanotrichales > Methanotrichaceae > Methanothrix > Methanothrix sp. The sequence continues at coordinate 1,366,804 of NZ_JADJJX010000001.1, read as the reverse complement.
GGGCCATCCGGGCGAAGTCCTTCACCTTATGGCGGATGACATCTATGCCCCGTTCATCGCTGGCATTCAATTCAATGAAGTTATTCCGCCAGCCCTCGCCGAAGATCTCTTTGACGATGGAGATGGAGGCGGCGGTCTTGCCCACCCCCGGGGGCCCGGAGAACAGAAGATGGGGCAGGTTCCGTGTCTTCACATAGGACTTCAGACGGCGGATTATCTCGTCCTGGCCCACGATGTCGTCCAGCCTCTCCGGGCGGTACTTCTCTATCCAGATCTCCTCTTTGATATGCAACCCCTCAGTTACGGGGTTTGGGCTATCTGTATATCAATATTCCTCCCTGAATCTTCCTGCAAGGTGGGCAACAAAGGCTAAATATAGAGGAGCTACATGGATGCCAATCGTTTTTCGGAGGATTGCAAGTGATCTGTGAGGTGGCGGGACAGTATAATGCGCAAGATCTTGAGAATGAGGTAAGATCGCTGTGGGAGCGAACGGATGCATACCGCAAGGTTCGAGAGTTGAGGCTGGGGGGCAAGAGATTCTTCTTTGTGGACGGGCCGCCCTATACCACAGGCCGCATTCACCTGGGAACCGCCTGGAACAAGGTGATCAAGGACTCCGTCTTGCGATACCGATCCATGAATGGCTTTGAGGTCAAGGACCGGGCGGGCTGGGATATGCACGGCCTGCCCATTGAGGTGAAGGTGGAGGAGTCCTTCGGCTTCCGCAACAAAAGGGATATCGAGGCCTATGGGGTGGACAAGTTCATCCAGAGGTGCAAGGAGTTTGCCCTCCAACAGATGGATGACATGACAGGACAATTCAAGATCCTGGGAGCCTGGCTGGACTGGGACGACCCCTACATGACCCTTAAGAATGAGTATCTTGAGGCTGCCTGGTGGGCGCTGAAGAGGGCGCATGAGCATAACCTCCTGGAGAGGGGCTCAAGGGTGGTCAACTGGTGCCCCCGCTGCCAGACGGCCATTGCCGACTCGGAGGTGGAGTACTGGGATGAGACCGACTACTCGATCTACGTCAAATTCCCGCTGATCGGAGAGGAGAACACCTACATAGTGATCTGGACCACCACCCCCTGGACTATTCCCGCCAATGTGGCAGTGGCGGTCAATCCCGCATTCCATTATTCCCGGGTCAGAGCCTGGAAGGATGGAAGGTCTGAGATCCTGATCATGGCCTCAGAGCTTGTCGACTCCGTCCTCCGCACTGGGCGCTACCAGGACTATGAGCTCCTGCAGGAGCTATCAGCCGATGATATGCAAAGGCTGAGCTACGAGCATCCTCTGCTCGATCTGATCCCCAGACAAAGGGAGATAGATCATGGCGTCTATGCTGCGGACTTCGTCACTGCTGAGAACACCGGCTGCGTGCACATCGCACCTGGGCACGGCCTGGAGGACTATGAGCTGGGGATGGAGCACCATCTGGAGATATTCTGCCCGGTGGGCGAGGATGGCAGGTACACCGCCGGGGCGGGAGAGAGATATCAGGGCCAGTATGTCAAGGAGGCGGACAGCATTGTCATCGATGACCTGGAGGAGAGAGGCAAGCTCCTGGCCCAGGGAAGGCTGGCCCATCGCTATGGACACTGCTGGCGCTGCAAGACCCCCATCATCTTCATCGCCACCAACCAGTGGTTCCTCCGGATATCCGATCTTCGAGATAAGATGCTCGATGAGATCTCCCGCGTGACCTGGTATCCGGAGTGGGCAGGATCGGCGAGGTTTGCCGACTGGATAAGCAATGCCCGTGACTGGTGCATATCCAGGCAGAGGTACTGGGGCATCCCCCTGCCCATCTGGAGCTGTCCTGACTGCGAGCACATGGAGGTTATAGGCACTGCAGCAGAGCTTGAGGAGAGGGCGGGCAGAGAGATCGCCGACCTGCACCGGCCGGAGGTGGATGGAGTCCTCCTGGACTGTCCCTGCGGAGGCAAGATGCACCGCTCTCCGGATGTCTTTGATGTATGGTTTGACAGTGCAGTGGCCTCCTGGGCCACACTCAGATTCCCCAGCCAGAAGGAGGAGTTTGACGACTGGTGGCCGGCGGATTTCATCACTGAGGGGCATGATCAGACCCGTGGTTGGTTTTATTCTCAGCTTGGGGCCTCAATGGTCTCCTTTGGCCGGGCACCCTATAAGAGCGTTCTCATGCATGGCTTCACCCTGGACGATCAGGGGCGGAAGATGTCCAAGAGCATAGGGAACATCGTCCAGCCAGAGGAGGTGGTGGAGAGGTTCGGTGCCGATATACTGCGCTTCTATGTGCTGGGAGCCAATGCCCCCTGGGAGGATCTGCACTTCTCCTGGGAGGCGGTGGAGAACACCAGCCGGATGATCAATATCTTCTGGAATGCTTATCGCTTCGCCCTTCCCTATATGGTCCTGGACGGTTTCGATCTGAAGCAGGCGGATCTCTCCTTATACCAAAGCAGCCTGCGAGCTGAGGACCGCTGGATCCTCTCCCGGGCGAACAGTCTGGCAGAGGTGATAAGAGAGGAGATGGAGGGCTATCAACTGCACCGCATCGTCCGCGCCATATCCGAGTTCATCCTGGAGGATCTCAGCCGCTGGTACATCCAACTGGTCCGGCCCAGAACCTGGATTGAGCAGGATGATCCTGATAAGCTCGCCGCATATGCTACCATCTACGAGGTCCTGACCAAGCTCGCCCTGCTCATGGCCCCCTTCGCCCCCTTCATCGCCGAGTCCATCTATCAGAACCTGGTGCGCGGCCTGGACGGGAGTGCCAGGCCCTCAGTTCATATGTGCGACTGGCCCCGGGGGGATGAGAAATGGATCGACACGGGCCTGGAGGAGAGCATGGATCTGGTAAGGGAGATCTCAATGGCCGCCTCCAATGCCCGGCAGAAAGGCGGGAGAAAGCTACGCTGGCCGGTTTCTGAGATTGTAATCGCCCCCTCCAAAGAGGCTTTGGACCTGGGGGGCCTGGAGGATGTCCTCCGGGGGCAGACCAACTCCAAAAAGGATCACCCTGCTCTCGCCAGGTGAGAAGCCCAGAATGGACCTGGAGATCTCTCCCGTTCATAAGATGATCGGGCCGGTCTACAAGGGGGAGGCCAGGCTGGTGGTGGAGGCTATAGCCGCCGCCGATCCCTTCACAGTCAAATCAGATCTGGACAGAAGCGGCCAGGCGGTCTTGAGGCATCAGGGCCGGGAGTACTCTATCACCCCCGAGATGGTGCAATTCCGGGAGCTTCCTCCGGAGAACCTGCCGGCTGCAGAGTTCTCGCGGGGACTCGTCTATGTGGACATCACCCTCACCCCGGAGCTGGAGGCGGAGGCCTACAGCCGGGAGATCATCCGCCGGATTCAGGATATGAGAAAGGAGCTGAATCTGCGGGTAGAGGACCAGATCCGGGCGGTGGTGGATATCGAGAGCAAGCCCATCCTCGATCTGGTGGTGCAGAGAAGGGAGCACATCGCTGGAGAGGTCCGGGCGGCTGATCTGGAGATGGGGCTGGGGCTGCAGATGCACGGCTCCCTGCTGAAGGAGTGGGATGTCGAGGGCATATGCATGCGCATCGGCATAGATAGGGTGTGATGTATTTTGATCACCGGAGTTTTATAAGATGAACGACCATGACAGTAGTATGGAGTCGCCAGTCCCTGTAAGGGTCAAAGGAGTTTATATAGCGGAGTCAGAGGGGAGCAATCCAGCGCCGGTGGTTCTGCTGGAGGATGAGGGGGGGCGGATAGTGCCCATATTCGTGGGGCTCTCCGAGGCCATCTCCATCCATCATGCCCTCTGTGGAGAGCTGGCCCCCCGGCCCATGACCCATGATCTGTTCATCTCCGTCCTGGAGAGCCTCGCCGCCAGCATCACTAATGTGCTGATCGATGACCTTGATGGAGGGATCTACTATGCCCGGCTGACCATCAGAAGTGACTCCCGGCAGAGTGAGATCGATGCCCGGCCCAGCGATTGCCTGGCACTGGCCCTGCGGGCCAAGGCCCCCATTGAGGTCCAAGAGAGGGTGATGGCAGATGCGAGCATCAGCAAGAGCGATGCTGAGAGGCTGACGAGTATCGACAACTACCTGCAGTAGCCTATATGCAGTAGCCTATATGCAGTAGCCTATATGCAGTGCCCCATGTGCAGTGCCCTTTAACAGGCCGATCTACCAGAGAACGATATAGACAGTATCTCCCTCTTTCTTCCCCTTCAGGAGCTGGCAGTGCCTGAGAATGGCGAACTGGTTGTTCAGTTCAGCCTCAGATAGATTGAACCTCGCCTTTATATCGGCCATGGTGACCCTGCCCTGGGACTGGATATACCCGTATATCTCCTTTTGCAGATCAGTCAATCCATCAGTCCCCTCCAGGCCGTGGCTCTCCCGGTAGATCTTCTTCGACCTCTCCCCCCAGGGATCACAGGCCCGGATCCTGCTGCTCAGATCGATGTAGCAGTCCTCGCAGAGGGTCTTGCCCTCTGTCGCGAAGGCCTCATCCTCCGGGACGCTCCTGTCGCAGCTGTGGCATCTTACGAAATCTGGCATTATAGTCCACCTGGCGGCATTGTTTTATCTCAAGGTTAAATATCCTCATCCCAACAGAGAGGTTAGTATCGCTCCACCCAGTCCGCCGGCATCTGCTATCGCTGCTTTTGCCGGCGCGGCCCGCAGCCCGGCGGGATCTTGACAAATATGAGATCTTAACGAATATGGGATCTTAACGAAAAAGTTCTAATAGGAAAATGGGGTCAAAATACGATTTATGCATGCACGATCAATAATAATGATCCTTATCTTAATTCTGATCATAGGGTATGCGAACGCTGCCCGGATCTCGGTGGCGCCCGAAGGTGCAGATCATAGCAGCATCCAGCAGGCATTGAATAATGCCAGCGATGGAGATGTTATTGAAGTGCAAAGCGGCCATTATATAGAGCACGTCCATGTCCTCCACTCAGTGGCCCTGATCGGCCTTGATACCGGCGGCGGACGCCCAGTGGTGGACGCCAATAAATCCTCCACTGCCATCACATTGAGGGCCAATGGCACCCGGATAGAGGGCTTCAACCTCACCGGCTCCGGGGGATGCGGATGTGGCAATGCCGGGATACTGGTTGACTCCTCTGATAACATCATCCGGAACAATATCCTCTACAAGAATCGGTATGGCATTTACATCGAGGAGGGGGCAGTGAACAACACCATCTACGGCAACGATTTTCTGGAGAACAGAGTCCCGGCAAGTGATACTGGTGGCAATCGGTGGAGCATGGAGGTGAAGGAGGGAGGTCTGCTGGGATTGTTCAAGGCTGCAAAGCCCATGGGAAATCATTACAGCGATTATGATGAGCCAGACGAGGGCTGCAATGATACCAACCTAGATGGCTTTTGCGATGAGGCCCGGATGATCGGGAAGGGGCCGGGGATCGATGAGCATCCGCTGACAGCCCCCGTTAATGTTTAGGAAGGGGGCCATTCGCCTGACTTGAATTGCTGCTCAAAGGCTTTATATTGATCGAATATCTTTGATAAGAAACATGGACCAGGGGAGGAGAAGCGAGCCGCTTGAGCTCATTGCTGTCATTTTTTTCGGACTGATCTTGAAGCTCTTTGCCGGGCGGAACTCTCTTACTGAAGACGGCATAATGCTCCCGGGCTATGATGAATACTATCATATGCGCAGGATAGTGCATGGAGCAGGCAGTTTTCCCGATGTCCTCTGGTTTGACTCCTACCTCAACTACCCTCACGGCCTCTCCATAAGCTGGCCCCCCCTCTTCGACCAGATATCTGCTGCTTTGTGTATCATTCTGGGCCAGAATACAATAGCGGGGGTGGAGATGACGGCGGCCTTCGTGCCGGTGGTCATCGGCCTTCTGGCCCTGGTTGTGGTCTACTATATGATGCGTGAGCTCTTCGACCACCGGGTTGCCCTTCTGTCCAGCATTATGGCTGCCCTTGCCCCCTATTACCTCCTGTATACTATGGTTGCCGCCACCGACCATCACTCTTTAGAGGTATTTCTTCAGCTCCTCTCCCTGCTCTTCCTCATCCTGGCCGTCAGCCGGCCCCAGAGAAGGTGGCTTTTTGCCTCTGCCAGTGGAGTGGCTCTGGCTGCTCTGGCCTATACCTGGCAGGGCGCGGATGTCTATCTCGGCGCTTATCTGCTCATTGCTGCCGTTGCCCTGAGCCTTGAGCTGCGGGACGGCTCGCCATTGAGGGTAGCTCCCACCCTGCTGGCAGCATTCATCCTTGCCCTCCTCCTGGTCCTGCCCTATAGAGATACGCTCTGGATGTCCCCCTCCTTCTTGGGATTGGCGGCCATACTCGCCGCCCTGGCGATCATGCTCGCCCTGGCCCTCCTCCTGGTGCGGAGGGGAGCATCCTGGAAGGCATTCCCCCTGGCCATCCTGGTGGCATCCCTTGCCCTCATTCTCCTCTCCAGGCCATTGGGAGGTCTGTTCGGGCTGGAGAGCCTGATCCGCATGGGATTGGGATACATCTGGGGCGGGGGGATGATCGGCCTGATCGGCGAGGCCGAGCCTTTGATCTACAATATGGAGACATTCTCTCAGGTGATGTTCTCCTGGTTGGGATTGAACATCCTGCTATCCCTGGCGGGTGCCGCGGCCACCATGATCTATCTGCGAGGAGTGAAGGGCGAAGGGAGGCAGGCATTGCTGCTCTTCCTGATGTGGGCGGTCTACTCCCTCGTTCTCACCTTCGGCCAGTCCAGATTCCTGTATCTATCCACCATATACATGGGGATGCTGATCAGCATATTGGCATTCTATATCCTGGATAACCTCAAGAAGAGCTGGGAGGAGGAGGGGAAGAAGACTCCGCGTTCTCTGGCGGCGGCAGTCATCCTCGTGCTCATTCTGCCAACGGCAATCGGTGCCATCTCATTTGCTCAGAGTACCCCGCCGGCAGTGGCAGGCGACTGGTATGAATCTCTGCTATGGCTGAAGGAGAATAGCAATACGACCAGCTTCTATGCCGATCCGAGAGAGGCTCCAGAGTACAGTGTGATGAGCTGGTGGGATTATGGCAACTGGATACTCTATCTATCAGAGCGAGCAGTGGTGGCAAACAACTTCCAGTCCGGGGTGGAGGATGCCGTCCGGTTCTACCTGACGGAGAGCGAGAGCGAGGCGGCGGGGATCATGGACTCCAGGGGAGCAAGATATGTATTCGCCGATTACAGCATAGCCTATGGCAAGCTCGCCTCCCTGGCAGAATGGGGAGGTGAGGATGTCAACAGCTATATGCTGCGGGAGGATCGCGGAGACCAGGTCTCGCTCATTCACACAGGAAAATTCTTCGATACCACACTGGGCCGGCTTTATCTCGTCGACGGCACCGGCATGGGCCGCTTCCGTCTGATATACGAGTCGCAGACCCTCCTGGGAGGCAATCCGGGGAAGAGCAAGGTCAAGATATTCCAGTATGTTCCCGGGGCATTGCTCAGAATTCATGCCGGTCCAGATCAGAAGGCAGGGGCATTGCTAAATATGAGCTCCAATAGGGAGAGGAAGTTCGTCTATATCAACCAGGCCACCTGGAATGGGGATGTACTTGAGCTGAGAGTTCCCTATTCCACTGAGAAGAGTTATGAGACCCATGCCCTTGATCCTTATCTGGTGTTCTCGGGCAATGAGGCCGGGGTGAAGACGCAGATGGTCGAGGTGAGCGAGGAGGATGTCCTCTTGGGCAGGAGCATTGATATCACCTTCTGAGATGGGTTTTCTGCTGTCTGCTGCTGTCTGCAGCATATACTCCCATTTATCAAATGGGTAAGCCGGGCCTCTTTGCCGCTTTAATTGTCGATTGTGCTTATTATCTTTCCTTTTTCCATGACAGCGATCCTGTCGCTCATATGTCTCATGACGTCCATATCATGGGATATGAAGAGCATCGTCAGGCCGAACTCGCTCTTGAGGTCCATCATGAGCCGCAGGATCTGAGCCTGCACAGAGACATCAAGAGAGGCAGTGGGCTCATCGGCAACGATGAACTCCGGCTTTATGGCCAGGATCCTGGCCAGGACCACCCTCTGGTTCTGTCCGCCGCTGAGCTGATGAGGGAAGCGGTTGACATGCTCCGGGTTCAGGCCCACCACGTCGACGAGCTCTAAAACCCTCTTTTTCATCTCCCCCCGGCTCATCCCTCCCCTCAGCTTCAGCCGGAAAGGCTCAGAGATGCTCTCCCCTATTCGCATCCTGGGATTGAGGGATGACTCTGGATCCTGAAAGATCATCTGCATCCGGGGCCTGAGCTTTCTCATCTCACCCTTCTTCAGCCCGATGATATCTGTGCCATCAAAAGTTATGCGGCCTGATGTGGGCTCGACCAGCCGCAGGAGCAGCCTTCCCACAGTGGTCTTGCCGCAGCCGCTCTCTCCCACCAGTCCCAGGGTTTCCCCCCGGTTGATATGAAATGAGACTCCATCTACTGCTCTTGAGTATTGCTTATTTATCAATCCGGAGGAATAGTACTTCTTCAGATCCCGCACCTCTATCAGTGGCATAAGTAACACCTCGAAGAATGCCCCCTTTCCAGTCTGATCATCTGGGGATGCTCTCTCTTGCAGATCTCCATCACATAGGGGCAGCGGGGGTGGAATCTGCAGCCAGAGGGCGGATCGATGAGAGAGGGGCTGGACCCGGATATGGGATGCAATCCCTGGCTTGGCAGCGAGCGGATGAAACCCTGGGTGTAGGGGTGCTGGGGATCGCTCAATATCTTATCTGCCCCCGCCTCCTCTAAAATCTCGCCGGCATATAAAACCGCAATCCGGTCGCATATCTCCCCGGCAGCGGCCAGATCATGGGTTATCATGAGCATCGACCGGCCTGAGGTCATATCCTGGATCAGGCTGATGATCTCCGCCTTGGTTCGGGCATCAAGCCCCTTGGTGGGCTCATCGGCGATGACAAAAGAGGGATGGCTGGCCAGCCCCATAGCGATCATTACCCTCTCCTTCATCCCTCCAGAGAGCTCGTGGGGGTATTGTTCAGCCCTCCTCTCCGCTTCCGGGATCATGGCCGCCTCCAGCATCTGCACTGCTCTGGCTTTCGCCTCCCTTTTCCCCAGGCCCAGGTGCAGGCTGATAACCTCTGCGATCTGGTCTCCTATCTTCAGGACGGGATTGAGGGAGGTGGTGGGATTCTGCAGGATCATAGCGATCTCCTTTCCCCTCAATCTCCTCATCTCCTCCTCTGTCAGGCGGAGGAGGTCCCGCCCTTTGTAGATCATCCTGCCCTCAACTATGGCAGAGGGGGGCAGCAGGCGGATGATGGACATGCCAAGCACAGTCTTTCCGCTACCGGTCTCGCCGATCAGCCCCAATCGCTCGTTATCTTCTATTTGCAGATCTACAGAATCCACCGCCTTCACCAATCCATCCGGGGTGGGAAAATGAGCCTTAAGATCAATTATGTCCAGCATAACCATTGATAGGGCAAAAGGATTTCTCCATAATAAAGATTGCTACAAAATGGCACCGATGTTAAGATCAGCCCTTGCCCTGCAGAGCTGCTTTTGCGAGCAGACTAGTCTTAATAAATCATACTTTTATCGACATACTTATAAACAGATGGATCAGTCTCAGTACAGCCTTGGCAATTGAGGTGACGGACTGTGAGCAAAACGATCTACGCATTGATCTCATTGGGATTATTGCTGATCCTCTCCGCGACCGCCCAGGAGTTCACCCTGGATATCTTCGGCAATGCGAATGAGGACGGCCTGATCGATGAAGAGGACATAAGCTATGTGCAGGGCATCCTGGATGGCAAGAATGAAAAGACCGATCTCTCTGATGCCAACCGGGATGGAAAGGTGGATGAGGCAGATCTGGATCAGATCAAGAAGATCATCCAGGGGACTGAATCTGAGATATATTATCTCGATGCCTTTGGCAATGCCAGCCGGGTCAAGCATCCCTTGGAGAGGATCGTTCTGGTATATGACAATACGGCAGAGATCATCCGCATCCTGGGTGCAGAAGAGAGGGTGGTCGGGGTGGATTCTGAGGGGAGCTCCGGCGCCATTGGAAAGTACCCCACCTACTTCCCCCAGTTCATTCAGACTGCCTCCATCGGCAACAGAAACGATTGCGATGTGGAGGCGATCATGAAGCTCCAGCCGGATGCGATCATCATCGGCACAAAGGCCGGCTGCCCTTATCTCAAGGAGAAGCTCAGGGGCTCTGGCATAGATGTGGTCCATCTGGAGACCTGGAGCAAGGGGACGCCATCTCTTTTCACCATCGCCTATATGCTGGATGAGGTGGATAAGGCGCTGGAGTACCAGGAATGGAAGGACGGATATCTGGATATGGTTGTTGAGAGGGTAGCTGCTATTCCAGAGGACGAGAGGGTAAGGGTCTTCGTTGACCGGCCGGGCAACACCACAGTCGCCCGGGGAAGCGGCTACTCAGAGGCGATAGAGCTTGCTGGAGGGATAAACATTGCTGCAGACCTGGGGGATAGCCTCCGGGTGGATGGAGGCATCTCCTCAAAGAACACCCTGCCCCCAGTGGAGACCGAATGGGTGCTGAAGCAGAATCCGGATGCGATCATTGGACTGTCCTGGAATGGTGGCTATGAGGTGGATGATGAATCCGTCCTGAAGGAGCGCCATGATGAGATCATGGGAACAGCAGGATTTGGCAAGACCGATGCAGGAAAGAATGGCCGGATCTATGTGACCTATTTCATAAACACCCTGGGAGCAGGAGATCATATTGGCGTGCTGTACTTTGCCAAGTGGCTCTATCCCGATCTATTCCGGGACCTCGATCCAGAACAGGTGCATCAGGAATTCATCGATAGGTTCCAGAATGTGGACTACGACCTGAAAAAGCATGGAGCATTCGTTTATCCTCCAATGAGTTAAAGGCTGCAAATGGTTCCCCCGGATCCGGTGGGCGGAAGATGCAGTGATTGAGGCCACCCTGCATTCAGCCGCTTTGCATCTGCTGCTTTGCATCTGCTGCTTTGCATCAGCGGCCCCGATCTTCCGCCTTCCCCCCCTCCGGTTGGAGGGGCAAACCGAAGCATAGAAAAGTAGCATTATTTTTAATTTTTGATTTAATGTATTATTACAAAATATTATTGTCATAGGAAAACTTATTAATAAACAAACCTTACAACCCCAATCAATCACACCTGCAATGAGGATTGGATATATGCAAGAGAGAAATCTATCATTGATGATTCAGGGCCATGAGATATGGCTGGAGAGATCGAAGATCGAGAAGGATGATGTGGAGCTTTTCCTTGTCTACGGCCACAATATGCGCCAGGATGGCGTGGCCGATATCAGCAGGTTTTCGCCGTTTGTCTTTCGTCCTGACGGAAGCAGAGGAGAGGCCGTTTTATCAGCGGGCGATGATCGCCATTCAATGAGGTTCAAGGCAGAGAACGCCGGCCACTACACTGCTTTCGTGGACATGGGCACCACCGTCTGGTCTCAGACCAAAGATGGCTACAATCAGGGGCCAAAATTCCAGTTCAAGGATGTTATCTATGCTGGAGCTTACAATCAGATGGCCAAGACGATAGTCTCTGTGGGAAATGGCAGCAGTTACACAGGCCGGCCATTGCATGGAATTCTGGAGATAGTGCCCAAAGAGCCCTTCTGCCGCACCGGGCAGGAGATCGAGCTCTCCGTCCTGTACGAGGAGAAGCCACTGGCATCTGCTGAGGTCAAGGCCGTCTCCAAGAGGGAGGGACGGGAGATAGCATCCTCCAGAACGGACGGGACTGGTGTGGCAAGGATTCCCATCGATGTGGAGGGAGAATGCATGTTCTTGGTCAGGCATGCTGATGGGACGAAGAGGGTGAACGAGGAGTTCGACGAAACCGTATTTGTCAACACTCTCGTTCTGGAGTCCCGATGAAACGGATCATCTTCTCAGGAAAGGGTGGTGTGGGCAAGACCACCATCCTCTCCAATCTGGCCAGGCTGCTGGCCCGGGATGGCTATAAAGTGCTGGTCATAGACTGCGATCCGAGCATGAACCTGGCCATGTCCCTGGGCATCTCGCTCGACGATATAGTCTCCCTGGCAGATGATAGCGCCCATCTCCGGGAGATGCTCGGCTCACATATGGAGGAGCATGATGAGCATGAGATGGAGTGCACTGAAGAGGATCTTCACGAGTTCATCCTCCCGGCAGCAGACGGAGTGAGGCTGATAGTGATGGGAACGATCCCCTTCGGCGGCGCCGGGTGCCTGTGCGCCCCCATATCCCTGGTCAGGCTGCTGGTGAACTACCTGGCATCCGACACTGAGGAGTACGACTTCATCTTTGTCGACTCTCAGGCCGGGGTGGAGATCTTCGGCCGGGGGCTGGCCTCGGAGTTTGACCTCTCCTTCGTCATCACTGAGCCCACCCCCAAGTCCTTGGAGGTGGCAAAGCACGGCCTGAAGCTGGCGGGGGATCTGGGCGTCAAGAGGCAGATCGTGGTGGTGAACAAGGTAGAGGTCGATGGGGACCTTCAAACAGCAAAAAGAGAGCTTGATGGAAACGCTCAGCAGATAATGTCTGTGAGCTATGATCGAGAGGTGGTGGAGGCGGACAAGAAAGGAGCATTGCTCCTCGATTATTCCCCTCAGTTCAGCTCCCTTCAGGATATCATGAAAGTGAAGCAGTTCATGCTTTCGGTGGAATAATGTGCGAATTTACAGTATATCTATTGGATGATGGTACAGGAGATCGTCAGATGATGGCAAAAGGCATCCTCGTTGCCAGGAGAAAGGAGGGAAAGGTGCTCTTAATGGATGGCTTCGGGGGCATTACACCAGTGGAGAATGCCACTATCGAGGAGGCGAATACCCTCTCTCAGGAGATGATACTGAAGAGGATGAATTAGAATTGATGAATTAATTAGTATCGGCGAGGGGGTGGCGAGAGTGGCGACAGAGATGACGGGCTTGTACCCCCCTCATCTTAGCCGGAGCCAAATGATAAGCATTGAAAACGATACCTGCGATTGCCATTCTTGGCTCTAACTCTTGGAATCGCTGTAACAGCGACATGTCCTGCCTTGCAGCACACTTGGCGAAAGCGCAGGACCTTAGCAGGACCTTACCACGTCTGGATACTTCATCAAGCGCCATGAGATGAATGGCTCCCAAGTAGGCCGTCATCCCGTGGCCACATGATGGAGAGTTGAAATGTGAAGCGATCACCAATTCATCCCGCAGATACGACCTTATTTGCTACATATACTAATCCCATAATATCATTTATATGTTTTTTGGGTCGATATTACTGGACAGTTCATACAGTCAATGCTATCTGAAAAGCTAAGATGGCTATCCAGGACCTGTTCATCATCCCCTGCATTTTCTGTTGAACCATAAGAGCACTGCCTACCAAGGTACTACGTAAACCACGCCATCTCTATCTTGTCCTTTTAATAATTCGCAATGCCTGAGAATGGCTATTTGGTTTTGAAGTTCATTGGGCGATATTTTAAGCTCCTGAATGATCTCAGCTGAAGTGGCCCCATTTCTTGACACTATAAGGTCGTAGATCCTTTTCTGCAAATCAGTTAGCCCTTCTGTGCCCTCTTGGCCTGCGCGTTTTCGTAAGACCGTCTTGGAGTGAACACCCCATGGATCGCAGGCTTTGATTTTTTGATGTATATCTAAATAGCATTCTTCACAGATGAACAGATCACCTTCTTGAAACATGTCCTCCTTTAAAGCCTCTTGGCCGCAGTTTGGACATTTAACGATGGAGTTTTTTTCGTTTTCCACCTAGCATCACGCCTTTTGCTATTTTTATCATAATATCTCAATATATCAATGCTGCTATTCTTATGGCCACAATCAGATTTTTCCCGCATGAATTCATGACTCTCATGAGGGAATCATTCACCCTCTGACTCCGGCATATTGGAATAGATCTCTTCAACAGTGATTAGAACTGCTGCCTTCGGTTTTGATTTCTTATGCCGCTCGCCCATTCGTCTAAATTTCTCCTTAATTTTTGGATCGCTGATCTCGCTGAGAAGATCCTCATGCCTCCGGGAATTCTTCATTATTTCCAGGACTTTCTCAAACATATCTCCTTCAGTATAGATTCTTGCTTTCCCCTTAAGCTGGAAAGACTCCCATCGTTTCACATCAGTAAAAGACATGGCAACCTGTGGATTGTCTTCCAGGTTTTTCCTTGTTTTCTTGAACATCATATCATGAATCAAAATCTCGTTCTCGCTTATGGCGTGAGCCATACCGATAGGAACCACATTTGGCTTTCCATCTTTGGTCGATGTCGCCAGGTAGACTATGTTTTCATCCAGCATCTGTTTAATCTCAGTGCTCAGTTTTATATTCATCAACTCACCACCAGTTCTTAACGCCCTTTGATATTTCCAATCCAACCAGCCACCCCATGCCCCGGGCGATGGAGGGTTTCCAGGCTGAGATGGTCAAGATATCCATTCGCTAATTATCGTATATTAGTATGAGGATATATATCTTTTCTTGAGTCTTTTAAACAAAGAACCATAAGATTTTAGAGTTAATGAATTAACAGATACCCGGCTTTGGGGCGGCGAGAGTGGCGACAAGATGATGGACTTGTACGCCTCCCTCATTTTAACTGGATTTGCATCCCAGCCTATTGGCTGAGATACATTGTTCATTTATTCAACTTCTGCGGGCGAATAGATGTTATCTGGAGTATTATTAGTTGCCAGACCCGTATTACCCACCAGATTACCAAGCAGTTCTATGAAAATACCACCACCTTCTTTTGCACAGTTATTTGAGATCTTAGCGTTTCTCAGGTCGAGCGTGCCTCGGTTATAAATTGCTCCACCCTTTTCTTTTGCCTGGTTATCGATGATGGTTACTTTGCCATCCAGCCTTATTTGGCTTCCTTCATCTATGTAGATCGCACCTCCTTTTCTGGCAGCGTAATTTCTTTCAATTGTAACATCGTTCAATGTGGCGTTACCAATGATAAAAATGCCTCCGCCATCTCCGCCAAAAGTATCAGGAATGCTGTCGGTCTGATCAACTCGTTCACAGCCCGTATCGGTGCATTTAGATAAACTTAAAGAAGTTAATGTTATTCTTTCAGGCAATTTAATACCTTTAGCTACGTTATCTGAGATTATTCCACCATTTACGATTAAATTGCCTTTAAATACATTTATGCCTCCTCCGTAAAATGCCTTGTTGCGTCGTATATCACAGTTATCCACAGTCACATTAGATTCTGAAGCATAAATACCGCCGCCAGTCCCACATGTTTCATGCAAATTCTCAACCATGGCTTCGTTATCGAGAAGGGAACAATTCTCAATAAGCGCATTTTGTCCGAAGATGAAAACGCTAGCCCCAATACCGGCGTTAAAACAGTTATCCGCCATCTTACTGTTCAGAATTTTGCAGCCCGTGGCTATTAATGGGCAATTAAAGGCGTAAATCGCACCCCCAGATCCTCTATTGGATTCGAAGGATGTCGAATCTATTATAAGACTGCCGCCTTCACTACTGATGGCACCTCCTGTATCTCCACGGTTGTATGAAATGGTGCAATTTCTCACGATCACCTGCATGCCACTCCTGAAATCATTCCTGTATTCTTCACGGATCTTCTGCAGGTCATAGCTATCTTTTCGCAGCACGGCTCCCTTACTGGAGATGCCACCTCCCATAGATGCTATATTTTGGGAAAATGTGCTGTTTTCCACGATCAATTTTCCTCCCTCGTTAACCACTGTACCATCATGAAGAGCGAAGTTATTCGTTACTAAGCTGTCATTTATCCACACTTCACCGTATTTATTGTAAATACTTGAACCATTGTATGCTATATTGTTACCTAATAAGCAATCATCCAAGATCAGCATTTTGCCATGGTTGAGTATAGCCGCGCCAGTCTCACCTTTGCAGTTTATCAATTTGATATTAGATAGTTTTACTTTTACTTGGGGATTGTTTTTGCCTATGGCCAATGCACTGCGCAATCTCCGACCGTCTATGATTGCCATCCCTTGTCCTTTCAGGGTCAGGTTCTTATCAATCTCTACAAGAAATCCCGAAGAATTCTGGTCAGATTTATACCAGCCTGGCTGTAATTCGATGGTATCACCATCTACAGCACTGTCTATCAACTGCTGTAAAGTATCATTATATGAAGACAGAGATACCAGTTCAACGCCGTAAATGCTAGTCCAAACCCGCCCGTAGCCTGATCGCAGATCCACATCCCCCATAACAGCGTGTTCAAGCTCATCCGCCTGTCCATATACTTCCCCTAATGTGATTAAGAATATTGCTAATGCCAGCAATTTTACGTTCATAACTGATTTCCTCCTAGCAGGTAACTAAGCATAACAATGCAAGCCTGAGCTATCCCAATATCCATACAAACAGCATACATGCGATCTTGAATAGCTAAAACAATTGGGACAATGCCCATCAACATAACAGTTATTGGAATATTGGCATGTACCTGAATATATAGTGGCACAGGATATTATGTGCCAACTAACTGCATCATCAAGGGCTCCTTTTTCTCGATCACTGCAGTTTGTCCTTTGCTCACATTTTGTATCATTTTCAATAAGACTACGGTTATCCCTTGCAGTCCTTTCCAACCCAATCGGTGTCGATGTTGACTGATTCAAAGCGACGCTATTATTTGGCAAAGGAGCAAACTCAGTATTAGACTGATTCTCTTGTAGTTCGAGTTCTGTTTCTGCACCTTGATTCTCATTACCTTGAGCGGACATTACGACATGCATACAAGAAAGTAGTATGCATACCATTAATACATTCCATTTCAGTAGCATACCTCCTGATTATCAATACAAAGCACCATTGTATTCTAAATATTTAAAGATATTGGAATGCGCGGAGTGCACACCTGATTGTCCTTTACCACATCGACATTGGCCAGTTCGCTTCGATTGAGGACTTGATCTCTTGATGCGATCATCTTGGAGAGATCGTCCCACCCGAGGAGAGGCCGATGATCAACAGCCTGACCTGGGCAGTATGCTACCTGTTTGTGGGGACAGGGACATATGCCGGAGGAATTATGATGGCATGAAGGCATAACCAGATGCCGTTCCTGATAACCGGTGCACTTATGCCCTGACAGCATTCCTATTTTATGCATTCTTTGGCTGCGATTCATCCATCAGGATGGACTGGATGGATTGCCTTTTCTCGGGTCCAGTTGGTCACGCAGGCCATCGCCGATCAGGGTGAAACCGGTCACGCAGACGATTATCAATGCAGAGGGCACAAGAACCAGATGGGGATGGCCTGGGAAGACGGCAAATCCGTTCTTGATCATCATCCCCAGCTCTGGAGTTCCCGCCTCCACCCCCAATCCTATGAAGCTCAATCCGCTCACGCTGAGAAGCAAGCTCCCAAGGCCCAAGGTGATCATCGGTATCAGGGGGGCGATGGAGTTGGGAAATATGTGTCTTCCCATGATGTAGCTCTCGCTTGCCCCCAGAGCACGGGCGCTCTCGACGAATTGGTTTTCTCTGCCTGCTGCGCAGCTCCTCTCATATATCTTTCAATCCTCATATCTATGCCTCCTATATCTCTTGCATGCACGTCTATCGACCGGGATAGAATTGCAGGCGGTGATATGATCTGCCGCAGTTAACGGCTCGTACATTAATAAGCATTTCGACATCATAGCAATTAATAAAAAAAATCATAAAAAACGTGTTAACAAATATTCCTAAAAACATGCGAACCCATCTGGTGATGCACTACAAGGCCATCGATTTCTCAAGCTTGTTAAAGTATATGTAATAGAGCACTGCCGTTACACCGTAGAGCAGGGCGGTGATGAGAAAGGGCATACTGCTATACCCTTCAGCCATCATCATACCTCCGGCATAGGTGCCAATCCCCACAAAGGTGTAGCAGGCCATCCACATCACACTGTTTATTATCGACCTCTCCTCCGGCTTGACTATCTCCAGCTTGAAGCTGTTTAATATTGGGTTTGCCATATTCATTAGCATATATCTCATCACAAATCCAATCACAGCAAGGAGAAGGTTGTTGGTGTGGACGAACAATAAGAGGAATGGTATGGATAGGATCTGCACTGATGCCACCAGCTTCACCCGACCCGTTCTCTCAGCGAGGATGGGGACCATGAAGTATCCGAAGATCATAAAGAGCTGGGAGATGGAGA
This sequence comes from Methanothrix sp., assembly GCF_016706325.1. Lineage (NCBI taxonomy): Archaea > Methanobacteriati > Methanobacteriota > Methanomicrobia > Methanotrichales > Methanotrichaceae > Methanothrix > Methanothrix sp. The sequence goes on along the minus strand of NZ_JADJJX010000001.1, from coordinate 1,348,612 downwards.
AGAAGATGCCGATCTGATTGGCATCCGCCCCCAGCACAGTAGCGAAATATACATTGAAATAGGGCAGAGAGGTTCCCCATCCGATCCCATACAGGCAGTAAAAAAAGGTCATCTGCCGGACAGCTTTTGATTTGAATATGGATATGTAGATGCCCAGTTGACTGCCAATACCATCTCCGTTCAGTGCCTTGGCCTCAGTGACAAATATCAGTGGCAGCAATGATGCAGTTGTGGCAATGAGGGAGAGATAAAGGGTCAGCCGGTAGGCTTCTGCCCCACCGATCTCAAGGGAGAAGATGCCGGCCATAACGCCGGGAAATGATCCGCCGATCATATTCCCGGAGAGAATGGAGAAGGTATAGATGAGCGAGGACATGGAAAAAAGATACATCCTCTCCTCTCTTGCCGAGTTCTCCAGGAGGAAGGTCGAGCCTGTGATCAGACTCAGGGAGCCGGCCATACCCATTGCCACACTGAAGAGCACCAATAGACTGGGCGAGGTGATGTTATAGAGGAATAGAAGGGAGAATACTGAGAGGAGAGAGGAGAGAAGAAGTGTCCTCTTCCGTCCCAGGCGGTCACAGACGAAGGCCGCCGGTATGGCGAAGAGGCCCATGGCGGTCGAGGAGCTGGAGAGGATCAGCCCCAGGAAGTCCTCGCCGAAGCCGAGCCGAAGGATGTAGAGATTGAATATCACCCCATAAATCCCCGCATTCAGGGTGGTGAGGAATACGAAGAGAAGGTACATTCTGGCATTGAAGCTGAAGCGCTTCACCTTGGCAGCATAACTGCCGGAGGCTATCAACATATTCCTGACCAGGATATTGAATCGCGGCTTCACTTGAATAACCTCAAAGAATAGTCCCGCTCAATCTCTCTTACCGCCTCACTTAATGCCTGTGATCAGGAACTGCCTGCCGCTGTGTCCATGCTTCAGATAGTTGAGGGTGAAAAGAAGCCTTCTATCAAGGTCATAGCTCACCTGGACATCCTTGAAGCCCAGATTCGAGAGCATCTCTATATCGATATCAGGCCTCTTCACATTGCAGGACCACAAGTTCCTTTTTATATCCTTGTCCAGCTCCCGGTAGCAGGGAACTCTCCTCTCTGCGAGCATGATCAGGAGGGGCGAGAGTCCTCGCCATAGCTGCCTCCATGCGGTGAGGCTTTTATGGTCAAACCAGGTGCCATCAATGATAACCAGCCGGCCTCCTGGCAGAAGAACCCTCTGCCATTCGGCCAGAGCCTTTTCCGGCTGGGGCAGGGTCCAAAGGACATACCTGTTGACCACAGCATCAAAGGAGCCGCTGGCAAAAGGCAGGCGCTCGCCATCTCCCTGCAGGAGCTGAATTGAGTTCTGCAGGGCAAAAGAGTTGGATCTGGCCCTCTTGAGCATCCCCTCTGAGGCATCAATGCCCGTGACCTCATGGCCCAGCTCGGAGAGAAGATTAGACAGAATACCCGGCCCCGTGCCCACGTCAAGAATCCTGAGAGGAGTGCTGCCTATAGCTTCACTGAAGATCTCCTGCCATATGCGCCTCTCCCGGGGTGAGTATATGACCTGCCTGACATTCTCATCATATGCCTTTGCCCTCCCATCCCAATGCCTGGTTATCCGATCCTTCATCTCAGGCTCCAGAAGGACGGATGGAAGGGGAAGAGAACTATCATGTCCTCATGCCCCCACCGGCCAGCGATTATATGGAGGATAGAGGAATGCTCCCTGCTCTTTGACGTCGAAGTCCATGCGGCAGAAGCGATCCACATATTCTTGATGTATGGCCGAGGGATCTATATCCTGGAATAGATCGGGATGTAATAGCTTGGCCACGTAAGAAGTGCCTATGATGTTGTTTCCCGCGCCTATAAGAATCCAAAAGCTCATGCAGTATGCATCATTACCTCTAACAGCAGCAGTATTTGCCAGCTCTGTACGATTCATCACCTGCTCTTTGTAGGCGGCCAGTGCCCGGGAGTTATCGAACTGATAGCCGCTATCCCAGCTTCCCACTGCCTTAAAGATATATTCAGGATCCTCCCTGACCACGAACTCAGGCTCGATATCCAGCATTGAGCCATATTTTGGATCATCCGGGCCGATCTTCTTATCGAGGATGTTCTTTCCCCCAGCAAGGGCCAGAACCTGGCCCAGACTGCTTCCCGATGCATAGCAGTAGTAGGGGGTATACTCAATGACGCATCTTGGCCTCTCATCATCGGAGAGGGATGCAGTTCTGCTCAGGAACAGATCATAGTATTCAGAGTACCAGTCTATGAACTCCTCTGCTTCCTGCTCTCGATCCAGTATGTATCCATATGTCCTTACATTCTTCACCAGAGTATCTTGCTCGCGCATGTTGAGGCTGATCAGGGGAATATCCTTTAAATTATTTTCAAAGATGCGCTTCTGATCCAATCCCCCCACAGTGAAGCTCGCCCTTTCTATATTTGTCTGGACGGCATCGGGCTTGAGGCTGACTATCATCTCATAGTCGCAGTCATTGGGGTCATTTCCCACAAAAGGCAGCTCAGCGAATTTGGGGAAGAATATTGCATGCTCAGTTCTATCCTGGCCGTAGGCGACAAGGATATCCTCTGCGCCCAGGATTCTGGTCATCTCCACCCCATTGTAGCCCATGTTCACCAGCCGGCGGATGGGCTTGTTGATGGTGACCGGCTCGCCCAGCATGTCAATGAATGTGAGCTTCTCCTCCCTGCCCTCCAGTATTGCCTGTATCTGTGCTATGTCCTCTTCATCCACCTTCCCATCGAAGTTGGCATCGGCAAGCTTGGTGGGCTCGATTTTGCCCGATACAATATCGTTGATATAATCCAGGTCGTCCTGGTTCAGATATTCATCCATATTGGCATTGCCATAGATCTCCAGGACAAAATCGGCTGCATTAGCAGGAGATAATGCCACTAAAGCATAGATCAGAATCCAGATCAGATGGTTTTTCATCATGACATCTTACCTCGCACAGAATTATAATCGGCGGTCATTTTTCATACGACGTTATATCCTGTTAATAAATATTGTGATAAATCAGGGGCTTTCAGAGCCCTCTCCGTCCAGATTCCGCCATTTCATCTCATTGGCCATCGATCACTTTCAGCCGCCTGAAGCTGCCTTTATCATCTATGGCGCGGGCCTGGGCCTAAGCATTCAATTCAGTGTCCCTCTTCTCGTACCTGGGATCCATCTCATCCCTCAGGCCATCGCCCAGGAAGTTGAAGGCCAGGACGGTGATCATTATGGCCAGGCCAGGGAAGATCATTATATGCGGTGCTTTCCTCATGAACAGCCGGCCATCATCGAGCATTGAACCCCATTCGGGAGTGGGTGGCTGCACGCCAAACCCCAGAAAGCTAAGGCCGGATGCAGCGAGGATGGCATAGCCTATGCCGAGGGTGGCGATCACAATCAAAGGAGAGAGTATATTCGGCAGGATATGCCGGGTCAAAATATAAGCATCTCCCGCACCCAGACACCTTATTGCATCGACAAACTCCTTCCCCCTTATGGAGAGAATGGAGCTTCTCACCACCCGGGCATAGCTCGTCCACTCCACCACAATCAGGGCAACAGTCAGATTGAACAGCCCCGGCCCCAGAGTGCCGGCCAGGGCCAGGGCGAGGAACATACTGGGAATAGCAAGAAAGCCATCGACAAGCCTCATGACGATGTCATCGACCAGGCCTCCAAGGTAGCCGGAGATGGTTCCCAGAAAGATCCCGATCATAAGAGAGCCAAGAATCACCATCATCCCGATGAGCAGGGATATCCTGGCCCCGTATATGGTCCGGCTCAGCACGCAGCGGCCCATATGGTCCGTCCCGAAGGGGTAATCCATTGTTGGCGGCTCCAGCCTGATCTGGGGGTTGGCAGCTATGGGGTCGTGGGGGGCGATGTAGGGAGCAAATACGGCAAGCACTACCAGAATTGAGATGATGGAAAGGCCAATCAGGATGTTTCTGTTCTTAATCGAGCTCATCATAGCGTATCCTTGGATCCAGGTAGGTATATGATATGTCCACAATTAAATTCAATGTTACGAATATAGCAGCAATAAAGAGCACCGACCCCTGGATCATGGTATAATCCCTCTTATATATGGAATCCACAACCAGTCCGCCGATACCAGGCCAGCCGAATATCCACTCTATCACCACTGAGCCGTTTAAAAGAAAACCGAAGCTGAGGGCGAGCATAGTCACCACCGGGATCAATGCATTTCTCAGGGCATGCCTTCCTATCACCACCCTCTCCGGAAGGCCTTTTGCCCTGGCGGTGATGATATAATCCTGGTTCATCGCCTCCAGCAGGCTTGATCTCATCAGCCTGGTGGTCATGGCAGCAGAGCTCGTCCCCAGAACGGTCGCCGGCAATATCATATGCATCAGGTCTCCCCCATGGCCGTATCCTGCTACTGGCAGCCAGTCAAGATAGATGGAGAATATCATGATGAAGATGAACGCCTGCCAGAAGTTGGGGATGGAGACCCCAATGAGAGCCCCGAGACGGCAGAAATCGTCTATGATCGTATTGCTCCTGACGGCGGCTATGATTCCCAGGGGAATGGAGATGACCAGGGATATGATCATGCTGAGAATGGAGAGCTTCAAGGTGGCCTGGAAGCATCTCATAATCCTGTCCGCCACCGGCTGATTGGAGATATAGGAGTATCCCAGATCGCCGTGGATGAGCCGATTGAGCCAGTTCAGGTACTGAATGTAGACCGGCTGGTCCATTCCCATTCGAACCTTGAACTTCTCAATGGCCTCCTGGCTGGGGCTGCCCTCGGGGCTGGTCAGAAGCACAACAGCAGGATCCCCCGGAGCGAGAAAGATCAATGAGAAGCTGATGACTGAGACCAGGAGCATTGCCGGTATGACCTGCAATACTCTCCTTGCCACATAAGCCAGAAGGCCCGTTTAATCACCAGCCTCATTTCCCTGGCCGGAAGGGTTCATCTGACCGGGCTGGATCGTTCTCATTGCATTCACTCTCCTCTCTTCGCCACATCGCCCGTCACCAGGAATGTGGGCTCGTGATACTCCAGCCTCCTCAGGAGGGAGCCCTTCTCATCCTGGAGCTTCTGCACCTCTATCAACTGGCGAAAAGAGATGTTGGACAGGCCTGCCTCATGGAAGATATTGCAGATCCTTTCCGGCTGGGAATGGCTGTAGAGGGGAAGATCCCCTTTTATCGAATGGTAGTGCTTTTTAAATCTCGATTGAATGGAGGGGCCGCTCTTCAAGCTTATTTTGGAGACTGCTCTGGAGATGCCCCGGCGGATCTGGGCATTGAGGGAGGGGTCAAACCAGGCTCCATCGATGGCCAGGATCCGGCCCCCACCCGACAGAACCCTAGACCATTCTCTTACAGCATCCAGGGGATGAGGAAGGGTCCAGAGCAGATGCCTGTTGACCAGCAGATCGAAGCTACCATCATCGAATGCAAGCTGCTCGCCATCCGCATGGCGAAAGTCGACCTGTAAACCCATCGCCCTGGCGTTCTCCCTGGCCTTCTCTACCATTCCTTTGGAGATGTCCACACCAGTCACATCAAAGCCCATCTCCGCCAGTATCAGGGCCATAAATCCGGGTCCAGTCCCCACATCCAGGACTCTCTTATGCCTATTTCCCGGGAGGAATGGCTCCAGTTCCCTCTTCCAGACCGCCTTCTCCTCCTCTTCGAATCCGTGGCTGCCATTGGTATAGCTCTGACTTCTCCAGTCCCAGTACTGCGATATACTCTCCTTCACATCCATGATCTTCCTCCAAATCCTTCATCTGGCCGAACTCATCTCTATATCCCAAAGGAGATCTTTGCTATAAGATGATACTAAGTAATATTAGTCATTTTAGTATTATCGATATATCATACTTATTGGCTGAATTTAGAGTCAAGTTAATAAATCTATTGGGCTCTTCGCTCTAGCCAAGAGTGTGGCTGCCACCTCCCTCATCCATCTGCCTCTTCAGCTCTTTGGTGGAATCAGGATGAGTGGGCCATGCCACAAAACAGCATGATCCTTTTTTTCAGGCAGCGATTGAATCGCACCTGAAGAATGAAAATGGTCACGCAAGAGCGCTAATTGAATCATTGAATCATTTTTCATAACAAGAGACAGGCGAGGCAAAAGACATAAAGGAGTAAAGATGTAAAAATAAAGATGTAAATGAATAAAGAAAATAAAAAAAAATAATAAAATTTAGATCAGAGCACATTCACCTTATCGGTGATTATGGTGATCTCATTGGGATATATCTCAAAGCCTTCCACCTTATCGCTGATCCCCCACCATCATCCGATCGTAGAACAGGAAGATCTCAGGACAGTCCTGCAGAACCCTCTCCTGGATCTGCTTGTATATCTTCATCCTCTCGTTCTCGTCCAGGGTCGATCTTCCCTCCAGAATCATGTCATCGATCCCTGAATAGCGGGTGTAGCCCGCCTCGATACCGCTGGAGAGGAACTGCTGGGAGACGAAGTAGTCCGGATCGCCGCTGGTTGCTGTGCCATAGGCATAGAGTGCTAGGTCATAGTCCCCTTTGCTCATGTCAGATGTTATGGCTGCACCTTCCAGGGTTGTGATTGAGGTCTTGATGCCGATCTTCTCCAGCTGAGATGCCACCAGCTCAGCAGAGGGCTTGTTGGCTGGCCGGCTGGTGTAGGTCTTGATGACCAGCTCAAAGGGCTGGCCATCATAAAGCCATGCCTGGCCATCCCAGGTGAGGCCTGCACTCTCAAGCAGCTCCTTCGCCCTCTCTGGATTGTAGGGGTACCCCTCGATCTCATCGTTTGCCGACCAGGGATAGTTCGAGGACCAAAAGCCCTTCGCTGGAGTGCCAGCCACCCCTTCCAGAGCGGAATCCACCAGCTCCTCTCTGTCGATGGCATAGCTTATCGCCTGCCTGACCTCCACCTTGTCCAGGGGGGGCTTGGCGGTGTTGACGAACATGAAGTAGGTCCTCATGGTGTCCTTGGAGACGACCTTGGTGGATGGGGCATCATCGATGGTCTCATACCACTGGGCCGGCAATGCCCAGACTATGTCCGCCTCCCCGCCCTCGAGCATCAGCGCCCGGGTCTCGGGCTGGGAGATGTAGCTGACTGTGGCCCTATCCGCCTTCACCGGTCCCTTCCAGTAGTTCTCGTTCTTCTCCAGTACCAGCTTCACATCCGGCTCGTAGCTGACGAACTTGAAGGGGCCGGTTCCCACTGGATGATGCTCCAGGTCAGTGGCTGCAGGGCTCACAATGCTGGCAATCCGGACATCGGCAAGGGCGGCCAAAGTGGGGGCATAGACCTCCTTGGTTGTGATCTTGATGGTGTGATCGTCCTGGGCATCGATGGAGTCCACAAAGTCAAAGCGATCATGCCACTTGTTGTTCGGATCGTCCATCACCCGGTGAAGGGAATAGATGACGGCATCGGCATTGAGCGGAGTGCCATCATGAAATTCCACCCCTTCCCGCAGTTTTATGATCCACTCCTTATCGCTGGCCATCTCATATCCCGTGGCGAGCTCGGGGACGAGGTTCATATCCTGATCAAAGGCGAACAGGGTCTCAACTATGCCCGACTCTCTGACATACCAGCCCGAATAATCAAATGTGGGGTCGAGATTGTCTCCCGGCAGGTGCTGCATCACCAGCCGAACATCCCCGGCCAGGGCGGAGAGGGGCATCAGTAGTAGAATACATATTGAAAGTATGCTGATCGTATGTTTTTTCATTATAAGATACCACCTTTCATCTGAAGAGAACCCTCTAAGATAAAACTTTTCCCCTGGTTGAAAATAATGGCATTTTGTCATACTGAGAAATTTTAGATCCTTCTCTGCCGGGGCGAGGCTGAGGATGCTAATCCTCCTCTTTTTGCCTTTGCTCCTTTACAGTGAGATCGGGATTCTTCTGCCCCGCCATAGATGGCGATTGCTGTTTGCTTCCGGTGGCAGAGGGCCTTATCACCTTGATATTGATCTCCCCGGCGCTTGTGGCAGGGGGCTCATGCTGGCGATATCAGAGATGAAAATCGATCCACTCCAGTGATCTGGAGGCGAATTTACACTCAAATCAAATCCAGCATAGATCTCATCCCAATGTAGATCTCCACCCTGCAGGATCTAGTCAATGAATCCTTGCGCCTCGAAGAGCAGGTCTCCCTTCTCATCCACCTCCCGGAAGACCGCCCAGGTGGCTCTGTCCCTGGGGACGGGATTGAGATCATTATCGAAGTATCTTATCTCTGAGCGACCCAGTCTATTCGGGCTGGAATCAACATCTCTCTTTCGCATAATATGATATTGAGCTCTACTTGTATAATAAATTTGCTACAGTAATAGTGAGTTTGAATTAAGTAGATAGTTGAAAATAGGATATCTTTATAAGAAAAAGCATAATTGATGATATGTCTATCTCCAATCGCGAAATTAAATATCAGAGTATCAGTAATCAGGGCGGGATATTGTAATCATATTGCCACCGGGATTGGCTCATCTATTTGGAATTAAAATCTTTGGATATTCTTCTATAACTAGTCAGCCCCGCTCGCGGAATCATCAAGAATTCGGACAGCGGAAAGAGTTCTCTGAGGATTGAATGGCTTCTCTTGAAAAGCTCCTCGAATAGCATCGATAGCTGAGCAGTAGTTCTCTTTAGCCGTGGAGATAAGCCCTCTAATGGGGCAAAGGGCCGCGGCCTCTGGGCAGTAGTTGATGATATAAAGCCTGCGGAAAAGAAGAAAGATTTTTCATCTATCCCAGACCATATATAATGCAAAAATTGGAGTCGAGGAAATGGAAGAGCTGAGCGATATCCTGAAGACCATCACCACGGAGATGCAAAAGTCCCTCTCCCCCCAGACAGCAGTGGGCGAGCCCATCACTGTGGAGGGAAGAACCATCATCCCTCTGATGAGTGTGGGAATGGGGTTTGGCGCTGGATCTGGAAAGGGAAAGGAGAGCGAACCGGGTGGAGCCGGCGGGGGCGGCCTGGGGATGAAGCCCATAGCAGTGGTGATAATCGATCCACTGGGTGTGAGAATAGAGAGGATGGCTGTGAGCCGTGACTCCCTGGTCGATCACCTGGTGGAGGCCGTACCCAGGTTTGTGGAGAACATCTCCCGCAAAAAGGAGACCCGGGTACAGATCGAGGGGGCAGAAGAGGGATGAAGAGCAGAGGTTTTTTCTGCATGCCAGATTGAAGGAGACTTCACTGCCCTCCCACGGACAGACCCGATACCATATTTCCTCGTCTTTGTGCCTCTGCACCTCTGCGGTGAGAGCAGAATGAACGAGCCTCACCACAAGGATGCCAAGGAATAGAGAAGGGGGATGTAGCAGGCTCTGCCATACATCCGCCACACAATCGAGCAGAAAGCCAATTATGAGCCGCGGCTCAGATCCACTGCAGCACCTTCGCCGCCCTTGGCTTTGCCTCCGGGACATCATTTGGATTTGGATAGCCGAAGATCAGGGGGGCCATCAGCTCGTGATCCTCTGGTATCCCTATCCTGGCCAGATGCTCCGGAGACTGGTTCAGCAAGGAGGCAAATCCGATAAAGCAGCTACCGAGGCCCTCCTGATAGGCGGCGAGGAACATATTCTGGGCGGCCAGTCCGCAGTCCAAGAGGTTGACTGTCCTCCAGTCAGGATTCTTTTTGACGCTGATGAGAATGAGCAGGGGAGCACTGTAGAATACCACATCCCTCCCCGACTTGAAGCTCGCCTCCATCTCCGGGGGGAGGGGCCTGGACTTCATCACCAGCTCTGCAGTTCTGGCTGAGAGGCTCTTTATGACCTCCCGGTCCTGGATGACAGTGAACCGCCAGGGCTGCCCGTTCATGCCCGAAGGAGCCCAGACAGCAGCATCCAGCAATCTGTCGATGACCTCTCTGGGCACAGGCCGGTCCAGATAGCTCCTCACACTTCTTCTGCCTTTAATGCAAAGATTCAGATCCATGGATTGATGCTGGCCTCAGATCTATATTAAAGGCATCTTCCCTGGCAAAATCGAAAATCTATTTCCTGGGATGCTCTTTATATCAATAAGGGAATGGAATAATGAAGATCTCGGAGGAATGAAGAATGAGATTGATAAAAGGACTGACCATATCTATGAAAATGCTCTTCGCCTTTGCCCTTATCAGGCCTGCCTTGGCCCAGAGCGATTCTCTGACCGATTATCAGAGGGGGGTCCTGGACGGCCTGGGCGTGGGATGGGAGATGGCCAAAAAGCATGATCAGGCACTTCAGGGAAGACCAGAGGAGTTCAATTTGGCCGTCCCGATATACAACGCCTGGATAGAGAATATATTCGGAAGGAATGAATCGCTGATGCTGCTGCCCGTATCCTCCGCCACTGCGGGGCAGGCCGCCCGGCAGAAGGACTCCTACTTCATAAGCAAGACATTCACCCCCATACACTCCCTGGATGCCAGCTGGAACCAGACGGAGATCTCCTTGCTGCCCGAGCCGGATGCTTACGGCCTTATCGATGGTGTTCCTGCCCATGCCTACTACTCCTTCGGCCCCGCCCTGGCGGACTTTTAACGAGTGACGATCCTTCCATCTCATGGGCCTTCATATCATGGAGCAGCTGAGCGATCATGAGGGAGTGATCAGGAGAGAGTGATCATGAGGAGCGATCATGGGGGAGCGATCCTGTCAGCATGATCACATTTATATTTCCCCGCTCCATCTGATACAGGAGGTTCGTGAGGTGCAAGTATGAAGTCGATGGCTCTGGCTCTGAGCATAATCTGTATCGCCGCCCTGGCGGCTGCCGGGCAGGCGGCGGGCTCTGCCGGTTTATTGGCCCAGAACACAACTGAGCACTCCTGGATATTCGTCAATGGCTACATGGATGAGTTCAGGATCCTTCAGACCCAGCCCGGCTTCGCCGGACAGAAGGCAGTGCTGGGGGCAAGCGGCAGCGGAATGGTCACCAGGAGCATCGACTCCTTCACCTATCGGGATGCAGATATGGATGAGACCTCCCTTGCCACATCAGTGGAATTCAATTACAAGCCCTATTATGCGCCCCTCACTCAAAGCGAGCTGAGAAATGCCCTCTGCGCCAAGAACTATGAGGTGGGCTCGGTATTCTCTGAGGTCTACTGCATAGATGAGGATCTGATCAAGGATACCAAGGCCTATCAGGACGACAGCATCTCTGTCTATGAGATAAGCTCTGAGATCCAGGGCTCGGCCAGGATCGGCCAGAGGGTGCAGAAGAACGCCCGCACAGTGCCCACTATGATGATGGGGGGGAGCTACATGGGCTATGCCCAGATCAGATCGGAGACCGTGGCAGGAAATATATCCATCCTCAACCTGCCCTGCCCCTGAATGAATAAGAGGGGATAGAGCATCAGCTGCAGTATATCTGCTATGCATCTGCCATGCACCTGCTACACACCTGCTATGCACCTGCTACGCACCTGCTACACACCTGCTATGCACCTGCTGTCCATCCCCCGGCCCGTCTGCTCAGATCTTCTGCAGATCAAGGGCCCAGCGGCTGACATTTGGGGCCACATTTCCACAACGCCGGCATAGCAGCAGCTTCCAGCCCAGATCTTGATAGCTTCTCACCAGCCCCTCGATCTCCGGGGCCTTCTTGAAGGTATAAAAATGGACCACTCCCCCCTTCTTCAGCATCCCCGGCAAAGAGTCCACAATTCTGTCCATTCCATAGGGGGTGGGAACAACTGCCCGGTCAAAGCTCCTCTTCAGCAGGATAGCAGCCCCGAAGGCATCGGCATTGATGACTGCGACCCTCTCATCCACCCCGTTCTCGCGGGCGTTCCTTGCCAGCCAATAGCAAGCATTTGGGCTCTTCTCCAGGGCCACCACCCTCGCCCCCCTGGCGGCAGGGGGGATGGCAAAGGGCCCCACCCCGGCGAATAGGACCAGCACCTCCTCCCCCGCCCTCACCTCCCCAGCCACCCTCATCCTCTCGTGGCCCAGATGGCTGTTGAAAAAGACCCCTTGCACATCCAGATGATAGCGGAAGCCATACTCTTTGTGAATGGTAGTCGAGCTGCCTCTGCCCGCCAAAAGCTCCAGGCGGGGGATCCTCCTCTCCCCCTGCAGAGGGGAGGCCTTGTTGAAGACGGTGTGAACATTCCCGCACTGCTCCAGGAGGGCTATGGCAATCTCCCTTCTGTAGCCCTCCAGCTCAGGGTGAAGGGAGAGGATGGCGATATCTCCTATCACATGAAAGCGGCGGGAGAGATGCACAAGCCTCTCCTCGGGCACAACCCCCCTCAGCCTCTCTTTCAGACCCATCCATTGCCACCCCCTAAAAGCAGCCCAGGGTGAACTGATCCTGTGGCCGGATCTCCTTGGGCTGATGGGGGATCTGCAGGAGATCCATGTGCTGCAGAGCATTCTTTGCCGCCTTGGAGCGGGCGTGGTTATTGAAATAGATCCTGATCATCTGCTCATTCAGCTCCATCTCCCTGATCCTGGGAACCCAGGGCTCAAGCTCCTGGAGGGAGTAGAGATAGTCGTAACGGTTCAGGCGGAGATCATCCTCCCCCCTCTCCCTCTCGCCCCGATACCAGATATCATAGTTGCGCCCGTGGAAGCGAATGTAGGCGTGGCCCGGACCCTCCGCCCAGCGGATATGGGGCCCGGGGCCGTCGATCAGTGCCAAAGCGATGCTTCTTTGCCGGAGGATCTCTGCTGCTTGTGGGTCGATCATATCCCCCACCCCGTCCCGCCAGGAAGGATGGCGGAACTCCACAGCATAATCGTAATCAAGAGATGACAGGGATTCCAGGACAGCTTCAAGAGTCCTCAAATTGGACTCATCTTTGGAAAAGAAGGGGGAGAGCTGCAGGAGCACTGAGCCCAGCAGCCCGGCCTGGGCCAAAGGCTCAATGCAGCCTCTCTCGAAGGCTGCTGCCCCCCGGATGGCGCCATCCCTCTCCCCCCGCACCATATGCTCATGGGTCACCTGCTGGGGCATCTTCAAAGAGTACTGGAAATCCCTCAGCTCTGAGCCCTTTCGCACCCAGGAGGCGACCTGCAGCTCGCCAGGAGGGCGATAGAAGGTGCTGTTGATCTCCACAGTGGAAAAATAGCGGGCGTAGTATGCCAGCCACTCCCCCCTCCTCCGGGCCAGCTCCCGTGGGTAGAAGCTGCCCACCCAGTCCTCATAAGACCAGCCACTGCAGCCGATGAGAATGCTCAATATCCCTCCGACTCTAGCATACTCCAGGATTTCTTGAATTCAACAGCAAAAATCACCCCACCAGCTATATAAGTGTCGTTTTTCCAGGGTTTATGAGGTCGATGAGATGAGCTATCTGGAGAACATCCGGATCCGGGGCAGGGATGCCAATCCGTTCTTCCGTTTGATGGACATAGAGCTGGGCCCTTATGGCGGCGGGGAGGCAGTGCTGTTCATGCCCGTCCGCCCGGATATGCTGAATGGGGCGGGGTGGCTGCAGGGGGGGCTTTATTCTGCCCTGTGCGATGAGGCCATGGCCCTGGCCCTCTTCACTGTTCTTGAAGAGGGGGAGAGCATAGCCACCATATCAGAGAGCACCAGCTTTTTGCAGGGAATCAGGAGAGGGAACCTCGCCGCCCGGGCCGAGGTGGTCAAGAGGGGCAGAGCTGTGGCCTTTGTCCAGGGGAAGGTGACAGAGAGAGATGGCGGCACCCCTCTCTCCAGCACCCAGGCCTCATTTGCTATCATCCCCCGAAGAGAAGACCGCTCTGGCGGGGAATAAGCTCCCAGAGCACTAGAGCTTAGCCTGTCTGAAGCCGGTCATTCCGGACTCGCCCAGCTGCAGCCTTCTCACCATCTCCCCTGCAATGCGGGCATCAGGGGCGGTGGCCAGAATCCTCGCCTTGCTCAGGGTCGTCCTCTTTCCGCAGGGGCAGGTTCTGCTCTTGGCATCATCAGGAGAGTAAAGATGCCGCCCGCAGCTACAGCGGAAGACCACGAACATCATGATAAAAATGTGCTCTCACTGGGAGGGGAGCAGCACGGCATTGACGACGCCATCCTGGCCCGGCCGGTTGGTTATCCTGGCGTCCCCGATCTCAGTCTTGATGACAGCCCCTTTGGTGAGGATGCTCCTTCTCATGTAGTGCAGATTGGCCTGGTTCTCCTTTGCCGTCTCGATCTTGACCATCTTGGTCATGCCGGTTACGGGATCGGCAACGGCCGCCATATTGCCCCGCAGCATTCTGATCTTCTTCTTCCCGCCCCGGGTCTGGACCCTCTTGATCCTCGATTCGCCGATGGTGGTATCGCTCTGCTCTCTTCCGATCTCGAACTTCCTCTTGCCCCGGGCCAAAATCAGCTTTCCGCCCGTGGGCTTCCTTCCCATCTTGCCTTGCCAACGCATATCTTCATTCCTCAGATCGCAGAGGGTCTTCAGGGCACTGAATTTAAATGTTGTGGTAAATCCAGCCTCTCTGGCATTCTACGCCAGCCTCTTTCTCATATAGGGTCCACTGAGCTCGTAGCCCAGCCGGCGGTAGTAGCCCCGCGCCCCTATGCCGCTGGTAACCTCGATCTGGGGGTAACCCTCCTCCCGGGCCAGCCTCTCCCCCTCCTCCAACAGCCGGGCTCCATATCCCCGGTGCTGCCAGCCCTCCTTCCTGCTGCCGATGGGAACCAGAGGGCCGTAGACATGCAGCTCTCTCACCCGGGCAGATCTGCTCAGGCGCAGGCGGAGGAATCCCAGCAGGACATCCTCCTCGCTCTCAAAGGAGAGGAAGTGCTCCCTTCCCCCGGAGGCGGTATAGGACTCATGCACCAGCCTGGGCTCAGCCTGGGCCACTCCTCTCAACCCCGCCTCCCGGCAGCGAATGCACTGGCAGCTCCCTCCCCTCTCCTCCAGCCTCTGCCGGGCCAGTTGGCGCAGATTGGACCTTCTCACCCCGGCCACAATCAGAGGGGAGGGGATGTCCCTTTGCACCCTCTGCAGCCGGACATAGCGGGGGAGGATCTCCTTGATCCTCGATACCAGCTCAGCGGCATCATCGTCCCCCAGGGGAGAGTACTCCCCCCTCTGGTACTGGCAGAAGAGCTCCGTTCCATCGATGACCAGGGTGGGATAGATCTTGAGGTAGTCAGGGCGAAAGCGGTGATCTGAGAAGAGCCTCCTGAATATCGCCAGATCATTCTCTTGGCTGGAGCCGGGAAGGCCGGGCATCATATGAAATCCCACCTTCAGGCCCGCCTCCCGCAATAGGCGGCTGGCATGGGCGGCATCCTCGACTGTATGCCCCCTCTTCATCCTCACCAGGATATCATCATCCAGGCTCTGCACCCCTAACTCCACCTTGGTCCCTCCTAAGCGCAGCATCCCCTCGATATCCTGAGGGCGGCACCAGTCCGGTCTGGTCTCAAAGGTGGTGCCGATATTCCGCACAGAAGAGCTCTCATTTGCCCGTGCCACATCCTCGAAGGACTGCCAGCCAGAGCACCCCAGTCTGGCGGGAAAGTCGTTCATGGCCTGCAGGCAGCGCTTGACAAACCAGTTCTGATATCCCAGGGGGCGGGAGGTCATCGTCCCCCCCATGATGATCAGCTCCGACTTATCCAGAGGGTGGCCGATCTCATCCAACTGGGCCAGCCTGGCCATCACCTGATCATAGGGATCAAAGCTGTGCTGCCCGGCTCGAAGAGCTGCCGGCTCTCTGCCGGTGTAGCTTTGGGGAGAGAGGTTTGCAATCCCCCCCGGGCAGGGAACGCAGGTCCCGTGTGGACAGCGGGCAGGAGAGGTCATGGCGGCGATGACTGCCACCCCGGAGAGGGTTCGGGTCGGCTTTCTGATCAGCATCTTCAGAGCCTCCCTCTCCCCCGCCCTCGCCTGGCCCAGGATATCGGCATTGCTGGGCAGAGAGGGCAGGCCGAGCTGAGATGAGAGATCCCTCTTGGCCCTCTCTAAAGCGGCCTCATCTCTTATCGCCCCTGCCAGGATCGCCTCTACAATGCTGCGCAGCCCGGCGGCTAGTCTATCCAACGGACATCCCCAGCGCGTCTCGGGCGCTCCGGCCGGGCAGGGCTCTCCGCCGGCCAGCCCAATGAGAGTATGGCCACGGGCAGGACGCCGTCCTCCAAAGTGAGTGCTTCGCGCACTAGATCATCATCGAACGCCCCGTTCCAGCAGCCTCCCAGGCCGGCATCATGGGCGGCCAGGAGAAGGCACATGGCAGCAGCATCAGCATCCTGGATGGCATACAGGCTGCCCCGGCTGCCATAGCGGATGCTGGAGGCGGCGACATCTGCACAGATCACAATGAGAAGGGGAGCCGATTCGATATGCTCCTGGCTGTAGGCGGCCATGGCCAAAATTCTCTTCATATTCTCATTGCTCACCAGGATATACCTTCTGGCAGAGAGGTTCCCTGCTGAAGGGGCTGTCTGGGCGGCATCGATCAGGGATGCTGCCAGATCCTTGGGAATGGGGCGGGGCTGATACCTTCGGATCGACCTCCTGCTCCTCAGGACATCTATGAGATTCATCGATTACAAAAGCAGACCACTACGATAATAACCTTCTCACCCCCTCAATTCAGAGAAGTTCGCATAGATAGACAGGCTCTCTTCTGCCAAGCTGTCTCAGGGCCAGGCCATCATCGTTCAGAATGATGTATGTATCGGGAAGCTCGATCCGAGAGCTCTTTCCCGGCTCGCGGGTGAAGCTTCCCGCATTCACCGCCAGCGGGCCACCCCTCCTCTGGAAGATCCCCGCCCGGTGGGTATCGCCGTAGATGAAGCAGTCGACTTCACCCAGGTTTCTGTCGCGAATGAACCTCATTATGGCCTCATACTGCATCTGCACTGAGGCGAGGCGCTGATCATGAAAGACCCCGCAGGTCAGCCTCTTGAGCAGACTGGAGGCCTTCCAGATCCGCTCCTCAAAGGAGACCATCTCACCGATGTATGATGAGCGGTAGATGCTCTCATAGACATAGGCCATCATCATCTCCAGGTCTGCGGGGAGGATCTCCTCCCCATAAAGTTGGCGAATCCCCCCCACCATCTGCATAGTGAAGGTCTGGATGCCATCCAGGTGGTGGCCATGGGTGAAGAGCACTCTGCGATGGGAGCAGCGGACCTGGTAGGTGGGATAGAGCATATCGATGTTCAGGCCGTTTATGGTCTGGCGCCAGCGCAAAGAGGGCGAGTATACCGGGAAGAGATCTCCCCGCGCCACCCTCTCCATGAAATCGGACTCCTGCTTCTGCACCACTAAATGGTGGTCATGGTTTCCCACCACATAGTGGATCTTCAGATCCTCCTCTTTCAGCCTATTCAGAAGGGGGACTGATTCTCGCAGAGCACATTCAGGCCGCACCCTCCAGAAGTCGAATATATCTCCCAACAGGATGACCTCGTCGCATCCGCCCCCAAACTCCAGTATCTCTCCCATCAACTGATCGACCCTGGCCGGATCGCTGAGCGTAGATGAATTCAGCCCAAAGTGCGTATCCGAGATTATAACCGCTGACATGATCTCTGCTACCCCTTTGCCAGTGTTTATTACGGTAGTTATTTATAAATATTGTGAAGGTCGGCGGCGGATCCGAGGCCGCGGGGATGCAATGAGATCGAGCAAGAGAGACTGCTTGCATGATCGGCCAATGAAATCAGTTATAAAGCGAGAGGGGCTTTCAGATTGGGCATAAGACAAAAATACGAAGCCTCAGAGGAGATCAAGCAATGATTGATATCGCCATTCCCAAGGGCAGCCTGCAAAACCAGACCCTGCAGCTGTTTGAGCAGGCTGGACTGGAGGTCAAGAGGACGGAGCGGGAGTACAATGCCCGCATAGATGACCCGCGTATAGGTAAGGTGAAGATCCTCCGCCCCCAGGAGATTCCGGGATATGTGGCCAAGGGCTACTTCGACCTGGGGATCTCTGGCACAGATTGGGTTATGGAGTCCGGCGCCATTGTGACCAAGGTCGCAGATCTCAACTACGGCAAACAGGGGCCGGGAGTGGTAAAGCTGGTGGTGGCCGTTCCGGAGAGCCTGGAGATAAGCTCTGCCCGCATGATAAAGCCCGGCAGCAGAGTGGCCACGGAGTATCCCAATCTCACCCAGTCCTACTTCTCCAACCTGGGAATTCCAGTGGAGATCCAGTTCTCCTTTGGGGCCACTGAGGCCAAGGTTCCTGAGTTGACCGATGTGGTGGTGGATCTCACTGAGACCGGCTCCACCCTGAGGAAGAATGGCCTGAAGATCATCGATGTCATGCTGGAGTCGACATCAGAGCTGATAGCCAATAAGAAGAGCTTTGCCGATAAGAAGAAGCACGATGACATCACCGCCGTCCAGACCCTTCTCCTGGCGGTGATGAGGGCAAGGGGAAAGGTCCTCTTGAAGATGAACGTGCCAGAAGCTGCTCTGGACGCCGTCATATCCATGCTGCCCAGCATGAAGAGGCCCACCCTCTCCAAGCTCTACAATACCGATTACTATGCCATAGAGACAGTGGTGGACCGCTCCCAGGTCAATCTGCTCATCCCCCAACTGAAAAAAACGGGTGCTGAGGATATACTGGAGCTGGCGATATCCAAGATCGTGCCCTGATGGGAAAAGCAAGCGGGCGCGGAGGGATTCGAACCCCCGATCTACAGCTTAGGAGGCTGCCGCCTTATCCTGACTAGGCCACGCGCCCTTGTTTTGGACTCTCCCCGTTTAACCAGCAGATATATCAACCTTTCCGGATCGGTCTGCTGGCCGAACGGTGGCGGCCAGGATCAGGAGATAAGCCGGCCCTCCTTCAGCGGATCAGCACCCCGCTCAGGACGACCACGAACAGGCCCAGGAAGAACCATCCAAGGATCCCCTCTGCCATGGCCAGATGGCGGTAGACCCCTACGGGATAGGTGTTGACGGGCGCTTGAGAGGTGGTGAACATGGCAATGGAGAAGTAGAGGGCATCGGTGAAAGAGACCCTGGATGTGGGCTTCAGGCTGGTATCGCCGGGAAGCTCCATCCCCACAATCTCGAACTTGTTCATGCCCTTTCCCGCCCAGAATACCACTCCGAAGAAGAGAATGGTAAAGAGGCACCAAAAGGAGGTGTAGCTCACCCGGACCCCATAGCCGCAGGAGAGCCAGGAGATCAGATCGGAGATCTTTCCCCAGCCCCAGGGTGCCTGGTCCTGCCCTATTCTGCGGTACTGATAGTAGCAGTCGTCGGAATCATCAAACCACTCCAGGCTCTTGTAGTTCTTGACCAGGGCCAGATAGGCAGCCCCGTTGTAGACCAGCCGATCCTTGAGCATCCCCCATCTCACCTCCAGCTTGGTGAAATCGGAGTTGTTGAGGTTGATCCTGGAGCCCCCCATAAAGCTCACATTGTCCAGGCGCAGGTTATAGAGCCTGGAGTCCTCCATGTTCAGATCACGATCGAAGCGAGCATTGATGAAGTAGGCCAGATCGGTGAACCGCACCCCTCCGAAGTAGGCTGTGCTGTTGAAATAGACATTGGTGAAATCGGCCAGCCCGCCGAAGCTGGAGAGGCCGAAGGTGCTCCCCGAGGAGAAGCTTGCCCCCCGGAAGACCACACTGCCAAGGAATCTGGTGGCGGCAAAGGCCGCATTGCCCTGAAACCGGGCATCCAGGAATGTGGTATGACCGCCGAACTGGGTCTCCAGAAAGCTCACATTCACAAAGCTGGCATCAGCGAAGGAGGCCAGCCGCTGGAACTGAGCGAAATCGAAGTCCACATCCCGGGCGAAGCTGCTGTTGAGGAAGACGGCATCTCCGGCGAACTGGCTGTTCCCGAAGCTGGCGTCCTCAGCGAATTGGGCGCTGAAGAATGAGGCCTGCCCTCCGAAATAGGCGTTGCGAAGATCTGCCTGGCCCTGGAAGGCGGCCCCAGCCAATCTCGCCCCCCCTAAAAACCGGCAGCCAGCAAAGTTTGCGTTATCCTGAAAGAGGCTTCCCTGCAGGTCGAGTGGCTGATCGAAGCTCGCCCCGGCAAAGCTGACCGGCCCGGTGAAGATGCTATTGGTGATCTTCACCGGCTGCGGCAGCGGCCCCTGCAGCTCTGCCAGGTCCAATGAGCCGGCAACGGTTACATTGTCATATCTCACCGGCTCGCCGATCATCAACTGAGAGAAGATGTCCTCAGCTGCTACGATCTCCTGTTCTGGCGATGCATGGACTGGCGATGCATGACCTGCCGCCGGCTCTGCCGCTGATGTCGCGAAGGAGAGGAGCATTACGAGGAGCAATGTCCAGGGGGATACTTCGAGCACTGGATAAGGATTGAGCCGTCAGGGATTTATGACTTTGTATGGCAGGAATATCATGCGAGATACTATGGCAGAGAAGACCCTCGCCCGCCAGGGCTACCACCTGGTGGGCTCAGGTGCAGTCAAGCCCTGCCTCTGGCTGAACCGCTCCCTCCGGGGGGGCGATCAGTGCTACAAACATCACTTCTATGGCATAGCCAGCCACCGCTGTGTGCAGATGACCCCCCACACTGGAGTGCAATCACCTCTGCCTGCACTGCTGGAGGCCGATAGATGATCCAGTACCGGGAAGGAAAGCCACTGAGCCGGCAGAGCTTCTGGAGGGGATACTGCAAGGCCAGCAGAGGTTTATATCCGGATATGGAGGCTCTGCAACCACCGATCCCGAGCGCCTGGCTGAGGCGCGCGATCCGAAGCATATGGCCATATCCCTGATGGGCGAGCCCACCCTCTATCCCTATCTGAAGGAGTTCATCGATTTAGTCATGAAGCGGGGCATGACCACATTTCTGGTCAGCAATGCCACCCGCCCCGAGGTTCTGGCGGAGCTGAGGCCCACCCAGCTCTATCTCAGCCTCAATGCTCCAAATGAAGAGAAGTACCGCCAGGTATGCAATCCCTCACAGGAGCTCTGGCCAAAGGTCCTGCAATCCCTGCAGCTCTTGAAGGAGCGCCGGTGCCGCAGCGTTATCCGCATGACCCTGGCCCGGGGCCTTAACATGGATGGTATCGAGGATTATGCCCGGCTGATAGGGGATGCTGAGCCTGATTTCGTCGAGCTGAAGGCCTACATGCACCTTGGCCGCTCCCGTGCCCGTCTGGAGAGGGCAGCCATGCCCCAGCATTCAGAGATCATGGCCCTGGCCCATTCCCTGGGCGAGCTCTTGGGCTACCGCCTGGAGGCAGAGGTGCCCCTGAGCAGAGTGGCTCTCCTCAGCCGGGAGAGCAGCCCCAGGTTCATTGAGATGGAGCTTCAGCCGGATGATGAAGAGAGATTCTGAGCGGCGCGAGATATGAGGGAGGATGATATTCATCGGTGGAGATGATGCCTCGGCTGGAGGAGGCGACTGAGATGGCAGGAGGAATTTTATATTCACTGCTGCCTAAACCAATAGCTGTAGACGATATTCAAATTCAATATTTATTTGAATCACAAAAAATTAAGCAGCTGGGAGGGGCCGATTTATCATTCGGATTTGGGCCGCCGGCCGGGCCAGCCTGCTGCCAGAGAGGCTCACTTTTGGCTTTCAGTGGGAAAACTATTTTTGCGGGTAGTTCAATCATGGATCAGGGGCTCAGTTCAACAGGAGAGCGTTGATGATCAAGGGCCAGGGGTAAATCAATGGGTCGCAAACTGAAGATCGTACTGGTGGAGGATAATGCTGAGGACATCGCATACACCAGGCGGGTCCTGAAGCACAATGATCTGATAAGAGATCTCATCGTGGCCACCGATGGCAAAGGGGCACTGGCTGCCCTTCAGAAGATCAAGAGAGATGATCCCGCTGATCTCATCCTCCTGGACCTGCTCCTGCCCGATATCAGCGGCATTGATCTGCTCACCCTGATCAAGAAGGACGAGAGATTGAAAGATATACCCGTGGTCATTCTCACCGGCTCGAATGAGGATCAGGATATCCAGAAGAGCTATGATCTGGGGGCGAGCAGTTACCTGGTCAAGCCCGTATCCAATGAGGCTCTGATGCTGGTCATAGAGAGGCTATTTGATATCTGAAGCAAGCGCCCTGATCACCTCCAGGTTTCCTGAATCATCGCGGCGGGAGTCCTCTGGCGTTTCCAGTATCATTGCCCTCTCTCGCAGGAGGGGGTGGCAGACGATCGAGCGGAAACCCTCCAGGCCGATCTGTCCCAGGCCGATGTGCTCATGCCGGTCAAGATGTGAGCCCAGGCCACCCCGGCAATCATTCAGATGGACCAGCTTGAGCCTCTCTGGATCTATACAGCCCTCAAACTCCCCCAAGGTCCTCTCCAGAGCCTGAGGGGTGCGAATATCATATCCGGCAGCAAAGAGGTGGCAGGTGTCCAGGCACACCCCCAGCCTCCTGGACTGGCGGGGGAGGGACTCGATGATGGAGGCGATATCTTCGAAGGTGCTCCCCATGCTGTTTCTCGTCCCGGGGCTGTTCTCCAGGAGGATCAGCACCTCGCTGCCTGAATCGATGATCGCCTTCTGCAGGGCCTCGGCGATCCTCTCCCTGCCACTTCTCCTTCCAGCGCCCAGATTGCTTCCCAGGTGAACCACCAGATATGGTATGCCTAGAAGCTGGCAGCGCAGCAGTTCATCGGTCAGGGCCTCTACCGAGCGGGAGTAGACCTCCTCCCTTGGGGAGGCGAGGTTGGGAAGGTAGGGCATATGAGATACGACAGTCTCCAGGCCGCAGCCCTTGAGCCGGATGGAGAAGAGACGGGCTGTCTCCGCGGAAATGGGCCTGGATCTCCAGCTGCGAGGATTGGTGGTGAATATCTGAAAGGCCTGGCAGCCCTTCCTATGCGCTCTGTCCACTGCCCTCTCCAGGCCGCCGGCAACTGAGACATGCACACCCAATTGAAGCATAGATCCAGGAGGGGTGGCAAGACGGATCAAGTTTGCCCAGGGAAAAATTGATCATGGGAGAGGACTGAGAGTTGAAACCAGACTGCAGCGCCGATGATGATCAATCTGCTCTGAAAAAATGATGAGCCCTATGAGTCCTGAGGCGTGATGAGTCCTTAAGGGCGATGAGTGCTGAGATGATGAGGTCTTGGAGACAATGAGACACTAGGGACGATGAGACACTAAGGATGATGGGACACTAAGGATGATGAGGCCTATGATTTTGAGGCATACAACTCTCATGCGGCCTTATGAGCCTGGGCCCAATGGCTGATGTTGTCGATGAGATTGAACTCCAGGATCTTCTTTGTATCATAAAGCATATCCGAGACTTCATTGATGAGGAAAGGCCTCATCAGGCCGTTCCTGTCGACCACCTCGATCTTCTCATCCGGAAGAGCCCGTCCCAGTTCCCGCATCAGAACCGCCAGGTCAGAGCATGCCTTTTTGAGATACCTTATTGAATAATCAGATGTGGCCGGCCTGTCGCTGAGGTTTCGGTTGACCTCTTTAATGGACCAGCAAATGGTGAGAATATACCCGTACATATCGGCACCTTCCAGTTAGTTCATAGCAGAGATATTTAAACGCTGTGGAGAGGGCAAGAAAAAGGTGGGGCTGGTGAGATTCGAACTCACGATCGACGGGTATCTCCGATACTGAAGTCCTTACAGGGATTGCTCCTCCTGTAACAACCCATTTCAGTGCTCCAACGGATCATCAACGACCTCCCCGTCGAGAGGTCTCAGCAGACCCGTTGCTCATCATCAAATATACCGCTGGAGCCCATCGCCCTACCTGGCTAGGCCACAGCCCCGTTCTTTCAAGCGGGCCGAGAGGGATTTGAACCCCCGACCTAAAGGTTAAGAGCCTTTCGCTCTGCCTGACTAAGCTACCGGCCCGGACCCCCCAATGTCAATGCTAGATATATACATTTCGGATGAAGCAGTGGCATGAGAGGCACTGCATGCGGGCAGCATAAACCTTTTCTGGAGAGGAGAGCCCTGATCTGGGGGATCATTCGCCATGCAATTCAGATCCTTTAATAGGTGTTGATGTATCTCTCGATCTCCCAGGGGTGAACGAATTTATTGTACTGCTCCCACTCCAGCATGCCCAATCGCATGACATTCTGATAGACGTGCTCGCCCAGGGCCTCGCGTATCACCTTATCCTCCTCCAGACAGGCGAGAGCCTCCTTCAGATCGGTGGGCAGCGTCCTGATCCCCAGAGATTTCCTCTCAGCTGCTGTGAGATGGTATACATTCAGGTCCACTGGATCTCCCGGATCGATACCCCTCTTGATTCCGTCCAGGCCAGCGGCCAGGATGACAGCAAAGGTCAGATAGGGGTTGCAGCTCGGATCAGGGGAGCGGAACTCCACCCGGGTGGAGAGGCCCCGGCCGGAGGGAATGCGGATAAGAGAGGAGCGGTTCGGGCCGGACCAGGTTATATAGACAGGAGCCTCGAACCCGGATACCAACCGCTTATAGGAGTTGATCAGGGGATTGGCGATGGCGGTGATAGCGCCTGCATGCTCTATCAGGCCGCCCACAAAGAACCTGGCCAGATCGCTGATATTCAGACTGGTCTCTGGGTCATAGAAGGCATTCTCCAGCCCTCGGAAGAGGGAGATGTTGACATGCATTCCGCTGCCGGCGGCACCGAATACAGGCTTGGGCATGAACGTCGCCCTCAGGCCGTGGCGCATGGCGATGGTCTTGGTGACGTACTTGAATGTCACCACGTTATCGGCATTCTTGATGGCATCGCCATAGACGAAGTCTATCTCATGCTGCCCCCGAGCAGTCTCGTGATGGGAGGCCTCAATGGTGAAGCCCATCTTGATCAGAGCCCTGATGATCTCCCGGCGCACATCCTCTGCCAGGTCCACCGGGCCCAGGTCGAAGTAGCCCCCGAAGTCGTGTGGGATGGTGGCAGATCCGCCATTCTCCTTTTCAAAGAGGAAGAACTCCAGCTCCGGACCGACCTTCATCTTGAGGCCCATCTCCTCTGCCCTCTCCAACTGCCGGCAGAGCACCCGGCGGGGAGCACCCTCGAAGGGCAATCCATTGGGAAGATGCACATCACAGATCAGTCGAGCCTCATTGGCATCGTCCTTATTGCTCCAGGGCAGGAGGCTGAATGTGGAGAGATCGGGGCGGAGGACCATATCCGACTCCTGAATTCTGGCGAAGCCCTCAATGGATGATCCGTCAAAGGAAATGCCACTCTTCAAAGCCTTTCCCATCTGGGTGGCGGGAATGGCCACATTCTTCACTATCCCTGATATGTCAGTGAACTGCAAGCGGAGGAACTCGACGTTCTTCTCTCGAATGACTTTAAGCATCTTCTCTTGGGAATACATTCCGTTATCATCTCCTGCGCGACCTGCAAGATATTCTGCAACAGGCAGAGACTTGCGGGATGGGGCCAGAGCTGTACCTGGGCATCAACGATGGTGCGGGACTTGCTGCCTTTGCCTTAGCCTGTCATTTTATATAGCTAACTGATGAAAGAAGAGCCATCAGAATCGCCGCGCTGCCATAAATATCAGCCGGTCAAATATGCTTATCTAGGGTTAAAATCCTCAAATGGATCTGATGTCAGGCAAGAGAGTTCTTGTAGTGGATGCAGGAGGCAGAGGAAATGCCATAGCCCATAGATACTGGGACCAAAAAGGGAGGCAACCGTCCTGGAGAGCAGCAAATGCCAGACCAAGGATCTTCTCAAGAGGCTCAATGTCCCCATCCCCCCCTACCGGAACTTCAGCGACCCTCAAGAGGCAAAGGAGTATGCCCGGCAGCGTTGCGCAGAGGATCCGGGGATGGGATTGGTGATCAAGGCGGACGGCCTGGCAGCGGGAAAGGGCTCCATCCTCTGCGCAAACCAAGAGGAGGCAGACTCAGTCATCGAGCGCATCATGGTAAGCCCCAGGCCCTTCGGCCAGGCGGGGGACAGAATCGAAATCGAGGACCGGCTGGAGGGCAGGGAGCTGATGTTCTTCGCCCTGAGCGACGGCCGGACCGTCCGGGCGATGCAGTCCGCCCTGGACTACAAGCAGGCCTTCTCCCCGGATGAGGAGGTGGCCATCCGCCTCTTCAACCGTCTGGCAGGCAATCCCAATCAGGATAACAATCCCAATACCGGTGGCATGGGCGGGTTCTCTCCTCACCCCTGGCTGGATGAGGAGTTGACGGAGAGGATAATGAAAAAGATCGCTCTTCCCACACTCCGCGGCTTCAAGGAGATCTCCGGCCAGGAGTACAGAGGAGTGATCTACTTCGGGCTGATGATCTCAGAGGATCGGGAGCCTTCTGTCCTGGAGATCAATGTGAGGCTGGGGGACCCGGAGGCTGAGGTGATACTTCCCCGCCTGGAGACCGACTTCTACCAGCTCTCCAGGGCTGTAGTGGAGGGAAGGCTGGATGAGGTTCCTCTGCAGTGGTCGGACGACTTCTGCCTGGGGGTATGCGCCATATCCGGGCGGGTGGTAAAAACCCTCACCTCCACCGGCCCGGAGAGGCCCGGCTATCCTGGAGAGCATTATACCAATATGCCCATCAGAGGCTTGGAGAGGGTGGACCCGGAGGTCATAGTCTACCATAACGGCACCGCCTGGGGCACAGACTCTGCAGGCAACAGGAGGCTGTACACCACTGGTGGCCGGGTCTTCACCCTGGTCGCCCGGGGCAGGAGCCTGGCTCAGGCCAGGGCCAGGGCCTATGAGAACATCAAACGGGTCCGGTTCAATGGCATACGCTACAGGAAGGATATCGGCCTGGGATACATCTGAATGTCTGAATGATAAGGGGGGCAGGATAGAGAATGATCATATTCGGCCTGGAAGGGACCGCCTGGAACCTCAGTGCCGCTCTGGTGGATGAGTCCGGGGTGATCTATGAGAAGAGCGCCACCTATACCCCGGCGCGAGGAGGAATCCATCCCCGAGAGGCCTCCCAGCATCATGCCCAGCACATGAGGGCTGTGGTAGGAGATGTCCTCGGCCGGGCGCGGGAGATAGGCCTGGAGATAGAGGGGGTGGCCTTCTCCCAGGGGCCCGGCCTGGGGCCCTGCCTGCGCACTGTGGCCACTGCTGCACGAGCCCTCTCATTGCATTACAGGATTCCCCTGGTGGGCGTCAATCACTGCGTCGCTCATATCGAGGTGGGCAAATGGCAGTCGGGGGCCAGCGATCCCGTAGTGATATATGTGAGCGGCGCCAACACCCAGATCCTGGCCCTGCGCCAGGGCAGATACAGGATCTTCGGGGAGACCCTGGACATCAGCGTGGGGAATGCCATAGACAAATTTGCCCGCTCCGTCGGCCTGGCCCATCCCGGTGGCCCGAAGGTGGAGGAGCTGGCAAAGGGGGCGAAGAGCTACATCCCCCTGCCCTATACAGTCAAGGGCATGGACCTCTCCTTCTCTGGCCTGTCCACTGCTGCCACCGAGGCCGCAGGAAAGCATCCCCTGGAGGATGTCTGCTACAGCCTGCAGGAGACGGCCTTCGCCATGCTGGTGGAGGTGACGGAGAGGGCCATGGCCCATGCGGAGAAGAGGGAGGCCATGCTGGTGGGTGGGGTGGGGGCGAACGCCCGTCTGGGGGAGATGATGAGAATCATGTGCCATGAGAGAGGAGCAGAGTTCTTCCTCCCACCCCGCGCCTTCATGGGGGACAACGGCAGCATGATCGCCTACACAGGCCTCTTGATGCTCAAAGCCGGCATCTTTACCCCTCTGGAGCAGTCTCACGTTCGGCCCGGATACAGGACGGATGAGGTTCCTGTGACCTGGGCCTGATCACCGCCTCCATCTTCCGGTTACTGCCCGGCGGCCTGTGATCGTGATCGCCTGCTCTCCCCTCCTGGAGGATCCATGCTCAGCAGAACTGCATATCTGCCCTCATGCGGTGGGCGGTCGATCTCCAGCTCCCCCTGGCCGATGGTGCCCCCGGGGGAGGGGGATATGCTCAGATTGATCCTGCCCAGGATGGCTGAACGGTCCCCCAGCTGGAGGGATTCCGGGTCGGCCAGGTCGGCCTTCAGAAGGGTGGAGTTATCTGCTGCCGGGAGGATGAGGATATTTATGGCTGCATAATGGCTCCCCTCAAAGGCCAGGCTCCCCCGGTGCAGCTCGTCTCCTGCATTCTCCCTGATCTGTTCTCTGATCTCCTCCAGGCTTCTGTTGGAGGCCACCAGATTGCGAATCCGCTCGGGAGGCACGGAAAGGAGAACCTCAACCTTCAGTCGCAGGGCATGGGACTCGTCCCCCCGGAGGGCAAGACCATGCCCGCTGAAGAGCAGATCAACCGGCAGACCGAGGGGATGGCCTGGATTAGGATGGTGCATCCCGCCTCCAGCGCCCTCCGCACCCATCCTGCCGTTGCCCCCATCAGATCCATCCATATTGCCAAGACCTGACTGGCCCACACCTGCAAATCCAAAAGATATCAGGCCCGCCAGCAGCACTGCCAGTGCCGGATTGATAATCCTTCTGCCAACCTTGTTCATCGAGACTCGCCTGCCAAATGCTGATTAGACTCAATCCGATTTAAACATCTCCAGTGGGCAGGAAAAAAAGCATGAGCGGCAGATGATGATCTCTGCCATGCGCCACTTGGGGGTGGAAGCCAAAGGCCCGTCAGGCCACCAGGCGACGGTACTGCAAAGAGACCCAGTTGAAGATCCCCTCTTTGGCCTGCCTATCTCGAGCCTCCTCCACCAGCTCATTTAGAGTCATATTGCTCTGCGCCTCCATGCTCTTCTTCCACTGCTCCCGGAGCTCATTGATGGTCATACGGTCAAGCTCGTCCACCTTCTGATCATACAGATCCAGGATCTGATTGAGGCTCATCTCCCCCAGCTCCTCCAGACTGATCTCATCCATCAGCAAAAGAGGGGAAAAGCCACGCCCCAAGGTGCCAGACCAGCAATGCCGGCAGGATGAGGGGGGCGCGAAGGCCATCTGCGCCCCGCGCCCGGCCTTTCCGCAGAAGGGCATTCCCTCTTCCAAGGAGCAGTTAAGAGCATCGATCTCCCGCTCTTTTATCTCTTTCAAGGTCATGTTGCCCAGCTCCTCAGGGGTGACATTGAGGGGCGAATGGATCATCATCCCTCTTGCATGCATTCCCATTCCTCGATCCAAGGGCATGGATAATGCCCCAGCTATGAATAGACAGGAGACGGCAAGAGCAATCAGAGCCATCCTCCAGTCCCGTCCAATCGATCTCATCTGTACAATACCTCTTAAACCCATTTTTTGGAAGGATCTGCCTTCCTCCTTCCATTAAACCTCATCTCCTGAACGATAGAAAAAATAAGAGCAGAACGAACCATAAGGGAGAGGGATAAGAGCATGCTCCAGGCTCCGGGGCTGAAGAGCTAAAGGATCAGGAACGTTCCCTTTGGGATAAAAACCATTCAGAGAGTTCTATCATGTTTGTTCTCCCCCATTCCTTCTTGGTTACCAGGCGTCTCCTCTCCAAAGAGATCAGAATACCGGTCAGAGACGATTTAGGAGTTCTGGTCTCATATCTGATCTCTGCCTGCGTCATTCTCCCTCCGTTCTCGACCAGGGTGGTTATAACCGCCCTCTCTCTGGGGGTGAGGGTCTGAATGACCGCCTCCATCTCCCGGCTCAGCTCTATCTTCTTCAACCCCATATCCTCCGCCTCCGCCCGGTTCGCGCTCCCAGCAGCGCTCCCAGCAGCGGCTTGATCCGGGCCAGAGTCAGAATGGCTGCTGCTGCTGCCGTCCGCGGGGCTATCGGCGGAGGAGGAGAGAGAGGCGGTGGTGGGAAGGTGCCTGTCATCTGCGTCTGCCGGTACATGGGCGAGAGGGGAGAGGAGAGCACCAGTGCCCTCTTCTCCGGATGCAGCCGGATTGGATGGATCTGGATTGGATGAGTCTGGACTGACAGGGAGTCTGGCCCTCTCATCCCCAGCCGCCTCATCCCCATCCCTCTCATCACCAGACCCCTCATCACCAGCCTCAAAATGGCTCATAAGCGGGGAGGAAGAGATGATCCCATCGGCCTTCGGCTGCACATCCCTCTCCGGAGATGAGGAGCTGTCGGGCAGAGGGAATCTGTGCCTCCAGAGGATCATCCCCAGAGCGGATCCCATGGCCAGAATGAATGCTCCTGCCAAGAAGAGGATGAGATCAAGATCGATGCTGGAATCGCCCGGAGAAGGGCGGGGAGGAAGGGCGGAGGAGGGAATGGGGGCTGATCCATTGGCCAGAGGTTGCTGATATTGAATGGATATCCGGGGGTTCTGAACCTCATAGCCCTGCACATCCGCCACCAGAGAACCATTGAAGGCTGAGAGATGATACTGCAGGCCAGTAGAGCTGTTGATAGCTCCCAGGCGGATATCCCCGGGCAGATAAAAGGTGATCCTGCAGTCCTCGAAGGTGCCAGTGGCACCGAAGTTCAAAGTCCAAAGCTGGCCGGACTTTGCTGTCAGGCCGTCGGTGAGGGCATAAAGCCTGC
This sequence comes from Methanothrix sp., assembly GCF_016706325.1. Lineage (NCBI taxonomy): Archaea > Methanobacteriati > Methanobacteriota > Methanomicrobia > Methanotrichales > Methanotrichaceae > Methanothrix > Methanothrix sp. The sequence goes on along the minus strand of NZ_JADJJX010000001.1, from coordinate 1,318,250 downwards.
CAGTATCGTTCTCATACTGGTACTCCGAGCCGGCAAGAGACTCAATGCCGGAGATGTTATCAGCATAGCCTGTCAGCAGGGCCTTTCCCGCAGGATCCAGATAGACATTGAGAATGAGGCTATCCTGTATGGGCGTACTCTCCATTCCCAGAGAGGGGGAGAAAAGGGAAGGGAAAAGGAGGGGAGAGAAAAGAAGAAGAGAGAGATAAATGCCAGCCAGCAGCATTCCGGCCTTGAAGGCGGCTGGCCTGCGCTGAGTACGTTTCCTGTCGATATCATCTCTCATAGCATGTACCATCTTCCGCCTGGATCTATTTAAAATCACTTTCTGCTCCGAGATCCTGCGCCACCATCCCCCCGTCGCTCTATGCCCCCCTCCCCTCCTCCCTCACCGCCCCTGACCGGCCGGTCCGGCAGGCCACAGGCATCCTCCAGCCCCTTCCAAAGCTGCTATCGATCACCTTCAGGCCGGGTGGAGCCTGAAGCCTCTTGAATTGAGCTTTTCCGATCAGGGAGATGACCTGGTCCACCACCGCCTCATCAAACCCGGCGGCAAGCAGATCCGCCCGCGACTGATGCTCATCGATATACCGCTTGAGGATCTCGTCCAGGACTGGATAAGGGGGGAGGCTATCCTGATCGGTCTGACCGGGGCGGAGCTCTGCTGAGGGGGGCTTGTCTATGATGCTTGGGGGAATGACAGATCTGCCGGTGGTGGTGTTGAGCCACTCAGCCATCCTGTAGACCATCCCCTTGGGCAGGTCGGAGATGACCGCTAGCCCGCCGGCCATATCGCCATAGATGGTGCAGTAGCCCACAGAGAGCTCTGAGCGGTTCCCGGTGGCAAGGAGAATGGAGCCGTATTTATTGGACAGGGCCATAAGAATGTTGGAGCGGATGCGGGCCTGGATGTTCTCCTCGGTGACATCCTTCGGCCGGCCGAGGAAATGATCTGCCAGCTCCCTCTCATAGGAATCCATGATGGCAGTGATGGGGATGGTGATCCTCTCGATTCTCAGGCCGTCCGCCAGGGCTATGGCATCATCGATGCTCCTCTGGCTGGTATAGGGCGAGGGCATGATAACCCCCAGGACGTTCTCCGGGCCCAGGGCAGAGGCGGCGATGGCTGCCACCAGGGCAGAGTCGATCCCTCCCGATAGGCCGAGAAGAGCCCGGAAGAAGCCGCACTTGCGTACATAATCCCTCGTCCCCAAGACCAGGCCCCTCCAGATCTCTGCCTCGGGGGTGAGATCGTCTCCGGCTATCCTTCCCCCTGGCCGGTCGAGATCTACAAGCAGGATATCCTCCTCAAAGCCACTCCCCCGGGCGGCCAACTTCCCTTTCGAGTCAAAAAAGCAGCTTCTGCCGTCGAATATCAGATCATCATTCCCTCCCACCTGGTTGATGTACAGCAGGGGAAGGCGGCACCTCCCGGCCAGGTCTGATAGCTGCTCTTGCCGGCGCAGCTGCCCCCCTGCTGTGAAGGGCGAGGCTGAGATGTTGATTATGGCTTCTGCTCCCTTCTCCTTGAGGGAGGGCAGGAGGCTGAAGCCAGCTGCGCTGCTCTTCTCTTTGTGCCCTGTCAGAGCCTCGCCTATGAGTATCCCAAAATGCATCCCTCCGATCTGCAGGATGCCGGGCTCATCTCCCGGCTGGAAGTAGCGCTCCTCCCGATAGAGATCGCTGCCAGTGAGAGTGCTCTTCTGAAAGGTATCTTCTACCCTGCCTCCCCGGATGAGGGCGGCGGAGTTGAAGGGAAGCCGGCCCCGGCCAGCGGGGTTGGGCTCGGCCAGGCCCACCAGGACGGGGGGGAGATCTGTCAGCTCCTCCGCCAGAGCGCCCAGTGCCTGCCAGCTCTGCTGCACAAATTCCTCATTCAAAAGCAGATCGCAGGGGGGATAGCCAGGCAGGGCAAGCTCAGAGGTGACGGCCAGATCGAATTTCGGTGCCCGGCGGACAGCACAGGCGATGAGATCCTTATTTCCGGCCAGATCTCCTACAATGGTGTTGAGCTGCAATAGGGCGACTCTCATTCTCCAGCATCTGCCTTCATCTGTGATATCACCTGGCCGGACCTCTCTGTGAAGGCCTCGGCAGCAGCATGAAGGGCAGCAACTGCATCCGCTGGCCCCTCATCCATATCGATGCTCACCAAGAGCATGGCATTGACATCAGTCGCTGTCATCCAGGCGATATCCGAGCAGCCTATGCCCTCGCCGATATTGTCCCTGACCGCCCCCAATAGGGCTTCCGTCGCTGCCACAATCCTCTCTGCCTCAATCTGGGCGGGTATGATGATCTGCACCCCGGTCTCCAGATGAATCAGGCCCATGCCCGGGCCGATGCTGGACCTTGCCTTAGTATCGCTCATGAGAGGATGATATACACTGCAGGGGTTTATTAATTCCCGCTGTAAAGGAGCTTTATCCGGCACTGCCCGGCAGAGCTGGAGAGAGCTTATCATGACACGCCTGCCACGGCATATGCCAGCCTCGCCTCGCTTTGAGGGGCAAAGCTCATGCCAGAAGGCTGCATGGGAGCAGGCCAGGCCCATAGAGCGAGGAGGGCTGAGGCACTCATCTATACCGGGAGCCGCTGGGAATCGAATAGGGGGTGGCGCAGACCGCCCATCCCCCTGCAGCCCTCCCCTGGATTGACGATGATATCGCTGTTTGCCGGGCTCATAAGGGGATGAATGCAAGCACAAATATCAAGAGAACGGATCCTCTTTCTGCTATGCCCTTCATGCCATCCAACTCATTTTTGGTATAAAACGCCATTTCTCAAGCCGAGGCATGAGATGATTTATTTAAAGGAGAGCTCCAGTGTTAGATATGAGACAGCCAGTTGAAGAAATAGCGAAAAGGGATAATTAAATGGAATCGGGCAATCACTTCCTCTACTTCGTGTACGTCTTCAGCTCTGTCTTTGTGATAGTCAATCCCATCGAGGCCAGCATGGTCTATGTCTCTCTGACTGCTGGCATGAACCCTCTGGAAAAGAGCCACATCTACAGGAGAGCCACTCTGGTCGCCTTCATCATCGCCATTCTCTTCGCCCTGGCAGGCGATCTGGTGCTGCGTCTCTTTGGGATCACCATCGACAGCCTCTCAGTGGCAGGAGGAATTCTCCTCTTCCTGGTGGCAATGGACATGCTCCGCGGGGTCCACCAGCAGAAGAAGGTCACTGATCTGGAGCTGAAGGATGCCAATCACAGGGAGGATATCTCCGTCTTTCCCCTGGCCACCCCCCTTCTGACCGGACCGGGTGCGATAACCACAGTGGTGGTGCTGATGGGATCGGCAGGAAGCATCGCTGAGAAGGCGATAGTCATCCTGGGAGTATCCCTAACCTATACTGCAACCCTTTTCGTCCTCAGGTTCTCCGATTACATCGACCGGGTGCTGGGCGTCACCGGGATAATGGTCTTGACCCGGGTGATGGGCCTGATCCTGGGAGCAGTGGCAGTGAACTTCGTGGCAGTGGGTGCATGGCACCTGTACCGATCAATGGCCGGGGGCTGAAGCGGATAGAAGAGGAACTCTGAGCGCCTGGAACTGGAATGGAATGATTGAAGGCAGCAATAACAAAGCCAGTGCAGCCCTAAAAGTCGAAGAGAGACTTCTGCTTCAAGGGCTTATTGCAGTGGCCAGAGAAGCTGAACAGGCTGCTCTGCGCCCGGCTGGAGCAGAGCCGGTCCTTACTCACCCCGAAGCTCTCCAGTATGCGCAGCACAGGCGGTAGAATCTGCTTTTCCACATAATACTCTGTATCCAGGGGGATGTTGTTCTCCAGGACATAGGCTGGATCCTCTGCCCGGTCCACGAACAGCCTCCTGTTCCTCCTCCCCCCTCTGCCCCGGGTGATCACAAAGGGCACTCTGTCCCCCACATTGGGCACCTTGCCCCCCCTCTCCCTCATCTTCTCCACCAGTTGTATGTGAGGCTGCTTGTTCTTGTACGAGCCCGTGCTCTTGGTGTACCTCCTGGTCAGGGTCAGCTCCTCCAGTATTCCCGGATCCTGGGATAGGTCCAGGTTCTGCAGCCTGAGCACCACCGATCTGATGTGCTCTACCGCCTCGTCCACCTTTCCCTCTCTGAGAACCAGATCCAGGCAGGTCTTGAGCGTTCCTGAGGTCAGCTCACACCAGTCTCGCCGCACAGTCTCCATCCCCCGCACCTTGATTCTATCCTGCCATCCCTCGCCCATCGGCTCGAAGATCCAGAGAGCATACCGCTTCTTGGCCAGGAATATGCCCCTCCGGGCGAAAGCCTCAAAGACCAGCTCCATTGGTTGGGGCAGGCTGGATGTGACCATCTGGGCGATCCTCTTGCCGATCAGCCCGGCATCATCGAGCGAGACCGGCTGGCTATGGGGAAGGAGACGGACGAAGACGCTATCAGTATCCCCATAGACCACACTGAGATCGAATCCCTTTTCCGTCTGTGCCCCCAGCACCAGCTCATCCTTGAAGACCGCCTGACCCTCCACTATATAGACCGATCCGATCTCATCGATGATCCTCTTCGTTCTCAGGATGTTCTCCCGGCCAAAGGAGGTGACTGCATTGGCCAGAGCCAGGCTGTATAGCCTCGCCCGGGCATAACCGGAATATCCATAGAAGCTGTTCAGCAGGATCTTCAATGCATACTGCTTGGCATCCAGGAATCGCCTCTCCTCTTCGCTTGCCTTCTTCATCAGCCCCTTGGTCTCTGTCCTCTGATCGAGCAGCTCTCTTAATACTGCGGGCATGATCCCCGGCGATACATCCGGGGATACGAACCTCCCGCCGGAGGGTGCTGTTATGATCTCGCCCTCTTCGGGGGAGTCGGCCAGCACCACTGTGGAGTAGCAGAGGTTATGAGCCATCATGATGGTGGGATAAAGGGACTTGTAGTCCAGTATGACCACATCCTCCACCAATCCCTTCTCAGGCACCAGCACTGCCCCTCCTTTAAGCTCCTCATTCTCCTCATAACGCTCTCCCGAGAGATCGGAATCGGGTTTGGGGGGTACTACCCTCGACGTCTCCCGGAAGCGGCGCAAGAGGAGGCTCTCCACCATCCCCGACTGGCCGCCATTGACTACATCCTGCAAGAGCGAGCCGCTGGCGCGGGAGAGGGCGATGTACTTGTTCATCAGCCGCAGGTCCAAAAGCAGACGGAGGGCGAGGAGGGCATCCCGGCGGGAGTAGCTTATAAACCGTCTCAGCCCCTCCCCATTGCCATCCTCCGCCCAGAGGGCCTCGATCTCCTGGGGGTTCACATCGTACTTCTCCAGTTGGAGAAGCTCTGCTGCCACATTCCTCAGAGTATACTGCTTCAGGCTGAATGAGGAGCGTATGATGGGCAATAGGTCTACCACCACCCGTCCGGTGATGGAGATATCGCTCCGGTTGACTATCTTTCTGATATACCAGGAACTGCCATCCCTTCCCACTTTGAAATCGAGCTGAAGATGTTTTGCCCTCTCCTGCAGATAGGGGAAATCGAACTCATTGGAGTTGTAGCCAGCGATGATATCGGGATTGTACTCCCTGATTATGGCTGCGAACTGAGCGAGCAGATCATACTCATCCCGACAGGCTCTGGTGTCCGGTCGGGGGCATTCGATCTCCTTTCCCACCAGCACCAGCTCTTTGTTGCCCTGAAACTCAGGCTCGAAGGCCATGCTGATCAATATCACTGGAGATCTCTCTGCCTTGGGCATTGCTCCGTGGTCGGGCAGGCACTCGATATCAAAGCTCATCAGGCGCAGGGGTGCATTGGCCTCGTTCTCCACTGGCCGGATGGAGGCTACACCCACTGGGGGCAGGCTTCTTCCCCCGGGCACCGAGCCAGAATTCTGGTCCAGCGTCCACTCCGGCACATCCACCTCGACCCATCTCATTCCACCAAGAGATCTGTCGATCAGAAATCTGTTCTTGAAGAGGATGTCCGTCTCGTAGACCGCCCGGATGTCTGGATGAGAGCGCACCTTCTCCCTTAGGCCTCTCACCTCCTTGGGGTCAGTGGTGGTGATGCAGAGCATCCTCTCGGGCTGCCTCTGATAACCTATGGGCTCGAAGCGCTCTATCTCCTCCACCTCCAGGCCCATTGCCCTCAGGCCTTCTATGGCACTCTCCAGGCAGCCCTCCTCTGCTCTGGCATAAAAATAGGGCCGGAATCCCGCTACCCTGATGGTGACGCTCTGCCCGTCGGCCGTGGTGCCGAATAGCTGCACCAGGGGCTCTCTGCCGGCATCATAGGCATAGTTAACATCCAGGATCTGGAAGATCATCGCTTATAACTGGGAACTTTCCCATATATATCTAATTATCATGGTCGGGAGGATGAAAAGGGGAATGGCGGTTCAATATGAGGGCTAAAGCAGCCCCATATTCTCCAGCTGCTCCCTTACGATCTTCACTCCCTCTTCGCACTCCTCTGGCGACTTGCCACCAGTGACCACCAGCTTACCGGAGCTGAATATGAGCACCACCACCTTTGGAGCCTTGATCCTGTAGACCAGGCCGGGAAACTGCTCTGGCTCGTACTCGATGTTCTCCAGACCCAGGCCGAGGGCGATGGCATTCAGGTTCAGGTCGGTCTTCAGATCGGCAGATGCCACAATATTCTGAACGTGGATCTCAGGCTCCAGATCGATATTCTCGAAGCCGATGGACTTGAGGGTCTGGGCCATATTGGTTATCACTGTGCGGACGTCCTCAACGTTCTTGGCCCCGGTGCATACCACCTTTCCAGAGGTGAATATCAGAAAAGCAGCTCTGGGGGATTTCACCCGGTATACCAGGCCCGGAAACTTCTCCTTATTGTATTCCGCGCCCTCCAGCTCGGCCTCGATCTTATGAAGATCAAACACCTCTGCCAGCTTGGTGGATGCCACCACGTTCTCTATATTTATTGTGGACTCCATACTCAAGTATCTCCATTCTATACCTTACAGGCTGGTGGTATATATACATGAGTATTTAAGATATATAAACTGCTTATAAGCTGGTTATATACCACTTATAAACTGCCATCAATGGGGCAGGATTCTTAAAAATAGAAAGCCGCCGATGGGATTCGAACCCATGGACTGCTGATCTTTCGGACTGTCTTACGAATCAGCCGCTTTAACCGGGCTAAGCCACGGCGGCTCCTGGGACTCCTCTAACAGGGGCATATGCAGATAAAAGATTTGCGATCCAGTCAGGCAGCTTCAATCAGACTGCCTGCACAGCCAGCTTTTTCTGCTCCTGGATCTCCCCGGTCAGCTGGGGCAGGAATATCCCGATGTCGGTCACAAGACCTATGGCCTGAGCTGATCCCCTGTCCATCAGCTTGGTCACTGTGGAGGGATTGATGTCCACGCAGATGGTCTTGACATATGAGGGCAGGAGGTTGCCCACTGCGATGGAATGGAGCATTGTGCCCAGCATCAAGGTCATATTCACCCCCTGCAAAGCCCTCTCCATGGCATCCTTGGCCTTGATGGTATCAGTGATGACCTCGGGGAGGGGGCCGTCATCGCGAATGGAGCCAGCCAGGACGAACTCGATGCCTCTGGTGATCGCCTCATACATTATCCCCCCCTTCAGCTTGCCCTCCTCTATGGCCTTCTTGATGGAGCCGCTGGCCATGATCTCGCTTATGGCGTACAGATGGTTTCTGTGTCCGCCGGATGTGGCATTTCCCGAGCAGTCCATTCCCAGGCTGGTGCCAAAGAGCTGGCGCTCGACATCATGTACTGCGACTGCATTGCCCGCCAGGAGGACATCCACATATCCCTCCCGAATGAGCTTGGCCAGGGAGGGGGCAGCGCCAGTGTGAACCAGTGCCGGCCCGCAGACCACGGCTATCTTGCCCCCCTCTCTTTTGGTGCGGATGATCTCCTGGGCCAGCTGGCAGATTAGCTCTCCGCTGGGCCTCTCTGAGGAGACCTCATTGGACATGAATCCAAAGAAGCTCCTCTCCCTCGGGCGTTCGGGAGGGACCACCTTGACCCCTGTGGTTCCGATCACCACCCGATCCCCCTTCTTGATATGGCCGATGGGAGTGCATACCGCCCTGCCATTATGCAGGACGATGATACCATCCATATGGTTTGCCTCCACCTCCACCCATATCCCATGATAGCGCACATAGGTGGGGTGATTGGTGGTGGTGTAAAATCCCCGCGGCACCACCATATCTCCAGGAGCTATCTGGGACCTGACATCCTCCATCTCCAGGAGGCGTGCTCCCAGGGCGTTCAGCTCCAGGAGTATCCGTTCCAGGTGGAGGGAATCCTCCCCGGTTACTGTGATCTGAACATAGCTGGTATCGTTCTTCTTCTCGCCTATCCGGAAGGTCTTGATCTCAAACTCTCCTCCCATGTCCATGATCCTGTCCAGGACCTTTGTCAGCATCTGGGAGTCGATCAGATGGCCTTCCATCTCAATGTCAGCGATCTCTGTCCTCACCACATCTCACCATCCAAGAGGGCTTCGGTTTTATCGTTTGTGCTCATAATGATTTTGGTTATTCCTATTCTATATCCATCGTCCTCGGGCAGCGGCTGGTCGAATATCGCCCTGATCCCGCATCGACGCAGGTGATACTCAAAGCCCCTCGCTGTGGCCAGGCTCTCCACCCGGATCTGGATCCTCTGGGTGATAGTCTCCCCACGCTGCTTTTTCTCGATGGTCTCTATCAGGGGCAAGAGGATGCTCTCTCCGATGCGCCGGGCCCTCTCCCTCCTCTCCTCCTCTGGCTCCTTCCACTCCACAGACTGAAATCCCTCCCGGACAGCGCGGGATAAGAAAAAGTCCTGGGCATAGTCGTTATAGTAGCGGAAGGCTATCTCCAGATCGCTGCAGTTAGACTCGGAGCTGGTGTATTTGAGGGGCTCTACCCTGTTTTTCGGATCCTTCAACACCACCCCCTCCCTCCCTTGCCGGCCCAGTTTGAGTATTATCTCTCTGATCCTCTGATGAGCAGTCTTCAATGGGAACTCTCCAAAGAATGCCGTTGCCCTCAGGCCGAACTCCTCTGCTATCTCCTGGGTTTTATATACTCCATAGGTCCCCCGCCGGTTCTTCTGGGCGACATCGAAGAGATACAGATCGATGCTGTCTGTGGGATAGACCTCAGAGGAGACATAAGGGTTTTCCGGGCCCACCATCTCTGCACATAAGACCAGGCCTGGGAGCCTCTCGAATATCTCCTCCGGCAAGAGCCTTGCTGCCACCTCAGTGGAATAAGGGCAGATGAAGCCTCCCCTGGTCAGGGCCACAATATTCCCGTCTATGGATGTGATGCGAACATTATGTCCGTTCATCTTCTCCTCCACTGCCACAGAATCGATGAAATGGTCTTTTATGGCTGCTTCGAGCATCAGAGGACGGCGGATGCGGGGATAGCCCCAAACGATCTCCCCACTCTCGAAAATCACCGTCCCGGCCTCAATTCCCGAGATCTCCTTATCAAACCTCAGCAGTTGAGGCTCGGGCCAAAACGATTTGGATACCTTCGTCTCTTGCAGGCTTTCCAAGCGATCTACTGTTATTCCCAGCTTCTCTGCAACCCTTTGCAGATTCATCCAGTCCTCACCAGATAATCCAGTATGGACCGCCTGGTGATCACGCCGACTACCTCCTCCCTGTGGTTGAGCACAGGCAGGCCGCCTATGTTATCTGTGAGAATAATCCTCTTGACCTCTTCTAAGGGAGTATCAGTGTAGACGAACTTGACATCATGGGTCATCACATCTGAGACCAGGATATTGTAGATGCGAGCATGTTGCTTGCTGGCAGTGTCGTTCAGATCCCTGAAGGCCCGAAGAGCCCGGGCCACATCTCCCTCGGTTATTATCCCCACCAGCCGCCCTGACTCCACCACAGGAAGCCTTCCGATATCCCTGTCCAGGATTGTGCGCCGGGCATGAACCAGCCGGTCGCTCGGATTGGCGGTGAGAGGATGTCTCATGGCATCTGCGGCCACCCCGCTCACAGTGGCCTTCTCCAGGATCTCCCTTGGCCTGACCCAGCCCAAGATCTTATCCCCATCCACTGCCACCAGTACTGATGTCTTCTGCAATAGGACCATGGCATCATCCATATCCATGTCCGGCAGAACCTTGATCACGCTGTCCATGGTGGCCGATGCCACATGCAAAGAGGAGGCGGGCATGCCCAATGCTTTGCGGGCACCAAGAACACGAGCGATCTGCCTGGTGGTGGTTATGCCCCCTATCTTGCCCTTATTGGTGACCAGGAGCCTGCGCAGATCGTTCTTCTCCATGATATCCAGTGCATGGCTCAACCGTTCCGATTTATCTATGGAAACGGGCTCTGTCATAATCTCCTTAACCTGCATCACTTCCACCTGCCAATCTCTGCTATGATCTCATCGGCTGAGAAGTAGCCCACCACCTCATTCCCCTTCACCACAGGCATGCCGATGATATGCTTCTCTGCCAGGGTCTTGCTGGCCTGTACAGCCCCCATCTCCGGGGCCAGAGAGTATACGGGCGATGTCATGACGTCCTCGGCTACGAAGGGCATCTCTTTTATGTATCGCTGCTGCTTTCTCCCAGCAGTGCTCTCCTTTCTGGTCATCTTGATGCTCTTGGCCTCCATCTCGTCCTTGGGCCCCATGATCTGGGAGAAGGTGAGACCTGAACGGGTCACTATGCCTACTGGAACGTTGCCGCCCTCATAGACCAATGCCCGGCTGAGGCCCTGAGCATTCATCTCATCCAGTATGTGGCTGATGGTATGATGGCGATGCACAGCGAGGATATTCTTGCTCATCAGATCCTCCACCTTTGATGATACATCCTGATCGGAGAAGTACCTCACCATATCCCGGGAGGTTACCATGCCCACGATCTCTCCATCCTTCTCCACCGGCAGGCCGCTGAAGTCATTCTCGATCATCAACTCCGCTGCCTGAGGCATGGTGGCATCGGGGAATATAGTTATCGGCTTCTCGGTCATGACCACCTGGATGGGGATCTTGTCTATGGGCCTCCTTCGCCATTCTGGGGCTGCCTGGCTGATCCGGTTGGTGATATCGTATTTGGTGACTATGCCCACCAGCTTGCCATTGTCCATGACCGGCAGCCGGCCGATGGAGTACTTGAACATCAGATTTCTGGCTCTCTGGATGGGCTCGTTCCGCTCAATGACATTTACCGGGGTGCTCATGTAGTCTTTGACTTTCTTTATGATCATGGCAGTATTCCTCTGTTCTCTGCTAAAGCCCTCACGAAGTCTCTTTCCGTCAGAATCCCCGCTAATGAACCCCTGTCCATAACGGGCATCGATCCAATCTCGTTGTCGATCATCTTTCTGGCTGCGTGGCCGAGGTTCATCTTCCTATCAATGGTGATCAGGCTCCTCTTGATCAGGCCCTTTATGGGCTGGTCCATCACCTCGCCGATGGCGCCTGTAACCACCTTCTCGAATGCCTCGCCACTGCCCATGTATTTCATTATATCCGATGCGGTGACCATTCCCATGAGGACACCATCCTGGACCACTGGCATCCGCCGGAAGCCCTTCTGGATGATCATCCGGGTCATCTTCTCAATTGTGGTCTGGGCGGGCGCAGTTACCACATTGGGGCTCATGAAGGATTCCACCAGCAGAGTTGTATCCACCCCCCGGCAGGAGCGGACGAAGTCCTCTTCGGTGATTATCCCCTTTATACGGGTATCCTCATCCACTATTGGAAGGCCGCCAACGTTCTTCTCGTACATCAGCTTCAAGACCTCTGGCAGGGAGGAGTTCTCGCTGGCATAGATGAGCTTGCTGCTCATTATCTCCCTTATATCGGCATTTATGGCGGTGAAGATATTGCCATGGTACTTCTCCTGCAGAAGGTTATGCCGCAGCCCGCCGCCCAGAAAGTCTACAATATCCACCGATGTCACAAAGCCCAGCAGCCTCTTGGTGCCGGCATCTACAATGGGAAGCCTGGAGAAGCCATAGAAGGTCATGGTCTTTATCGCCCCCATGATGGTGGTGGTAGGGGGGACGGTGACCACATCCGGCGACGCTGCGCTTAGCACCTCGCTGACATGCTTGGCATGCCTGGAGTTGAACTGCAGAGGTCCTCTCTCCCCCGAGCCGGGGGCTCTTGGCATTCGATCGTTCTTTTGCGGAATCCTTGTTATCTCTTTTCCAGTAGTTGGACCATTGCTCATACTCACTCACCCAGGTAACATCTTATCAGATCGCTTCTATCTACTATTCCCGTGATCCTTCCCCCGTCTACCACTGATACCCTGCCCACATCATGCTTGAGCATAAACTCTATAGCCTCGGCAACGCTGGCCGTCGGCTTGAGGCTGTAGAGGGGAGAGCTCATCAGCTTCTCAGCCAGAAGGTGCATTGAGTCTGTCGGTCGGGTCTCGCTCTCTTTGCTGATCCTGGCCCATCCTCTCTTGAGTATATCAAATCTGGTGATCATTCCTACAGGCTTATCCTCCCTCACCATGGGCAGACCGGTGAAGTCCTGGCTGACCATTCGCTCCCAGACCTTGGTAACCGGCTCATCGAGGCGGGCGGTTACCACCTTGGTGCTCATGATCTCGCTTATCTGCTTTTTGGGAATTTTAGATAAATCCAAATGCTTGAATATGTCGATTATAGTCACAACACCTCTGAGGGCCTTATCCTCTTGGGATTCGACCACCGGAAGCAGGTTGCTCTTCTCTTTAAGCATGAGCCTTGCTGCATCAAGCACATCGGTGTCGCCGACCACTGTGGGTACTGCCGTTATGAATCCAGAGACTGTAACATTCGATCTGGTTGAGGTCACCCGAAGTGCATCCTGCGAGGTTATGACCCCCAGAACCTGGCCGCTGCTATCCACAACTGGCAGCCCTCGCACATGGTTATCTCTGATCAACTGGCGTGCCTTGGTCAGATAGGTGGAGTCCTCCACATAAAGAGGATCTCTAGAGAAAATGTCTTCGACTAGCATTTAAACTCCCCTGCTGTCCCGCAATTGCCATATTGCATTTTGCCATATTGCATTTTGCCATATCGCATTTTGCCATATCGCATTTTGCCATATTGCATTTTGCCATATCGCATTTTGCCATATTGCATTTTGCCATATCGCATTTTGCCATATTGCATTTTGCCATATCGCATTTTGCCATATTGCAATCATGTTAAAGCTATCGATTTCCGTCCCTGCAGCTCCAGCAGAGCAACTCACCATTCACGTTTTCCAGATTATCCGAAAGCTGGCCGCAGACCTCACAGATTCCACTCACCGCCCCTCGAGGCTGCTCGAAGTGAATGCTCTCCCGGTGCATCTCCAATAGATCGCTCAGGATATCATTCAATCCCAGCGAGGAGCCAGAGATCAGGTCGGTGTCAGTGATTATCCCCACAAGCTTCCCTTTATGAATCACCGGCAGTCGTTTTACCCCCACGCGGAGCATCAGAGCGGCCGCATCCCGCAAGCTCGCATCTGGTTCGATTGTAGTCACAGGCGAGCTCATGACATCTCTCACCCTCAAATTTCTGGGATCGACGCCCTGAGCTACGACCTTTCTTACCAGGTCCCTCTCCGTCAGAATGCCTGTGATCATATCTGCTGATACTATTATCAGACTCCCCACGTTGGCCGAGCCCATCCTCTTGGCAGCGCTCAATATATCCATGTCGGCATCAGCAGTGATCACCGGCCGGGTCATGATATCTCGCACTGGAATCTCCGTCTCCATTGGCCAAATCTCCGTGTATAGCTCTATGTGCTTATTGGTGCACTAATGATATAAAAGGCTACTCCGAAGCATCAGGACTTGATTTGATAACTAATATTTTTTTCTACTCAGCCACGTGCTTCAGTATATGCTCTATCTCTGCTAAGATCAGCTCTATGCCCAGTCGGGCGGCAGCGGGAGAGCCGGGCAGGCAGAATACAGGCCTCTTTCTGTGCACCCCTGCCGTTGCCCGGGTCAACATGGCGCGGGTGCCAACCTCCTGCATGCTCTGCCAGCGGAATATCTCCCCAAATCCCGGAAGCCTCTTCTCAAAGAGCGGCTCTACCGCCTCGATCGTCTGGTCCAGGCGGGTGAGCCCCGTGCCGCCGCAGATCACTATGGCATCAGCAGTGCTCGATTTCACTGCTTGCTGGATGGGCTCTATTCCATCGGGAAGAAGCTGGTATTTGCCGGTATGCCCTGCCCTGCTGATCCTTTCCAGTATTATCTTTCCGGACAGGTCCTCTGCTCTATCCGGATCGGTGACCGTACCGAAGCTGTTATAGCGAGAGGTGCTCGCGACTACCACATCTATGATCATGCTCCCCCCTTTCTGGATAAGGATAAAATTTTTTCCTGTGGAAAGGATTGACGATCAAGGAGCACTGCTGCTTGCCCGGCAGGCCCAATCTCCAGATCTGCTTCCAGCATCTGCAGTACGGAAAAGAGAGGGGTCCAGTAGAGTGACTCTGCCTGGGAGCACTGGAGGAGAATGACATCTTCGAAGATGGAGATCGTGGCCCTTGAGGTCATGGCCCTTATATAGAGGGCCTCTTAGGTGGGGATGGGAGAATAAATACGGAGAGATCAGATGGGAGCTGACAGATGGAAGCTGGCAGGTGGGAGTTGGCAGGAGATGCAGGCCTCATGGAGATAGGAAGAGGGGCAGAAGCAGTCATAACCCTTGAGAATGGAGTGGTCAGGAAGTGGCGGCTTCCCAAGAGCTACCGCCTGCCCGCCTTGGACGAACGCATCCGTCAGGAGAGGACCATTAGGGAGGCAAGGATCACCTCTGAGGCCCGCAGGCATGGAGTCCTCACCCCCATCATCTGCGATGTGTCCCGGTTTGAGCTGAGGATGGAGCACGTACAGGGGGATAAACTCAAGGATGTGATCTGCCCGGCGCTCTCAAGCAAGGTGGGGGAGATGGTGGGAAAGCTGCACCGGGGTGGGATCATCCATGGAGACCTTACCACCTCCAATATGATCCTGGTGAGGGAGGGGATCTGCCTGATCGACTTCGGCCTGGCATTTTATGAGCGTTCGGTTGAGGCTCAGGGGGTGGATGTGCACGTCTATTTCCAGACCTTGGAGAGCACCCACGACCGGCCGGAGGAGTTGATAGAGTCCTTCAAGTCCGGCTACCTGAGGGTTTATCCTCAAGGGAAGGCGGTTTTAGAGAGGGTAAAGGAGATAAAAGCGCGGGGACGATATCTGTAGGGGAAAATGTTTGTAAGGGAAGATGTTTGTAAAAGAATATATTTGTGAAGGAGGATATCTGTAAGCATAGCGATCTCGTCAACAGATTAATCAGTAGATTTATCTATGATATCATAGGATATTAAAATTTAATTTTCAAGGTGATGAGCCAATGGCGGAAGATGAGGTCGTATTCATCGGCAATAAGCCTGTGATGAATTATGTGCTGGCAGTGGTAACCCAGTTCAACAGCGGCGCCAAGGACGTCAAGATCATGGCCAGGGGGCGGGCGATCTCCAGGGCGGTGGATGTGGCAGAGGTCTCAAGGTCTCGATTTCTGCCGGATGTAAGGGTGATGGGAATTCAGATCTCCACCGAGACTCTCAATACCGATCGGGGGGAGGCCAATGTATCTGCGATTGAGATCACTTTGGGGAAGTGAGTCAGCAGTTTGACCGCCTCCATTGGCATCATATCCTCTGGCAGGGGGGAGAATCTCCGCTACATCCTGCAGGCAGAGCGAGCGGGCCAGCTTCCTGCCCGGGTGAAGATAGTCCTGGCCGACCAGCCTGATGCCGGCGCCCTCAGGATCGCAGAGGAGTTTTGCGTCCCCCATATGTTCATCGAGCCTGCAGGAAGCTCCAGAGAGGAGTACGATCAGAAGCTCATCGAACATCTGGAGGGAGCGGGGGTGGAGCTGGTGGTCCTCACCGGCTACATGAGGATCCTATCTCCCGGATTCGTCCGCCATTACAAGAACAGGATCTTGAATATCCATCCTGCCCTGCTGCCCTCTTTCCGGGGTTTGGATGCCTTCGGCCAGGCCCTGGAGCATGGGGTGACCTGGACCGGCACCACTATTCATATCGTGGATGAGGATGTCGATCACGGGCCCATCGTCTATCAGCAGCCGGTGCCGGTGAGGAGGAACGATACCCGCGAGAGTCTGAAGGCCAGGATCCAGAAGGCGGAGTACAGAGCCTATCCCCGGGCGATAAAGATGTTCATCGAGGGGAAGCCTAAAGTGGTGGGAAGAAAGGTTGTATTTGAGAACGGAGCGAAGTGATATGGAGCACCTGTGGGCACCCTGGAGGATTGAGTACATCCTCAGCAAGAAACCGGAGGGCTGCATCTTCTGCACCAAGCCCGGGGAGAAGAGGGATGAGGAGAATCTGATACTCTACAGAGGAGTACACCATTTCATCATCATGAATGCCTATCCCTACAATAATGGCCACATGATGGTGGTCCCATTTCGTCATACCTCAAAGCTCTCAGGCTGGGCTGATGGCGAGCGGGAGGAGATGATGGAGCTTGCCGATCTGGCGGTGGAGCTCTTGAGACATACCATGCATCCGGATGGATTCAACCTGGGGATCAATATGGGCATTGTGGGCGGCGCGGGAATTGCCGATCATATCCATATGCATATAGTGCCCCGCTGGAATGGCGATACCAACTTCATGCCCGTCATATCCGATACCAGGGTGATATCTGAGCACCTGCGGGCGACATATGCGAATTTGAAGAGAGGGCTGGAGGAGATGCTTTAAATCCTCATGATCGAAAGCTATATATCTCGTCGATTCTCTATATAGATCAATGTGAAAGTCGATAGGTGCTTCCTCCTACCTCCTTTGCCCTTCTCGACTTTCCTTCCCCCTGACTCTGCATTGAAGTTTATAAACTCAATTCTGCGAATTAGGGCTCAATCCCAATAGTGACAGATGCCCTTGCATCACTGAAGCCATTTGAAATCATTTTTCAATCTTCTCTGAGCGTCTGATTTATCTTGGTAGAGTGGCTACAGGTGGATGGAAAATGCAAAACGGCGGAAGTTATCCTCTGTATCCGTCCAAAGGATCGGTTGTGCTATGAAGGTCAGAGAGTTGATGAGCTATCCCATTGTCACCGTGCCTCCCGAGGCCATGGTGCTGGATGCCATAAGGGTGATGGCAGCACAGAAGAAAGGCAGCGTTCTGGTGGCGGAGGAGTGCCTCCTCAAGGAGTGTCTGGGGATTGTCACCACCAGCCAGATCTTCCTGGAGGTATTTGCCAAGGGGCAGGATCCGGCCAGGGTTCGGGTCACTGATATCATGACCCCCGGTCCTCTGATCACCATCGATCTTGATGATTCCACCCAGAGGGCGGCGGAGCTGATGCAAGAGCACAATATCAGAAGGCTGCCGGTGTTGAAGGATGGGGCCTTGGTGGGCATCATCACCAGCAAGGATCTGCTGGCCTGTGTGAGGTGAGGGCTGGGGCCCAGACCCTTGATCCTCCCGCCGTCATGCCGGTGCCACAAAGCAGATCTCGATTTTGCCATTGTTTTACATCTTCAATCTTTAGCAAAATAATATAAAAATATATAATAATAAATATAATCTGCTTGATGCCACTGGCTTCCCGGTCTTTATACTCAACAGTGCCCCGGAAAAATCCAAGCTATCATGCTATCATGCTTCTTACAACACTTAAATATCTTAGAGGATCATTTAGTTGAAAAGCACAGGTTTGCTGCCAAAAGCCCAAAAGCAATATATACCTGAAAGAGTATTCCAATGACGCCGATCGAAGCATATCACCACAAACTTTAGCTTAGGCTGTCGAGGTCGCCTAGCCTGGTATGGCGCAGGTTTGCTAAACCTGTTCCGCTCCGCGGATCGTGGGTTCAAATCCCACCCTCGGCGCTTTCTTACAGGGTAAAAGGGCGAAGAAGAGAATTATTCCCGCCGACAGAGTGCATCCCTGTCATTCCGCTTCATCAAAAGGATGGCTCACCAGAATCAAGGCCTTCCCTTTAACCAAAAGCGGCTGCTGAGCCTCATGTATCTGGATTGCTTGTTGTGCCATAGGAGGTCATTCGAGCCAGCCATTGGATATCACATACATCCGGCTATATATCCAGCTGCATATCCTATTGGCCTGTTCATAAGGCGCAATGATGATATGGCCTGTCTGATTGAATGATGAGGATATTGAGTTCTGAGCGCCTTATAGATCCCTTCCTGGAACGAGATCGCAGCCGGTGCAGCAATAGCAGCCTGTGAGGGCCAGCCTGCCGTCCAGGCCCTTCTGATCCAGTCTCATCCTCAGGTATCGAGCCAGCTTCAGCAGCCGCTCTGCCGATGGCCGGGTGATATCCACCTCATCCAGGCGCAGGGGATGAGGGTAAGCCGCCCTCAGAATGGGAAGAACGCCCCGATCCGTAAGCTCATCCATCCCCTGGCGGAGGGACTGGTCCGACTCCCCCAGGCCAACGAGCAGATTGGAGAAGACGTGGTTTTCTCCGAAGAGCTCCACAGCCTCCTCCAGGGCATCCATTATCTCTTGATAGGACAATCCCGGGCAGACCCGGGAGAAGAGAATGCGATCGGGCGTCTCCAGATTGTACTTGACTTCATCTGCCCCGGCATCGTAGAGCATCCGGTTGACTCCTGGAAAGGGGTTGACAGATACTCCTATCGGCACTCCAAACTGCTTCAGATCGCAGACCAAAGCCGCCACCCTCTCCCCCTCAAGCTGTGGGGAGACCTCAGTGCCGCTGGTCAGGGAGATGGACTCCAGCCTGCCGGTGGCATTCGCCTCTTTCACCATCTCCACCACCCGCTGATGAGACTTCACCCCCCCCTTCAGCCTGGGGACAGCACAGAACCTGCAGTCGTATATGCAACGCTCAGAGACGGTGATATAGGCCTGGCCCGGTGAGTGCAGCAGGGGCTCAACCATCCTGCCCCTGGAGATCGCTCTGCCCTGCAGGGAGATGAGCGCCTCATCCCCTCTCACCTCCAGGCTGAGAGGCGATCTGTCCACTACGCTGAGGCGTACCAATCTCCTGCCGGACTGAAAGAAGACTGAGCTCTCCCCCGCGCCGGGGCCGGCGGTGGACGGCTGGCCGCCATCCTGAGGCCGGGAGAGCTGCACTCTCCCTATAGAGAGAAGAAGGGCTTTTGTCTTCAGATCCATCGTACCAGCTCTTATCCTCCAGGTTAAAGAGAATGATGCTCCAGGCCGATAGCCGCCCCGGCCCCGGTACCCCTCCGATGATCCTCAGGTCTCCTGGTGCCCCGCCTGACCGCCATCTGCTGGGATCTCCTTTTTCTCCACCAAGGAGCGGAGCAGATCAAGGGATGCGCCGCTGGACTGGACGGAGAGGCGATCACCCCCCTTTAATATTGTGCTCCCTCCAGGACGAATGGGATGACCCTCCCTTCTCAGGACAGCAATCCAGGTGTCATCGGGCAGATTGAGGTCTGCAATCTGCTTTCCATCAGCAGAGCTGCCGGAAAGGACCTTGAGCTTGACCAAAGGCTCCCATCCCTCCTTTCCCGCGACCCCCTCCGGTGGCTCGGGAAGGAGGGCCAGGGGAGCATCCAGGCCCAGCCTGCGGGCGAAGAAGGGTATGCTGGAGCCCTGCACCAGTACGCTGGTCAGGACCACGAAGAAGACCACATTGAAGATCATATCCGCCTTCTGAACCCCGGATACAAGGGGGAAGGTGGCCAGGATGATGGGTACTGAGCCCCGCAGGCCCACCCAGGAGATCATGACCCTCTCCTTGATCGGAATCCTCCGGAAGGGGAGCAGACATATGAGGACGGCCATCGGCCGGGCCAGGAACATCAGGACCGAGCAGATGAACAGGCCAATGCCCACCACTGGAAGGAGCTGCGAGGGGAAGACCAGCAGGCCCAAGGTCAAGAACATGGCGATCTGCATCAGCCAGGCCAGGCTGTCATGATCGTCTATCAGGCTGCGCTTGTGAATAAAGGAGTGCTTGCCCAGGCCCAGCCCGGCCAGGTACACAGCCAGAAAACCATTTCCTCCCAGAGAGGCGGTCAGTGCATAGGCCAGCATGACCAGCGATGTGGTCAGCAGGGGATAAAGCCCCCGGTAATCAAGGCGAATCCGATTGATGATGATGGCCATTCCCCGGCCCATGATATAGCCGAATACCGCTCCCAGGGCCATCTGCTGGGCAAACATGGGGAGCAGAGCAGTGGGGGTGGAGACATCTCCAATGATCAATCCAATCAGGCTGGTGGTCAGGAAGATGGCCATGGGATCATTGCTGCCCGACTCCAGCTCCAAGAGGGGCCTTAGATCCCCCTTCAGACTGATATGCTTCGAACGGAGGATGGAGAACACTGCCGCCGCGTCGGTGGAGGAGATGATCGCCGCCAGGAGCATTGCCTCAAGAAGGCTGAAGTCCAGGACGTAATAGGCGGCATAGCCGACGATTATAGCAGTGAGGATGACCCCCAGTGTGGCGAGAACCGCCCCCTGCCAAAGAACGGGCTTGACCTCCTTCCATTTGGTGTCCAGGCCGCCGGCGAAGAGGATGAAGATCAGGGCCACTGTCCCCAGGTACTGGGCCATCCAGGGGTTATTGAACTCTATTCCCCCTGGCCCATCCGATCCGGCTAGCATGCCAATCAGCAGGAAGAGGACCAGAGTTGGCACACCCAGCTGAGTGGATGCTTTGCTGGATACCACGCTTAAGAGGAGCATTACGGCCACTCCCAGCAGAAGGAACTCCAGCGATATCATAATAAATTTTTACACTTCAGTTCTGCGATATTAATCTTCGGGAGAGCTTCAGCTTCAGATATTCGCCAATCAATATCGACGCCGGATAAAGAACATCTTCCTCTGTCTGGGCATGGAACATCAGCTTCTCGGCGAAGATCACTGCCTTTTCATTCCCTTCCCCCTCTGCCGCTCTGATGAGGGACTTGAGGGCGGTCACAATCTCTTCATGCTCCTTGAGCATATGCCCAAGATCGGCTTTCAATCGATCGGTCAATTCTATTACCGCTTGCATCTCGGGCAGGACTGTACCCTCCGCCAGAACCGGCAGCATGCCCAGCGGCGGAAGGGCATACTCCTCCTCCTTCAAGAAATGAGCATGGAGGATGTCGGCCACCTTCTTCGCTGCATTGCCCGTATTTCCGCCGGCCTCTATTGTCTCTGCAAGCTCGGCATGAAGCTCTTCATGCTCCCTTCTCAGAGATGCTGGTGGCTTGAGTTCCATGAATCGATCCTCCCAGTTCAGAGCAATCTCGTTGCCTCCTTCTGCCCGGGGGTCTTGACCACCAGGATCCGGGTGACGGCATTGCTCTCGTTAATCCAGCGATGGGGGATCTTGGCCGGGCTCTCGATGAGAGTGTCGGCCACTGCCACCTCCTTCTCCTCACCGATCTCCACCACCCCTTCCCCCTCCAGGACATAGAAGATCACATCCACGGGGGTGACATGCTTTTTCAATGACTCGCCCGGCTGCAGGGTTATGTGTACCACCTGGGCGTTCTCGGTATCGCTGAGGCTCCGGGCATCCACCCCGTGGGGGTTGGGTTTGCTGGAGGCATTCATGACTTTTATGGTTTTCATGCTCATAATCAACTGCCCAATCCAGCATTAAGTGTTTCCATAGAGAAGCCCTCCATAAAGCGGGCAGCACCAAGCGGGCGGCATCAGAGAATCTGCTCTCTTACAACTGTATCCGAGAGCCGGTTAAAGAGCCTCTGCCGCCCTCCCCGGAAGGCAAAGAGGCCTATCAGAAGATCGGCGGGGAGAAGAAAGGCCTTGCCAAAGGACTGCACCGCTGAGTCCCTGTAGCCGATGGCCTCTCCATAAGGGCCCACGACAACGATATTGAGCAGCATCTTTCCCAGGGACTGCCCCCGATAGCCTTCCAGCACCGTCCAGTAGAGGAATAACAGGCAGGATAGCATCAGCGCTCCCTCCAGCTGCACCGCCTCGACTCTCAGGAGGATGCTAAGCCTATGCCAGACCAAGCCCATCAAGAGAACATCTATCAGCCAGGCCCAGAAGCGATCGACCCATCTGGCCAGCACCAGTTCCTCCAAATCCAGTCACCTCTTGGGAAATGGGTTCAAGGGGCCTGATACCTCTTCAGGCTCCTCCCCCGGCCCCCTCAGGGCTTCCTCTGCCTCTTGCTGTAGATATAGCCGCCCAGAACGATCAGAAGGATCAGCACCAGGGCTGCCGGCAGGAGAAGGGAGCGGGCAGCAGGCTCGACCCTGACTGGTATTTTCATGCTCTCCGAGATCACCGTCTCTCCCTTGACATCGGTATACTTGATCTCACTGCTTATGCCATAATCTTTGGGCGTGGCATCGGAATCGACATCCATCCGGAATAGGACTGTGCTCTCATCCCCAGGATCCAAAGATCCAATGAAGGCCTGATCATCAGTGGAGGAGAAGGGCTTGAAGATGGAGAGCCTGGCCACGGCATCTCGCACCGGATCCTCGCCGATATTCTTGTATGTGGCATAAATCTCCTGCCTCTTGCCCCCGGCAACAAGAGATGCAGTGGTCTTCTGGATCACAAAATCCGCCTGCCTCTTCACCCGGATGGTGATGGGCACCGTCTGGTTGGCCTTCTGATAGACATAGGAGACCCGGTAGTTGGAGAAGGTGGATGTGCCCCCTTCACTGACCAGCTTGGAGGCATAAACCCGGACGTTATCCTGATAATCATAGGTCATATTCAAGTGGAGTGGGTACTCGCCAGCAGGGGCATGCTCTCCGATCTTTATGGTGAACTTCAGAGGGGACTGGGTCTTATCCCCCGACCGGAGTGATTCGACCACCTGGGCGCCGGATTTGACATCTATCAGAGGACTCCCGGAGACGAGGGTGGTGGTGATCCCCAGCGCTGTGGGCTTCTTGTGCTCCTCCTGCAACTCTGCACTGGCCAGGGCATACTCCTTGGCATTCTGGGGTGTCTGGTCCTGCTTGAAGCCTATGATCCGGCCATAGTTGGTCAGATCGAGGAGGAGGGTGACGGTGTCTCCCCGCTCGAACTCATCTGTGCCGGAGATGCTTGCCGATATATCCGGGCTGCCGTACATAGTATAATAATTGTCACCGCCAAGCTCCAGGGGTATGTAGCTGTTCTGGGCCGACCCGGGAGCCAGGAGGATGAACATAAAGGCCAGGGCGATGGCATACTTAATTTCCATTACACCTTCTCCATCTTTGATTATTTATCAGGGCGATTGCTCTTTTCAGTTCCAGTCTTGCGTTCTCCAGCACCTCACGCTGAACCTCCATCCTTATGGCCAGGACCACGAAGACTGTGAAGGTGGTGACCAGGGCGAGGACGACCGACATCACTGTGACCACTCCGAAGTTGCTGATTATGTTGAAGGGAGAGGCGATCAGAGCGCCAAAGCCGAAGATGACCGCCATCCCCGATGCCACCAGAGCCGATCCTATGCGATTGGCAGTGATCTTCAGGGCGTCAAAGGGGTTGCCTACATTTGCCAGCTCCTCATAGAAGCGCTCCATCATAAGGATGGCGTACTCAGAGCCCACCCCCAGGACGAGAGCACCCAATGTGGCTGTGAGGGGGGTGTACTTCAGGCCGCCGTAGTACATGACCAGCCCCATCCAGCCGATCACCACCAGCATGGGCAGCACTGGCAAGAGGGCCTTGATCAGGTCCCGGTAGATCAGCAGAAGCAGGAGGAAGATCAGGAGGAGGCCGAGCAGTGACATCTCCACCCTCCCATCAGTCAGGGCGTCCATCACTGTGGTCATGAGCACTGGCTGGCCGGTGATCCGGACTGAGACTCCAGGCGGAGGGGTATGCCAGGCCAGGTCGTCCTCGTAAGACCGGACCAGCCGCTCCATCCCCTCCGTTCCCAGGTTGAGCTGGGCATTGCCTATATTAACATCGATTATCGCCAGGTTGTGGCCGCTCATGTATGCACTGCTCACGGATGCGGGCAGAGAGGCGATGATCTCCCTGGCCCGGGTGCTCTCATCGGGCAGCTCTCCTCCGTTGGCCGCTTTGATGTAGGTGGCAATGCTTGTGGCCCCATCTGTCCGATCCTCCCGCGATGTCAGCAGGTAACGGCTAAAATCATCCATCCATTTGAGGTTCTCCGGCCTGGTGACGTCATCCGCCTGGATGAGGAATTTGATCGAGTCTGTTCCCCCATAGATATCTTTCATGTGCTTCAGGTCGATCAGAGGGGGCAGATCAGAGGGGATATAGTTCTGGGAGTTCGTCTCTATGGGGACCAGAACATCAGCATAATTTCCCGCCAGGGCCAAAAGCAAAGCCAGGGCAAGCACCGTCTTCCATCTCTGGATGCTGAAGCTGGCAGTGCTCTCAATGAAAGCGCCGATCGGCGAGCCTCTCTCAGAATTTGCAGCGCTCTTCTTCCCTCTGGGGAACCTCTTTTCCGACTGATAAAGGATGGTCATATTCACAAACAGGGCTGATAGGTAGCACATGAATAGGCCGATCATGCACATCTTTCCGAAGTCCTGAGTCGAGGGAACGGTGGAGCTGAGAAGGGAGAAGAAGCCAGCCTCGGTTACCGCCAGGGCGACGAGAACCGGGATGGCCACATATTTCACAGTTCTGGCAGAGGCCTCCAGGACGCTCTTGCCTTTGGTCACCTCTTCATCCATACGGTTATGGAACTGGATGGCATAATCTATGCCAATCCCGACCATTATGGGAAAGGCGGCAAATGTGGTCATGCCCATTCGGATATGGAGGAAGCCCATGGCACCCAGAGTCCAGATGATGCCCAGCAGGACCACTGGCAAAGGGAGCAGAGGCCAGCGGACATGATTGAAAAAGAGCAGCAGGGCCACGATCATCAGCACACCACATAGGGCAAGGATCCGGCCATTGGTGTTATTCATCATCTCCACTATTGCCGCCTGAAAGGAGGGATCGCCGGTGATGGTCACGCTGTAGCCGGAGGGGAGCTCTGCCCAGTCCACAGCCCTCTCTGTCTCCACGAGAAGCTTGTTCCTCTGCCTCTCAGTCAGGGCGGAGCTGGTGGGCATGCCAATGATGACCCGGGTGTGTCCCCGATCTGGCATCAGGTGAGCGATGGAGGGGCCGGCAGCGGCCAGGATCTCGTCTATCCTCTCCTGAGAGGGGATCTGACGGATTCCCCTCCTCCTGAACTCCTCATCGGCGACCCAATCGGCCACGCTCTGCACCCCCAGGACATGCTCCACCTGGTGCATATGATCCGATAGGCGGAGGATGGCTCTCAGGACTGCATCCCGTGCCACATCATCGCCCTCGATGAGTATCATATTGCCGTCGGAGCCGAAGTTCTCCAGATAAAGATGATCGTAAAGCTGGTAGAGGGCAGAGTCCTTGGAGATGAAGGCCTCGGTGGTCATCCCCTGGCTCTCTATCTGCTGGGCGTAGTGGAAGGATGCCAGTGTCAGAAGAAATGCCGCCAGGATGATTATCGCAGGATTAGCGGTGATCCAAGCGCCCAATCGTTCCAAATTAGACATGGCAGTGAGACCCTCCATCCAGATTTTTTCGAACGAACCAAATTAACGCGATGTACTTAAACTTTGTGTCCTGCTCAGACGGATTGGCATAGATGCATACCTCGCTCATGCCGGCAAGAGCGAGATCCTGGAGTGGCGGTGCGCCTTCAAGGGCCTCCTGGCTGGGCCTTAATCAATCGCAGGAGGGGCAGGCAACAGAATCACCGGCCTGGGCCACAAGGAGCGGCTCTGGCCTCATAGCCGAAATCCAGACAGCTGACATCCAGACAGCTGACATCCAGACAGCTGACATCCAGACAGCTGACATCCAGACAGCTGACATCCAGACAGCTGGAATACAGGCAGCGGGCAGCAGGCAGCAGGCATCCCAACAGTCAACATCCAGGCAGCCAGCATCTCAAGGATGAACCTGGAATGACGGCAGTGCAGACAAATTCGCCGCCGATCATCCACCAGCCTTAAGTAAAGGTATTGCTCATTATTAATGATAGTATTTTTCCTATCCAGATTGATTTGTAGAAAAAGGAAGGTATTCCTATGACAATAAGCGATCAGATAACTCAGATCTTGGGGCCGATGAGCTCCAATATCACTATTGCCCTGATCATCCTCATTGTGGGATGGATCGTGGCCCTGGCTGTAAGCTCAACCATTGGCAAAGCGCTACGCCGCACCTCGATGGATGAAAGGATCGTCCGCATGGCATTGGGAGAGGAGAGGGCCAGGTCTATAGATTCAAATCAGTGGATCACTCGGATAATATATTATATATTATTATTCTTTGTAGTGGTGGCGTTCTTTGAGGCCTTAGGCCTTACAATGGTTGCTCAACCACTGAATGCGATGCTGACTGTGGTCTTCGCCTATATCCCCAAGCTCTTTGCTGCAATCCTGATAGCGATCGTCGCTATAGTCCTGGCCATG
This sequence comes from Methanothrix sp., assembly GCF_016706325.1. Lineage (NCBI taxonomy): Archaea > Methanobacteriati > Methanobacteriota > Methanomicrobia > Methanotrichales > Methanotrichaceae > Methanothrix > Methanothrix sp. Next base: position 1,291,851 of record NZ_JADJJX010000001.1, on the reverse strand, counting down.
CTCCTCAAGAGGGTGATATTGAGAGTGCTTCGATCGGCAAAGGTGGATGAGGGGCTGGGCAGCAGGGCAGGGCTGGAGGGAAAGGAGATGCCCTTGAGCCAGACCGTTGCCGAGATCGTATTCTATCTGGTGTTGCTACTCTTTTTGCCCATGGTCCTCAATGCCCTCTCATTGGGCGGCCTTCTCGAGCCGCTACAGGTGATGATGGCCAAGATGCTGAGCTTCCTGCCCAATCTGCTTGCTGCAGCAGTGATCCTCCTTCTCGGCTGGTTTGTCGCCCGCATTGTGCAAAGGATCCTCACCAGCCTGCTGGTGGCCTTTGGCTCGGAGAGGCTGAGCGAGAGGGTGGGCCTCTCCCGGGTTTTAGGCCAGCGAGGGCTGGCCGGCTTGCTCGGCCTGATAGTCTATGCTCTGATACTGATCCCTGTCCTCATGGCTGCGCTTCAGGCCCTGGATCTGGTCTCAGTCACAGGACCCATATCCAATATGCTCAATCAGATATTAGCTGCCATCCCCTCTGTATTCGGGGCCATTTTGATCCTGGCCATCGCTTATGTGCTGGGCAAGATCGTGGCAGAGCTGGCCACAAACCTTCTGGCAGCGGCTGGATTCGACTCCATACTGGTCTGGCTGGGCCTGGGAAAGGAGCCGGCAGAGGGAGAGAAGAGCCCCTCTCAGGTGGCGGGGATCTTGGCGTTGGTGGCGATAATGCTCTTCGCCCTGATAGAGGCATCAAGAATCCTCAACTTCACCCTCATGGCCGATCTGATCTATGAGTTCATCATCTTCGCCGGGCAGGTTCTGATGGGATTGGTGATACTGGCTCTGGGCATTTACCTGGCCAATTTGGCCTATAGCACAGTGATGGCCAGCAGCAGCAGCCAGGCGAAGATACTGGCCCAGGCAGCCAGGATCTCCATATTGGTCTTCTCCGGGGCTGTGGCCCTCAGGCACATGGGGCTGGCAGATGAGATCATCAACCTCGCCTTTGGGCTGCTGCTGGGCGCTATAGCTGTGGCCATAGCCTTGGCGTTCGGACTGGGCGGAAGGGAGATCGCCGCACAGGAGATTGAGAGGTGGCTGAGGTCGCTGAGATGAGGCTTTCTGAATAGAGGGCGTGTCAGGGCACAAGGGCGGCATCGCCTGCCGCCCCATCGCTTTTTTGCGGTAAGCGGGCCGTTCATGGAAACATTTAGTAATCATGAGGAGATCATGGGATCTATGTTTGGATCCAAAGATCATCTCAGCTCTCTTGATGGCCATCTTTATATCGAGGAGGTCGATTGCTGCCGGCTGGCAGCAGAGGAGGGCACACCGCTTTATGTCACCTCTGAGAGAAGATTGCGGGAGAACATCCGCCGCTATCACAGAGCATTTCCGGATGCGGACAAATACTTTGCAGTGAAAGCCAACGGCAACCTCACCATCCTGCAGATCGCCGCCCAGGAGGGAATGGGGGCGGACGTATTCTCTGCCGGGGAGCTCTCCTTGGTCAGGATGGCAGGCATTCCCAGGGATATGATCCTCTTCAACGGCAACTCCAAAAGCGAGCTGGATCATGCTGCCGCCCTCCGGGCAGGGGTTCGCATATCAATGGACTCCAATGAGGAGCTGGAGCACCTGGCCCGGACCGCCTGCGAGCTGGGCCTGGAGGGGGAGATACTCTTCCGGGTCAACCCCGATGTATCGCCAAAGACCCATCCCAAGATCGCCACCGGCCTGAGATCCTCAAAGTTCGGCATCTCTGCAGAGGAGGTGGCAGGGGCCTATCAGAGGGCAATGGATCTGGAGGGCATAAGGCCGGTGGGACTGCACTGCCATATAGGCTCCCAGATTCTGCAGACCGCCCCCTTCGCCGAGGCGGCGGAGAGGATGATGGACATTCTGCGGGAGGTGACGGCAAAGGGGGGAGAGGTGGAAAGGATAGACCTGGGAGGAGGCCTGGGGATCCAGTACCATCCAGATGTCCCCGCCCCCTCGCCCTCGGATCTGGCCCAGGCCATCCTGCCAGTGATCGAGGATGGCTGCCGGGATCTGGGGATATCCCCCCGCCTCATACTGGAGCCGGGCAGGAGCATAGTGGCGGATAGCACCATTATGCTCACGAGGGTCAATGTGGTCAAGAGGGCTGCTGTCAACTTCGCCGCCGTTGATGCCGGCTTCAATGCTCTCGCCCGGCCCATGTTATATGACTCCTATCATCATATCCTGCCGGTCGATCATGCAGAGGAGCGGGAAGAGATGATCTACACCATCGTCGGCCCGATCTGCGAGAGCGGCGATATTCTGGCCCGGGACCGCCCTCTGCCCCGCCTGGTGAGGGGGGATATCCTGGCCTTCCTGGACGCCGGTGCCTATGGCTTCTCCATGGCCTCTCAGTACAATGGCCAGCCGAGGCCAGCAGAGATCCTGGTCTCTGGGGATGACTGGGAGGTCATCCGCCGCAGAGAGGATGCAAGCGCCCTGTTGGCCGGGCAGACCATCCCCCCCCGGCTGATGTGGTAGAGGATTATGAGCGACGATCTGCTGGCTGCTGTGGATAGGATAAAGGGGCTGATTGTGCCCCTGCTGCAGGGCCAATCCGCTGCGGAGCTGGGCCGGGTCCTGGTCTATGTGCAGTCAGTGCCCCGGAGCCTGGATGCCTCTCGCGCTGCCCTGAGGGCCTTGGAGGAGAAGGAAGGAGAAGAGACTGATCCTGACCGGGATGAGCAGGAGAGGAGAAAGAAGAGAGCAGCCATAGAGCAGGCTTGCCGGAGGGGGGTGCAAAACTCCCTCTCCTTTGCCCGCCGCAACCTGGACTCTGCCCGTATGCAGGCCCTGGAGGCGCTGGTGTACCGCCCCCGCCTGGCCCGCAAGGCCGATCTGGAGAGGAGGGCTCTCGCTCTGCAAAAGAGCCTTGACAGGATGGAGGATCCCGCCCCGGCGATGCTTGAGCATTATGCAGGCAGCTCCGATCCACTGAACAAGTATCTGTTGGCTGGGCCATGGGGACACGAGTACCTGCAGAGGAGGAAGATCGATACAGAGGAGTACGACACCGCTCTCTGCCGGCTATTGGGCTGGCGGGAGAAAGAGGGGGGCGGAGTGGTGATGAGCTACGCCCCCCTCCGCCGGGCGATAGATGAGCTGGAGGCAGTGGCCCAATGCACCCTGGATCCAATCCCAGGGCCCGATGGCAGCAAAAGATAATATAAGCCCTGAGCCAGACCTAACAGGTAATTGGAGGTGATGCGGCTGCTGGAGATTGAAGATCTGTCGGTCAGCATCGGCAGTAAACAGGTTCTGAAGGACTTAAACCTTAGGATAAACAGTGGCGAGACCCATGCCCTCTTCGGCCCCAATGGGACGGGAAAGACCACTCTCTTGAATGTCATAGCCGGCATTCCCAGGTATACCGTCGACAAAGGACGAATCATATTCAAAGGAAAAGATATCACCCATATGTCCATGGATGAGCGGGCCCGCCTGGGCATCGGGATGGCCTTTCAGCGCCCTCCGGCCGTCCGCGGCCTGAGGCTCAAGGATCTGATCAAGATCATCAATCCCCAGGCAGACATCAGCACCATTCTCAAGAGCATGGACTTTGAGGCCTTCGCGGAGAGGGATGTCAACCGCGGGTTCTCGGGGGGAGAGATCAAGCGCTCGGAGATGGTCCAGCTCCTCGCCCAGCAGCCGGACCTGGTGATGCTTGATGAGCCCGACTCGGGGGTGGATCTGGAGAACATCAAGCTCATCGGTGATGTCATAAACCAGCTCACTCAGAAGGATCAGCGCCCAAGCCAACGGACCAAATCCGGGATCATCATCACTCACTTCGGCCATATCTTGAATTATATGAAGGCGGACCGGGCCCATGTCATGCTGGGGGGAGCTATCGTCTGCAGCGGAGATCCAGGGGAGATCTTGGAGCAGATCAAGAGAAGTGGATATGAGGGCTGTGTGGGGTGTGTATGTCAGGCATAGAGGAGAAGGCACGCCGGGCGCGGGATAAGAAGGCGCTCTACGGCACCGATGTGGACCTGGATAGCTACCAGTCCGAGGCCAAGCCTCAGAGCATAGTCGATGATGCTGAGGACCTGCCCAATACAGTAAAGAAGGCGGCTCTGGACGTGGGTGTGACCCTGGACGATGAGAGCTCTGGGGCTTATGTGCAGATGGATCAGACCCCGGTGGTGGCCAAATCACTGCACGAAGGGGTGGAGATCATGGACATTGCCTCCGCCCTGAAGAAGTATGACTTCCTGCAGGACTACTGGTGGAAGCTGGTGGCGGCGGATGCAGACAAATACACTGCAGATGTGGCTGAAGCTCCGCCGACAGGCTTTTTCATCCGCGCCAGGAAGGGCATGAAGACCGTCTTCCCGGTCAAGAGCTGCCTGTATCTGGGCTCCACCAACCTCAACCAGCGGGTCCATAACATCGTCATCGCCGAGGAGGGCTCTGAGCTGCATGTCATCACCGGCTGCACTACACCCTCTCATGTTCAAAGGGGGCTGCATATAGGGGTCTCAGAGTACTACATCCAAAAAAACGCCAAGGTTAGCTTCACCATGGTGCATAGCTGGGGAAAGGAGGTGGAGGTACGCCCCAGGACCGGAGTGACCATCGCTGAAGGCGGGTCCATGTACAACAACTACATCATGCTCCGCCCGGTCAAGACCCTGCAGACCTTCCCCACTGCAACCCTCGCCGGCCGGGGTGCAGTGGCCAGCTTCAATACAGTGATCTACTCCACTATGGGCAATATCGATGTGGGGAGCGATGTATTCCTGAATGCCCCTGAGACCAGCGCCGAGTCCATCTCCCGGGTAATCTGCATGGGGGGAGATGTGATCGCCCGGGGGAGGATGACGGGCAATGTCCCCGGAGCGCGCGCCCATCTGGAGTGTGCGGGCCTTCTCCTCTCCAATGAGGGGCGGATCTACTCCATACCGGAGCTTGATGGCCATTGTCGGGATCTGGATATGTCCCATGAGGCAGCAGTGGGCAGAATCTCCGAGGAGGAGCTGGAGTATCTGATGGCCCGAGGCCTCTCCTCTGAGCAGGCCACAAGCGTCATCGTTCGCGGCTTTTTGGATGTGGAGATCAAGGGGCTGCCCGAGGATCTGAAAAAAGAGATAAAGGATATCACCTCACGGGAGGATCTGAAGGGGGCGTAATCACCCCCTCAGTCCAACTTCAATCACCTGGCTCTTTTTTTGTTTTTATAAAAAAAAAATCAGAGTTGGAGCAGGATGGTGCTCCTCACTCTGTTCAGCAGAAGCCGGAGCATCCACAAGCTCCGCAGCCGCAGTTATAGTCCAGGACCAGCCTCCCTGTATCTGTGGAAGAGCAGGTTTTGCTTGCATCTTCACAGACAACGCTATACTCATACGGGCCAGGAGTATTCCAATTGATACTGGATGGAAGGACTAGATTGAAGCTCTTGCAGTCACCTGTGCATCCTCCACCAGCAGACATCACCTTGTTCTTCACTTGCGGCAGGTATTGAGGGAGGCTGTAGTCTTTGCAGACCAAGACGCCACCTCTTTCAATGCAGACCATAGGCAGGCATATATCCGGTGCATAGGCAGAACAATCGCAGCCACAGCCTGGTATTTGGGTGTGGACGCATATGCCATCGATGCACTCATCAATGGTGCATGGATCGCCATCATCGCAATCGATGGCCGTGTGGATGCAGCCCTCTATTGGATCGCAGCTATCAATGGTGCAGGGATCTTTGTCATCACAATCCAGGGGAGTGCCGGGCAAGCAGCCTGAGGCTGGATCACAGACCTCGATGCCGTTGCAGACATCATAGTCATCGCAGAAGTCGTCATCAGGACTGTGCTCGCATTCGTCGGTCTCCTCGTTGCAGAAGTCTATGGTGCACTCGATGTTGTCATTGCAGTCGGGCGGCGTGCCGGGCTGACAGCCCTTGACTGGATCACAGGTCTCAGCGCCATTGCACCACAGTCCGTCGTCGCACTTGCTGTCATCAGGACTGTGCTCGCACTCGTCGGTCTCCTCGTTGCAGAAGTCTATGGTACAATCGATGCCATCACTGCAGTCAGGGCGTGCCGGGCTGACAGCCCTTGACTGGATCACAAGTCTCAGCGCCATTGCACCACAGTCCGTCGTCGCACTTGCTGTCATCAGGACTGTGCTCGCATTCGTCGGTCTCCTCGTTGCAGAAGTCTTGGTACAATCGATGCCATCACTGCAGTCGAGCGGCGTGCCGGGCTGACAGCCCTTGACTGGATCACAGGTCTCAGCGCCATTGCACCACAGTCCGTCGTCGCACTTGCTGTCATCAGGACTGTGCTCGCATTCGTCGGTCTCCTCATTGCAGAAGTCTGGTGCACTCGATGTTGTCATTGCAGTCGGGCGGCGTGCCGGGCTGACAGCCCTTGACTGGATCACAGGTCTCAGCGCCATTGCACCACAGTCCGTCGTCGCACTTGCTGTCATCAGGACTGTGCTCGCACTCGTCGGTCTCCTCATTGCAGAAGTCTATGGTGCACTCGATGTTGTCATTGCAGTCGGGCGGCGTGCCGGGCTGACAGCCCTTGACTGGATCACAGGTCTCAGCGCCATTGCACCACAGTCCGTCGTCGCACTTGCTGTCATCAGGACTGTGCTCGCACTCGTCGGTCTCTTCATTGCATGAGTCTATGGTACAGTCGATGCCTTCACCCCAGTCGGGCTGCGTGCCGGGCTGGCATCCCTTAACTGGATCACAGGTCTCAGCGCCATTGCACCAGTCCGTCGTCGCACTTGCTGTCATCAGGACTGTGCTCGCACTCGTCGGTCTCCTCGTTGCAGAAGTCTATGGTACAATCGATGCCATCACTGCAGTCGGGCGGCGTGCCGGGCTGACAGCCCTTGACTGGATCACAGGTCTCAGCGCCATTGCACCACAGTCCGTCGTCGCACTTGCTGTCATCAGGACTGTGCTCGCACTCGTCAGTCTCCTCGTTGCATGAGTCTATGGTACAATCGATGCCATCACTGCAGTCTGGTGCCGTCCCTGGCTGACATCCCTTGGTTGGATCACAGGTCTCAGCGCCATTGCACCACAGTCCGTCGTCGCACTTGCTGTCATCAGGACTGTGCTCGCACTCGTCGGTCTCCTCGTTGCAGAAGTCTATGGTACAATCGATGCCATCACTGCAGTCGGGCGGCGTGCCGGGCTGACAGCCCTTGACTGGATCACAGGTCTCAGCGCCATTGCACCACAGTCCGTCGTCGCACTTGCTGTCATCAGGACTGTGCTCGCATTCGTCGGTCTCCTCATTGCAGAAGTCTATGGTGCACTCGATGTTGTCATTGCAGTCGGGCGGCGTGCCGGGCTGACAGCCCTTGACTGGATCGCAGGTCTCAGCGCCATTGCACCACAGTCCGTCGTCGCACTTGCTGTCATCAGGACTGTGCTCGCACTCGTCGGTCTCCTCATTGCAGAAGTCTATGGTGCACTCGATGTTGTCATTGCAGTCGGCGGCGTGCCGGGCTGACAGCCCTTGACTGGATCACAGGTCTCAGCGCCATTGCACCACAGTCCGTCGTCGCACTTGCTGTCATCAGGACTGTGCTCGCACTCGTCGGTCTCCTCGTTGCAGAAGTCTATGGTACACTCGATGTTGTCATTGCAGTCGGGCGGCGTGCCGAGCAGACAACCTTCAACCGGGTCGCAGGTCTCAGCGCCATTGCAGAATATGCCGTCGTCGCACTTGCTGTCATCAGGACGGTGCTCGCACCTGTCAGTCTCCTCATTGCAGAAGTCTATGGTACACTCGATGTTGTCATTGCAGTCGGGCGGCGTGCCGGGCAGACAACCTTCAACCGGGTCGCAGGTCTCAGCGCCATTGCAGAATATGCCGTCATCACACTTGCTGTCATCAGGACGGTGCTCGCACCTGTCAGTCTCCTCATTGCAGAAGTCTATGGTACACTCGATGCCGTCATTGCAGTCGGGCGGCGTGCCGGGCTGACAGCCCTTGGCAGGATCACAGGTCTCAGCGCCATTGCACCACAGTCCGTCGTCGCACTTGCTGTCATCAGCACGGTGCTCGCACCTGTCGGTCTCCTCATTGCAGAAGTCTATGGTACACTCGATGCCATCACTGCAGTCGGGTGGCGTGCCGGGCAGACAGATCAGACCATTGGAGGTCTCTATACCATTGCACCACAGACCATCATCACACGATTCATAGTAGTAAGTGACGCAAATAGTCTCATTGGCAAAGGTTCGTACCCTTTGATCAAAGCTGGAGCTCCCAGCAACATCGGTGATTCCTTTAGCAATTACTCTGAATTCCACCTTGCCTGGGCCGATCCAATTCTCCAGATCATTATAGGTTCTTTCATCTTTAACGCATTCTTTGATGAAGAAGCTGAAGGAATCATCTCCTTTAAAGTCGGGTTCCTCATCCAAATCCGCCGAAAGACAAAACTGATTGGTTTTCTCCGGAAGGGAGAGGACGAAATCCTTTCCATCCGGCATGGCCGCAGAAAGCCATGCGTTGGTGACTACAGTCCAGCATTGTGGCTCTGAATCCTCGCTATCCAGCATGAAGAGCTGAGAGGCACAGGCGTCTGCGCTGACCTTGACCCCCTTTAAAACCCCCAAACTCGGATCGAATTTGTCCACGGATAGCGTTCTGTTCCAATCTGTGGTCTTATTGCTGAATTCAGCACAATCGGGCGAGTATTCCAGAGCTGATGCCGATAAGCCAAATATCAGCCCTACTAAGACCACCAGTAACATCAACTTATCTCTCATTATCGACCGCCTCTTTTGCCAAGAGCCAATAGGGCTCGCCTATACTATCAAATGATTTTAATCATGAACTCTAGATCTCTTAAGAGAATGTGGCAGAGATGCTCCTCTTGAAGGAAGATCTGTTGAGAGGAGATGATCTCATCAGGGATGAGACAATACCCTCTAGCTGTTCCATGTAACGAGGATAGTGCTTCAGTCTGAAAAATCTAAAGATTAATATATAGCATTGCATTTCATTTAGGCCCCTGATTACACATAAGATGAGATGAGCAAAATAAAACGACAAGCAATATTGGCGGATTGATTAAATTCATATTCATGATATACTTATATTGAGACTATTGAGATTTAAACTAATACTAAAATCAAAACAGTATTTCTAATCAGTATCAAACATCTTATCAACTTAGCACAGGATGCAGCGTTCGTGTCTATGTGTCACTGCTCGAGGCGGCGGTTCAATAATTCTTATAATTCTTAATAAAAAAGGCATGCGAGTGGGAATATGAGGGAGAAGGGGGCGAGAGAAGAAGAAGGAGAAGCTCTAAAGCTCCAGCTCCCCCAACTCAATCTCCAGTCCCACCACCGGCTGCTCCAGTCCGAAGTTGCGCAAGAGCACAGGGTGTAGCTCACCAAAGCAGCCCATCCGCTCACCGCCGGCGAAGAGGTCCCCTCCCCTGCCCGGCATGAATGCCCCATCCTCAGTGGGGGCGATCTTTACCCTCGCCTTCAGATCCATCTCCCTTAAGACGGCATCCACCACTGATCTGATCTCAGAGAAATTCGCCCTGCTGTCAATGGATGCTGCTGCCAGATGCATTCTGGTCTTCTTCTCCAGCACTACATCCCCAACGGCGAATATCCTCTGAGGAAGGGGATGATGCTGATTGAGGGTGAAGATCTCCAGAAGGGAGCTGAGAAGCGAGGTGCGGAGGATGGTATGAAGCTCGCTTATGGGATGAAGAACCCGTACAGCGCCCGCCACCTCCGGAGCATTGGGCCGGCGCATCCACTGAAAGTGCGCCTTCTCATTGGTCAGGGTGAAGGGCATGGTCTCCAGATACCCCAGGCCCGCCATTATCTCCCGGATCTCTCCCTTGAGCCACTCAGAGGGATGAGCTCGGCCCACAGTCACCGTCTGGGGAAGGCGAGCTATCAGATTGTCATAGCCATATGCAATAGCTGCATCCTCGAAGATATCCCAGGAGTGCATAATGTCCGCCCGATAGGCTGGAACCTGCACCAGTACCATCTCATCCCCTCCCTCCCCGCCGGCAGTGCTGGCTCCAAATCGCATCCTCTGCAGGCATTCGGCCAGCTCTGCGCCCGTCAGCCCGAACCCTATCAGCCGGTTGGCCTCCTCCGCCCGCACCCTCCAAGGAGTGGGAGAGAGGTCAGGGCTGATATGATCGCCCTCGTCCCCCTTGATCAGAACCCCCTCGATCCTCCCTCCCCTCTCCGCCAGGGAGCTGACAACGATGTTCAGGGCCTTGTGGACCATGGGGTCGGTCCCAGTGACATCGATGAAGAGGTCTTCAGTCTCCTCGGTGACAGAGGTCAGCTCGCCATTGATGATCGGCGGGAAGGAGAGAACCTGATCATCGGCATCCACAATCAGGGGATAGACCGGGCAGCCCTTCAGGATATGGCCGTACTCCCTCCCCTTGGGATGCAGCTGCAAGATCTCCTCCATGCTCATCTCCTCGCTGAAATCCAGGGGGATGAACCTTCGCTGCGGGCTCTCCCCGAAGTAGCGGAAGGGGGGCCTGACCCTCGATATGTCATGCACCCCTATGGCCACCTTCCTCCGGTTCCTGCCCAGACCCCAGTGCAGGTCTTCTTGAAGCCCCATCAGTGACTCGATGGCCTCATTGGTGAACTCCAGCCCGCGGACAACAGCGCAGCCGATGAGAGGGCGCACCGGCTTGACTGACTCCTCCACCTGCAGGGTCACAGAGCCCGGGGAGACATTGTAGCTGACCAGCCCGGTCTTGATCCCCAAAAAGCCCTGCATCGCTCTGGCCACCCCCTCCGGGCTGTAGAGGTCGGGGCGGTCGGGGAAGAACTCCACATCCACATAATCCTCCTCCTCCCTCTTTCCTATGTCCGCACCCATCATGGCCAGCCTGCTCATGATCGTCTCCCGGGAGGCGCCAATCAGCCCCTCCATATCCTGATAATAAAGCCTGACAACGGGCATAATACACACCTCACAATTTTATGGATACAGGCGTCCGGCGCAGCCATTCGATATCTGACTGATACAGCAGCCTCAGGTCCTTCAGCCCCAGCCTGAGCATCGCCACCCGGGAGACGCCCAGCCCCCAGGCCAAGACGGGATGATCGATGCCGAAGGGGCTGGTGACCTCCTTTCTGAACACTCCCGCCCCGCCCAGCTCCACCCATCCCAGCCCCTCGATGTAGACCTCGGGCTCTACAGAGGGCTCAGTGTAGGGGAAGTAGCCCGGGCGGAAGCGCACCTCAGGAAATCCCATCTTCTCATAAAATTCCTTTAAGATGCCCAGGAGGTGAGAGAAGCTCACATCCTCATCCATCACTATCCCCTCAAGCTGCTCGAACTCTGGGGTGTGGGTGGAGTCTATCGCCTCCCGCCGGTAGACCCGATCGATTCCGAAGGCCTTGACGGGCGGCCGGGGATGCTCTGCCAGGTACTTGATCGTCACCCCGGTGGTATGGGTGCGCAATACCTCCTGCCGGGCCACCTCCGGGCTCCAGCAGCCGCCCCATCCGGTGGAGCCGATGCCTCCGCCGCATTCATGCATCTGCTTTATCCGGGAGTAATCGGGAATATCCCCCTGGCTTTCCAGATAGAAGGTGTCCTGCATCTCCCTGGCTGGATGGTCCTGGGGCTGGAATAGGGCATCGAAGTTCCAGAAGCTGGTCTGGACGATCGGACCCTTGATCTCCACAAAGCCCATCTCCAGCATGATCTCCCGCATGTTATCGATCAGCCGCTGGTAGGGATGCCTCTTTCCAGGAAAGATCCTGTCCGCAGGGAGGGAGACATCATAAGGGCGCGGGAAGAAAAGGGGGGTGGCCTCATCTCTCTCCCAATAAATGCGCTCATTCACCTCCCGCCATTGCCCTGTTTTTATCATATCTGCTGTTATATTGGAAATCGTACGATATGCAATGGCCTCTGAAGATAATGTTATGGGACCTATTTCGATAACTGCACTGCCAATAATAGCTTCACCTGTTGATCCGCTGCCCTTTGCCCTTGACCGGCCCGAATCTGTGATCTGGTACTTCCAGGACTTCGTCGTTTCTGATTTCACAAGCCCTCTGCTCTTTAAAGCAAGGCAGGCCCCCTCATCCAAGTCCCTGGCGCTCTTTGGACCGGAGAGCAGCTCTTTGAGCATCCTCTCATCTTCACCCTCCTTGGGCGTGCCAATGGGTCTGATCACGCCCCCTTCTATCGCTGCCCAGCCCTTCTTGCGCAGCCAGCCCAGGCCGATCTTGAGGGCGGGGTCCTTAAGCTCGGAGATGGCCTTTCCAGTGCCCAGGGACAAGAGGAGCCTTCTCTCCGGCAGCCCCTCCCGGGCGTAACTGGTGCCCTCAGTGGTCAGGGAGATGCTCTCATCCACCGACTTATGGACCTGGATCAACTCCTGCTCCGCCAGGGTGTCGGCTGCCGCTCGAGCAGTCTCAACCTTCATATTCAATCTTTGGGCTATGCTCTGTGGATCTGAAAGTCCTTCTGATATCGCTTTCAGCACTGAGAACTCATTTTCCGATAAATCTGATGGCATGGTATCATCCCGGATTTGGTTGATTTTCAGGGCAACTGCCAGTTGCCCTCAAAAGAAAGAAGAGACTGGGTGGCCGAACATCCTCAAAGCTGGCCCCGGCTGCCTTGAGAGCAGGGTTGGGGGCGGGGTTTTGTGATGGAGGTTTTTGGTCTGTCGGGCATTCTGAGGCACATTTTTTTCCTTGGATTGATGATTTATAAACCTGTCGAACAGGATCTTTTCAGAGGAAGGGAAAATGAAGGCTCCTCGCTGGTGGGGATCACCCTTGGCCCGTTTTGTATCTGCTCCCGGGGTACCCCCCCGGGGCGAAGGCCAAAGGGTGGCCGGGGGATGAAGATGATTCAATTATACTGAATAGTTCCTATGAGGAAACAGATATCAGGGAGGCAGTTCCTGGATTTCATTAGGATCAGCGTTAAGTATTTCTACAATTGACGGATTCTCATTATCCCAATGCAAAAGAGGTCCGAAATCTGTGAACTGGCATTCAATGACCGCAGAAGAGGTCTTATCCAAGCTGGATTCCAACCACGAGGGCTTAAGCTCAAAGCAGGCTAAAGAGAGGCTCTCCCAGCAGGGCCCCAATCAGCTCGCAAGCCCCACCAAACCCTCGCCATTGAGGATATTCATAGGCAAGTTCAAGGATTATATGGTCTTGGTCTTGATCTTTGCCGCCATCATCTCTTTTATCGCCGGCGAGACCACCAACGCTTATGTCATTTTAGGGATTGTAGTTCTTGTCGCCATCATCGGCTTCGTCCAGGAGTACAAAGCAGAGAAGGCCATGGAAGCTCTGAGGGAGATGGTGGCCCCGGAGGCGGATGTGATCAGGGATGGCAGGCTGAGCACCATCCCGGCTGCTGAGCTGGTCTTTGGAGATGTGATCTTCCTGGAGGCAGGGGATAAGGTGCCCGCTGACGGCCGCATCCTGGAAGAGAGCTCCCTTCAGGTCATCGAGTCCTCTTTGACTGGAGAGTCCCAGGCGGTGGAGAAGATGGCCCTGCCCCTGCCCGAGAGGCTGGCCCTGGCAGACAGGAAGAACATGGTCTTCATGGGAACCATCATCTCTCAGGGCAACTGCCGGGCAGTGGTCACCGCCACCGGCCGGGGTACAGAGCTGGGGATGATCTCCGGCTTGATGAAGCAGGAACAGGCCGAGCCCCCTCTCAAGATCAAGCTCCAGCAACTAGCGAAGAGGCAGGCCATCCTGGTGCTGGTGATATCGGCTGCAGTCTTCATCCTCATGTTCAGCCGGGGATTGCCGGTCGTCGATGCCCTCATCGCCTCCATCGCCCTGGCGGTAGCCGGAATCCCTGAGGCCCTCCCCTTCATCGTAACCCTGGCCCTGGCCTTTGGAACCCAGGCCATGGCCAAGAAGAATGCCATCATCAGAAGGCTTCCCGAGGTGGAGACCCTGGGCTCGACCACAGTTATATGCACCGATAAGACCGGCACCCTGACCACAGGAGAGATGACACTGCGTGAGATCCGCACCTACAGGAAGATCGATGTCACAGGAGCGGGATATGATCCCTCCGGTCAGTTCATCTCCAATGGATCGAGGCTCGACCCGGCAGAGAGAGATTTGGCGAGGATCCTCAAGATAGGGGTGCATGCCAACAACTCGGCCATGGAGAGGGGCAATGATGGCTGGCGGGTGGTTGGTGACCCCACTGAGGGGGCGCTGATTGTGGCCGCAAAGAAGGCAGGGATTCTCGATAGGATAAAGGAGAGCAACAATAGATTGGTTGAGTTTCCCTTCGATTCAGAAAGGATGCGGATGACAACAGTCGATGAGGCAGGAGGAGAGGGCTATACTGTATCCATGAAAGGCGCTCCAGAGGTGGTCTTGAGCCATTGCACAAAGATCATGCGCCCCAATGGGACCAGGCCCATCTCAGACCAGGATAAAAGATCGATCCTGGGGGAGGCTGATCAGATGGCTGAGAATGCTCTCCGGGTTTTGGCCCTCGCCTGGAAGCCCATATCGATCAATGATCTCGCAAAAGCAGATAGCATCGACTCAATGGAGTCCGGGCTGATCTTCGCCGGCCTCACCGGCATGATGGATCCGCCAAGGAAGGAGGTTCCGGAGGCGATAAGAATCAGCAAGATGGCGGGCATCAGGACGGTCATGATCACTGGAGACCACCGCCTGACTGCCCGGGCCATTGGCAAGGAGCTGGGGATAGGCAACGGAGAGGTGATCGAGGGAGCGGAGCTGGACCGGATGAGCGCAGAGGATCTGTGTGAGCATATAGATGAGGTATCTGTATTTGCCCGGGTGACAGCAGAGCACAAGGTTCGCATAGTGGAGGCCTTGAAGGCGAAAGGCCATATCGTGGCCATGACCGGTGACGGGGTAAACGATGCCCCTGCACTGACTGCAGCCGATATCGGCGTGGCCATGGGCAGAACGGGCACCGAGGTCACCAAGGAGGCCTCAGATGTGGTGATCGCTGATGATAACTTCGCCACCATTGTCAGCGCTATTGAGGAGGGGAGAAGGATCTTTGACAATATTCGGAAAGGCACCTCCTATCTCCTATCAGTCAGCTTTGCTGAGCTGGCCACCATCTTCTTCGCCCTCGCCTTGGGATTCCCTCTCCCCCTTCTCGCCGCCCAGATCCTGTGGATCAATGTGGTGGCAGAGGAGTTTCCCGCCATCGGCCTGGCTCTGGAGCCCTCCCACTCCGATATCATGAAAAGAAAGCCCCGCGATCCCCGGGAACCCATGCCCTCCCGCACGCTGATGATCTACACTCTGGGGACTGCTGCTGCCATTGTGGCTGGAACTTTGGGGCTATATATCACGACTCTGCAGTCGAATGCCGATGTGAGCTATGCCCGGACTGTGGCCTTCGTGGGCCTGGGTTTTTTTACTGTTTATAATGCCTACAGCAGCCGCTCTCTGCAGGAGTCTGTCTTCAGCATGGATCCCTGGGGAAACAAGACACTGCTCATGGGAATCGGGCTCTCGATTCTGGCCATACTGGCAGTGGTCTACATCCCATTCATGCAGTTCATATTCGAGACCCGGCCGCTTACAATAGAGAGCTGGGCCCTTATCCTGGCAACAGGACTGCTGGTGCTCCTGGTGGCAGAGATCATGAAAAAGCTGCTCTCCAAATGGAGATGAATTCCTCTCTGAAGATCGGTTCAGCGGTACCGAAATCCTTATATCTCGGCAATCGCCGTATAGAGCTAGAGGCAAAGGTCGAATCCCATCTCTTTCCCGCCTGAACGGCTGACTTTTGCCCCCCTCCCACCTCCCTCCTTGGCCATCTAAAAATCATCCAGCCTTCTTTGTGCAGGAGCTCTGAGAAGCGATGCCCTCCCGATCCACAAGCTGGCCGGGGTGCGCAGGCGTCTGAGCAGCTCATCCCGGGCAGCGGGGAGGGAGTCGAAGCGCTGCGGCGAAGAGCCCATCGCCTCTCGTGCCACCTCCCGCACCACCCACACCCCCAGAGGAGCCCAGTAATCCTCTGAGATCTCCCTTACCACCAGGATCCCAGCCTGCCGGCCCCAACGCTGGAGATGCTCCAGCACCGCCAGCCGGGCGGCATAGTATCCGCCGGCCAGAGAGCTGTAAGCCCTCTTGGGGCGGGCGTCCTCTCCATCCCGGCCAATGAACCCCTCCTTCGCCCAGAGGGAATTGGGCCGCCAGATTTCGATAAGCTCGAAGCTGAAGGGGCGGGGAAGGAGGAGGACCTCGAAGTGGTTTCCCAGCTCCTCCCCGGAGAACAAATAGAACTCCCGGACCTCAGGAAGATCAAGAACAGCATCCTTGAGATTCCGGCCGATCATCTCGTCAGATGCTGTTATGGACCAGCGGGTGGGCACGACCTTTCTCCTCTTGCCCAGCAGGCCTAAAGAGAGGAGGCGGGAGAGGTGATCTACGCCTATGCCTGCAGAGTAAAGCTCGGCTGCTGCCACATGTGCTGACACATCCCGATCCAGAACCATCTGGTCCACCTTGCGAGGGATCAGGGGGTTGGTGGTGATCTCCATCCCATCCAGCTCCCCCCAGGGGCCGGTGGGGGAGAGGATGCCATCGAACTTCAGGCCCGCCCGGGGTGGTTTGATGAAGGAGACCTCCGTTCCCACCGGGGCAGAGGACATGGCGATCTGCTGGCAGGCCTCCAGAAGCCTTCCCGGCGAGCTGGCATCAGTGACCCTGATCTTCGTCTCAGAGCGGACCATGCCCATGCGGGCAGAGATGATCTGTTCCATGTCCATCCCCAGGCGAACACTCTCCTCGGCCTGAGCCGATGGGAGGACGGGCCCCGCTCTGACCAGGGGGTAGCCGGACCGGCCCACGAAGAGCTCAGGGGGGGTGAATCCCTCCATGCGGCTGCCTATCTTGGGAGAGGATGCCAGCTCCTTCAGCCGCTGGGCTATAGGGCAGAACGGAAGGCCGCACTCTCCCCGGCCCTTACAGGTGATGCAGCTCATGATCCTTGGGCAAGGCCCTTATAGGATATATCAACTACCACTTTTCGATGAACGAGAGGTTGATTCCGGCCATCGCCCAGGACTGGCGGACAGGAGAGGTGCTGATGCTGGCCTACATGAACGATGAGGCTCTGGCCAGAACCCGTGAGACCGGCAGGGCTCATTACTGGTCCAGATCGAGAGATAAGCTCTGGCTGAAGGGGGAGTCCTCGGGGCACTTTCAACTGGTGCGGGAGATAAGGGTGGACTGCGATGAAGATGCCATACTTCTCCTGATCGAGCAGGAGGGAGGAGCCTGCCACACCGGTTATAGATCCTGTTTCTATCGCACCATTGACGGCCAGGTGGTGGGGGAGAAGGTCTTCGATCCTCAGGATGTCTATTGAGGGCAATCTCTGTTGAGGATTGGCGAGGATGACTGCTGCCCGGATAGAGAAGGAGAAATGCGTCTCCGAGACCGGCCCTGGCGTAGAGCGATCGTATCCCCTCTACCGCAGCCCTCTGGTCTGGGCTGAGGCCGGGCTGGTGGAGGGCCGGGTGAAGATCAGGGTTGGCGGACCCCTTGCCCCTCTGCCAGCGATCAGATCCAGCATGGGGCTGTTCGACGGCCAGTTGGCGGTGCGAGCGGATAGCGAGCAGCTCTCCCTCTCCACCTGGATTCCCCCTCTGCCCAGCCCGGCCTTCGACCGGCTGGCGAAGAGCCGCATCCGATCCCTCCTCGGCCTGCGCACTCCAGATCAGGTGACGATCTCCATCACTGAGGAGTGCCCCAACTGCTGCTCTCACTGCGCTCTGCCCGACTCCGGAAACCGGCTGCGCCTCCCCCCAGAGATCGTCCGCGATCTCATCGGCCAGCTTCTGGATATGGGAACCACCCTGGTGATATTCGATGGGGGTGAGCCAACCCTCTACCGGGAACTGCCGGAGCTGGTCAGATATGTGGACCACAGGGCAATCTCCACCCTCTTCACCTCAGGGGCGGGCTTCAGCCCCTCATTGGCCAGAAGGCTGAAAGAGGCTGGCCTGTATGCAGTCAACATCAGCCTGGACAGCCCTCTGGAAGAGGAGCACGATGCTATGCGGGGGAGGGAGGGGGTATTCTCCGAGGCGATGCAGGCGGCGAGGTATGCCCTCCAGGCAGGGCTGTTGGTGGACCTTTATGTGGTAATTCGCCGGGAGAACCTCCCCCACCTGCAGGGATTCCATCAACTGGCCAGAGCTCTGGGGGTGCACGAGCTGACCCTCTTCGAGGTGGTGTCCACCGGCCGCTGGTCCAGTCGCGAGGGGCTGGCTTTGAATGATGCTGAGCACGTCCGCCTGGCGGAGTTCGTCTCCAGCAGTGGAGGGCCCAGGATCTTCTCCGTTCCCGATGCCTATCGCCGCTTCGGCTGCTTTGCTGCCAGAAGCTGGATGCATGTCACACCGGCGGGAGAGGTCTATCCCTGCTCCTGTTTTCCACAGTCCTGGGGCAACATATTGAATGAACCAGTGAGGAAAATCTGGCAGCGTATGGGACGGTTCCCTCATAAAGGGAGAAAAGTATGCCCCATGAGGAAATAAGTGGATTTTTCTCCATCCTGCATGATTTTCTCAATCCAAAGAGGGATTTTGAACTGGGTTTTAATTAAACGGAATTTTTATAGGCCCGCTACAATCAATAGATCTATATAGGACATTAATCGTGAACAATGCTGATCTAACCATGGATTTGACAACTGTCCAAAGGGATATACTAACAGCATTGATCAACATCTATCGTGTTGAGGGAAGAGCAGTTAAGGGCGAGGAGATCGCCCGGCTGATAGACCGCAATCCCGGCACCATTCGAAATCAGATGCAATCCCTGAAAGCCCTCAATTTGGTGGAGGGGGTGCCCGGCCCCAAGGGGGGCTACAGGGCCACAGGATCTGCCTATGATGCTCTCAATATCGAGGCGATAGGGGATATGGTGACCGTCCCAGTCCTCAGGAATGGCGTTCTCATGGAGGGGACCACAGCCAGCGAGATCATATTCAATAAGGTGATGCATACCCATCAGTGCGATGGCGTGATCCGTATCATCGGCAATATCAGAGACTTCAATGTGGGCGATGAGGTGGAGGTGGGACCGACTCCGGTGAACAAGCTCTACATCCGGGGCACCGTCCGGGGCAGGGATGACACCATGAGCCGGCTGATCATCCATGTGGATGCGATGATATCCGTGCCCAAGATGGCCATCAAGAAGGTCGCCCGTCGCGCTGTGCGCATCCCTCCTGCCGCTTCCATGCAGGAGGCAGCGCGCATTCTGGTGCACAATGGGGTTCAAGAGGCCCTGGTGGAGGACAGCTCCCCGGGGATGGTCAATCAGACGGACATCGTCCGGGCGATAGCGGATGGAAAGGGCGATCAGGAGGCGAGGGCGTTCATGAACCGGGGGTTTTTGACCATCGACTCCGAGGAGACCACATTCGAGGCGATAAAGATGTTGGGGAGGACAGGCGCCAGCCAGTTGGTGGTCTCAGAGGACGGCGTCCTCTGGGGCTTCGTCTCGCCCGCCGACCTGATAAAGAGCCTCACCCCTGCCTGATCTCAGTTCCTGTGTGCCCCCCCAGGGCACCCTTTTTTAGGTTTTCGATGTTGCTGCCCAGGACGATCGAGGTGGGGATTGCGCTTCGCTCGATGATCTTGGCCGCCAGAGGATCGATGGGGGAGCGAGAGCCGGCCTTCATCTCCGTCTGGGCGGCCATTCGTGATAGCTCTCTGTGGGTCATACTGCCGATCCGCTGCGCTTTGGGATCCCTCTCCGGATCAGCAGTATAGACGCCATCCACTGAGGTGGCGATGATCAGCCGGTCTGCCCGCACATACTCTGCCAGCAGGGCAGCGACGGCATCTGTAGTCTGTCCAGGGGCCACCCCTCCCATCACCACCACCCTGCCCGGACAGGCCAGGCAGACGGCCTGGGCATAAGAGGAAGGGACCTCCTGCGAGGCGGCGGAGCCAAGGGCAGCGACCAGGAGGGCGGAGTTGAGCTTTGTTGCCTCGATGCCGATCAGGTCACAGAAGATCTCCGGAGCGCCCAGCGCCCGGGCCTTCTCGATGTACTCGCGAGCGATCCTGCCTCCGCCCACCACGGCATAGATCTGATGCTCCTCAGAGAGATGGCGGAGGGCATCAGCATACTCCTGTAGGCTCTTGGCATCGCAGCCGGCGAGGATGGAGCCTCCCAGGGAATAGACAAGTATCATGAGAAGGGGCTAGCGAGGAGAGGGAATAAAAAGGTTGTCAGTCCTGCCCTCAGGTGAAGACCGTCCGATCAGAGGGGCATGCTGTCGGCGCAAACGGCTCTGCCCGACAGAAATCTGCCGGGCCGCACAGAGAATTCAGAGAAAAATTATAGCGAAAAAAAGGGTTCGAAGGCTCTATGCCTTCTTGTCCAGGGCCTTGGTGATCTCGCCGAAGATAGCCTTGATATCGCCCACACCAGACACAGTGGCGACGAGACCTCGCCCATTGTAGTAGTCGATCAGAGGCTGGGTCTGGGTATGATAGGCAGCTACCCTCTGCTTGACCGTCTCCTCGTTGTCGTCCGCCCTCTGGTAGAGCTCCGCTCCACAGGCATCGCACTTTCCAGCCACCTTTGGCGGATTGAACTGGATGTGATAGGTGGCACCGCACTTGCACATCCTCCTTCCTGTAACCCTCTTGACCAGCTCCTCATCCGGCACGTCGATATTCAGCACCACATCGATCTTCTGCCCGAGTGCGGGCAGGATATTGTCCAGAGCCTCAGCCTGGGGCATGGTCCTGGGAAATCCGTCCAGCATCCATCCTCCTTTGACATCATCCTTGGCCAGGCGGTCCTTGATGATATCGATAAGCAGGGCATCTGGAACCAGCTTTCCCGCATCCATGAACTTCTTGGCCTCAACCCCCAGAGGGGTGTTGCTGCGGACGTTCTCCCTCAGAATATCACCGGTGGAGATATGGGTGATCTTGTACTTGTCGGCGATCATCTTGGCCTGTGTGCCCTTGCCGGATCCCGGCGGGCCGAGCAGTATGATATTCATCTTTCCAATCCTCCTAATTCCCATAACTTAGCAGCCAAATGCTGCTTTCTAGCGGGGAAAGATACAATCCCCGGCCTTAAAAAACCTTCTCCATTACAGCCAATGGGAGAGCCGAGGCTATAATGAGGCTATAATGCTGCTGCCACCACAGCCATAACCAGCCCGGAGAAGACCGGTATGGAGAAGTTATCATCCAGGACCATGCCATTGATGATGATGCAGACACCATCGGCGGCCGTTGCCGCCGCAGCCCCCGCCAGGTAGATGGGAAAGGAGAGACGGGTGATGCCCGAGGCGAGGTATCCGATCAGAAGACAGCCGGAGAACATGATGGCTATGATTGAGAGGGGCTTGCAGCCCCACAGCACCCTCCTGCCCCGCACGTCGGCGTTCGCCAGAACCGATCCCGCCAGACCGCTTATGGTATCCCCCAAAGAGAGAAGCAGGACAGCATTCACTGCGATCATCTCCGGAAGAAAAATAAGACAGAAGAGGCAGCCGGCGATGTAATAGATGAAGCTGGCCACTTTATGCTCCTCCTGGGCCCGGACCTCAGGAAGGCGGATCCTTCCCTTCAGCCTCTGCCACTCCAGGATCAATGAGACGGCCAGGGCCAGGGCCACAAAGCCGATGGCAAAGCCCCGGCCAATGAGCAGAAGAGAGAGGGGGACAGAGAGGCCTGAGAGGTGGATGGCCTTTCTCCTCATCTCCAAGATCAGCCTGCTCTGCCAGTCGGCGGCGATATCAGGCGGGGATAAACATATCCTGCAACCACCCTTTCCCAAAATTCCCATCTCCCCCTTCCCTTCCTCCCGCTGGCACCCTTTCCCTCAGTTGCTCTTTTCTGAACGGACTGGATCGCCCGCATCCTGGAATGGGAGCGCCCCGTTGAGAAGAGCCTGCAGCTTATCTGCCACCTGCCAGCGGGGGACTCTGACCTGGCTCATGCTGTCCCGATCCCTGATGGTGACTGTGCCCTCTTCTATGGTCTCATAGTCCACAGTGACCTCATAAGGGGTGCCGATCTCATCATTACGCCGGTAGCGGCGGCCTATGGAGCCAGAGGTATCGTAATCAGTGCGCATGCCACGGGAGCGCAACTCCTCCAGAATCTCCTTCGCCGGGCCCACAAGCTCGCTTCTATCCATTAAAGGCAGCACCGCCACCTCGATCGGTGCTATCTGGGGCTTGAGCCTGAGAACTGCCCTCTTCTCGCCATCGATCTCATCCTCATAATAGGAGTGGTCCAGAATGGAGTAGAGTATCCTGTCGATGCCAAAGGAGGGCTCAATCACATGGGGTACCACCTCCTCTCCCCGCACCTCCTCCTCCACCTCCTCAAAGGAGACCAAAGCCGGGTCGATATCTATCCTCTCCCCATCCACGGATACCTGGATCTTCTCACCGGCCAGCTCCTCGGGCGCAAGGGAGCGAAGGGCTTCGCCCACTGCTTTGGCCTTTGACTTGAACATCGGCCCTAAGGCCTTGAAGTCCGGTTTGACCACTATCTTCTTCCTCTTTTGTGGCTGGTCGTAATGCACAAAGACGGAGAGGTTCACCTTACTGATGGCGGTATGGGCTTTGAGGTCGTAGTCGGTCCTGTCCGCCACCCCCACCAGCTCTATCCAGCCCAGGCGATCCAGCAGGACCTCTGCATCCCAGCAGTCGGCAGCATAATGGGCCATCTCATCGGCCTTATGCTGGCGGAAGCGCAGCCTCTGCGGATCTATGCCCACCTCCAGGAGGTACTGATAGGTCCTGGCCACATAATAGGCCAGGATCTGGTGGGCGACCACCCCCCTCTCCACTGCCTGGCCAAAGCTCATCTCCTCCTCCTCACCCCTCTCCTGTGCCTCCTGAGAGTAGAACTTCATTCTGATATCCTGGATATCTGAGAACCGGGGATGGCTCTTATCACGGGGATCGATGAAGATCTCCGCCTCGGCCTGGGTGAACTCCCTCAACCTGATCACCCCCTGACGGGGAGAGATCTCATTTCGATAGGACTTGCCGATCTGCACTGCTGCAAAGGGCAGAGCCCCCCGGAAGTAGCGCAGGAGGCGGGGGAAGTTGATGAACATGCCCTGGGCGGTCTCCGGCCTCAGATAGCCTGCCATCTTGTTCTCCGGGCCGATCATGGTCTTGAACATGAGATTGAACTCATAGACAGTGGAGAGCTCGCCGCCGCACTCCGGGCAGACGATCTCGTTCTCCTGCATACACTGGAAGATCTCCTCATTGCTCAGGGCATCGGGAACCTCCACGATATGCTTGATCAGGTGATCTGCTCGGTAGACCTCCTTGCACTCCTTGCAGCCGGTGAGTGGATCGGAGAAACCGCTCAGATGGCCTGAAGCCTGAAAGATCCCCTCCACCCCGATGGTTGGGGCCTCGATCTCTGCGAAACCCTCGGAGATGACGAAGTACTGCCGCCAGATATCTTCAATTCTCCTCTTGAGGGGTGCCCCCAGAGGGCCGTAATCATAAAATCCCGCTGCTCCGCCGTAGAGCTCGAAAGCGGGCCATAGAAAGCCCCGCCTACGGGCAAGCTCATTTACCAACTCATTCCTGTCCATTTCCCAATCCTCGGTATGGCTTCTGAGTATCGGAGGTGATTTAATCTTTGTTATGAAAAAAGAGAGACTATGCAGATCTCAAAAGGAGCAGATCTTCCTCCCCCCTCTGCTGCCCTTGATCTCAGCAGGCGGCAGAGAACGCTAAGAGCATGATGAAGGCAGCCATAACAGTGCACAGCAGGATCACATCCCCATATTTGCCCTGAATGAGCCGCCCCAGTCCTAGAATTATGCTCTTCTGTCCACCCTCATAATCCGCCTCCGCTCCCTGACGCCATATCTCACCCATCTGCTGCATGTGATCCACAATGCATGGGATGATTTAAGTAACTGTTTTTCATATCGGCTTTTTATCAGATCATAATGGCTCGATTTCGATCATATGAGTTCCATGTGGCCTTTATCTAGGCAGAATATGCAAAAAAATGCTGTGATCTTTCATCAGTTAAGGGATACCATGCCCCTCATGAAGCTACAACTGCATGAGGCATTGCTTCATACTGGATTGAGGATGAGCTGAGCTGAAGAGAATTTATCAATGAGCTATCAAGAAAAAGCAGACCAGGTCCAGGAGACAAACACCCTCCTGGAGGCCTCTTACAGCCTCGTCCGATTTCCTCATCTTCTGAATGTATCCTGATGTATAGCGGGGTGGATGGTGGGGTGGATGGCGGAGTGGATGGCGGGGTGGATGGTGGAGTGGATGGCGGGGTGGATGGTGGAGTGGACGGCGGGGTGGATGGCGGAGTGGATGATAGGATGGATCCAGTTCCATCCTTCAATCGCCATTCGATCGTCACTCAGCCACCTTCGATCCATCCAGTCGATCTGCTTAATCGAGCTCCTGGTCGATCCACCTAGTCGATCTGCACCTCCTTTCCTTTTCTCTTCTGCTTCTTGTCCAGCTCCAATGTCAATATGCCGTTCTTATAGGATGCCTTGGCGCTGTCTGGATCGGCAGGAGTGTCCAGATATATCATCTTGTAAAACTTCTTCTCATCATCGGTCTTGATCTGCACGCTATCATCTGTCACGTCCAGCTTCACCTTATCCTTTTCCACTCCAGGAAGCTCGACGAATATCTTGAACTTGTCCTCCTCGCTCATGACGTCGACCAATGGCTCCCTGCCCTGGCTGGGCTCAATTCCCCGATAAGAGGGCTTGATGTTGCCAAACTCCCGGAACACGGGCTCTTTTCCCGGCTCTGCAGTGTAGCTGAAGCCATAGACGAAGGGGCCATAGCGGCGGGATACGCCGGAGGGGGTCTTCTCCTCGCGAACCAGATCCTTGAACTCAGAGGGCATTGATTCCTCAAACCTCTGAATCATGCTCTCGAAGGGCTCTTTGAACCAATCATCCTCGAATCTCTCCTTCCTCTCAAAGGGGAAGCCCTTTGTGAAACTCTCGAATATATCAAATATGGATGGATATTTCTTGTCCCACATATCTATTTCACCTCACAATTACCTATGCATACTAACCTTAAGATAGTGATGGGATATAAATTTTTTGCCTGCCGCGATAGAAGGGACTCTCAGAAGAACCGGCCTGGCAGTTGAGATCAAGGCTGGATGAGCGCCGGCTCCAGAAGTGGAAGCAGAGCTATAACCAATACACTCGTATCATCCTGCCCTCGACCAATTCCAGGCTAAATCTCTGCTCGTATAAGTCCATATGATCCTCCAACCCCCTCCCTGTCCGGAGAGGGGGACAATAAGCTTCAAGAGGAAGGAGATGCTAATTAACAATAGCTATTCGGCATGCAGCCAGAGTCGGGCCGATAAGCAGCCGGGCCAATCAGCAGCCGGCAGCAGGGACAGTTGATGAAACAGAGCATACAGTCAAAACACAGCCAATGCAAAAGGGATGTGAGATCTATTGAGAGATGGCTTGGTTCAGTTTGAGGCAGAGATTCAGGGCCTGAATCAGATCCGATCAAGGGTGATCTGCGCAGAATCCAATAGCCCCTGGATCGAGGGAAGATTGGAAGACCTCATGGTCCACTTCACCTATGCCAGTTGGATGGCATATAACCTTGGCTATATATTGTCGATAGCCCTCTCCAGCAAAGAGGAAGACCTGGGGCAGAGGGTATCGGAGATGATGACCAGAATGATCTCCTCGATGGGAGCAATCCAGCTAGCAGAGATCAGGCTAACCCCGAAGGCCATGGAAGAGCTGAAGAGAGACCGCCTTGAGCCCTGAGACTCGAGCAGCCTTGAAGGAGATCCGAAGGAGGTTGATGGCAGCCGGATCGACTGGCTGGATGTTTTCTCTTTTTTCCCTTGACATCCCTCCCTCGCCTGGCCGTTTCCAGGGCCGATTCCCTTCAGATCGAATCAAAAGGCAAAAGGAGAGAAATGAGGAAAGAGAGAATGGAAGGAAAGGGGGAATGGATAAAAAAGGAAAAGCAGAAAAGTAGCCCGGCCAGGATTCGAACCTAGGTAAGGAGGTCCAGAGCCTCCTGTGATTGACCGCTACACTACCGGGCTTCGCCACTAACCTTGCAACAGGTGGTTATTAATCTTATCGATCCCCCGCCCCCTGAATGCAGCACATGGCAGCAGCCGGAAGAGCCCGCTCTTGTAGGGCTATTCGATCCTGGCATCCACCACGGAGTGGAGAACTCCCGGCGAGTACTTCTTCACCCGGATGCATCTCAGGATCTGAGATCCTCTGCCCAAAGCTCTTGCTGCCTCCGCGATGTCGCGGACTGCCTGTTCCGGATAGGCTCGGGAGGGCACTGTCTGATGATAATGAAGCACCCCACCGGGACGCAGGGCCCTGATCCCCCTCTGAAGATATCGATCCGTTACCTGGACCATGCCCATCACCACTCTGTCTGCCACCCCCTCTGGAGTGGCCTTCGCGCAGTCACCCAGTATGGGCTTCACTATATCCTCCACCCTGTTTTCTTTGATGTTCAAGCAGAGATAGTGGTAAGCATTGGGGTTCAGCTCAATGGCCAGGATCCTCCTGGGCGGGGAGTGGACGGCCATGGGAAGGGAAAAATAGCCAATACCGGCGAACATGTCCACCACATACTCCCCCCGGCCCAGATTGCCCATGCGCATCCTCTCTCTCAGATTGCCCGCCGAGAACATCACCTTCCTGGCATCAAGATGAAAGATGACACCATTCTCTCGATGAACCGTCTCCGTCACTGTGCCTGCAATGATCTCCCGGACCGGCTCTCTGAAAGGGCCCTCTATGCCATAATCGCGCAGGACGCTCCGGCAGCGGGGATAGCAGTCCAGCAGCGCCCGTCCTATGCGGGCCTGGTGAGGCTCAAGGCGCGGATGGATCTTGACCACTATCACATTCCCCAGGATATACCATCCTCGAGGCAGAAGCTCTATCTCCTCTGGCAGCAGCTGGCCTCTTAGAGATTCAGCCAGATCCGGTGCCTTTCGATAGTAAAGAGGAGCATCCTGAGATATAATCCGAAAGCCAGGGGCGCTGGCTGTGACAGGTATCTCTGTATAGACTCCCCTCTCCACCACCTTGCGGCTGCGATCAAGCAATCCCTGAGCAGTGATGCTCCTGAGAGCAGCAAATGTATCCTCTCTTTTAGCCCGCACCGCCAGAAAAGAGAGATCAGGATTTTTTGCTGTAGCTCTGCTCAAACTTCACGCCATCCCCAGTCAGATTCAGATTTAAGATCAGGGTATCGTTCTTGCGCGTGACATAGTAATCCTGGCCATGAACCTGCAGGCCGGTATCATAGTTCTCAATGCTCGCAAAGCTGAGGGTCAGGGGAACCTCAGTCCAGTTATTGAGCAGATATATCTTCACGCTGGCATCGGTGCTGCTGTTCATCTTCACCAGGGTGTGGTCCCCATGGGTGATGGTCACTATTCCCCCCTGGGCACTGATGCTCTGATCGATATTCGGAGGAAGCCTCATCTCAATCTCATTGGGCATTCCCTGGGGATTGATTATGTCAAAGCCCAGATAGCTCTCATTGCTGAAATTTACTAAAGAGGCAGTGTAATCAACAAATATCAAGGGCTTGCCAGAACTATTGGCGACCTGGCCATCTGTTGTGAAGCCGCCAGAGAATAGATATGCCCCCACAGCAAAAAGAATCATCAATCCTGCCAGCCCGGCAATCAACATCTCTTTGCTCAGCCCTTCTCTCGCAGGGGGCACTGGTGGCTCTTTATCCGAGAATGATGTGGCTGGAGCGGGCTCGGCGATCCTGGACGGTGCCATCCCTTCCCCCTTCGCTATAGGCTGCTCGACGATGCCAGCGGCCCCATTCTCCGTCGCGATGCTCTCCTCCTCCTCGAAGAGATGGGAAGGGGGTTTTGGCTTGAGCTCGCCCGCGGACTTCTCATCCGGCTCCGCTGCCAGTTCAGCATCATCCTCCGGCTCGAAGGTGACAGCTTCCTCTTCATCGGAGGAGGGAGCAGCAGGCCCACCGAGGGAGGGGGTCTTCCTGCGTGTAGGCAAGACCACCGCCCCTTCATCGAAGTTCAGTATCAGATCAGTATATGTGCCCGTGGAATCCACAAATTTCAGGGCTCGCGGAACCAGGTAGGAGACGCCGGATATCTTGACCTCCTCGAAGAACTCAGTGTTCTTCATCAGTCGATCTTTGAATGCATAGACAGCGCCGCTCTCCATCTTAGCATCGATCTCGCTGAGGCTGGGAAAGCGATCCTCCTGCGCAGCCAGCTCTTTGGTGGCGACGACATAAGCCTCGAAGAAGACCCGGCTCATTCGATTGAGCCTGTTGGTGTAGCGCCTATCGAAGAGAAAGGAGAAGCTATCCCCTTTGAGCTGCAAGCTCTCTTCGCGCGAATGCCGCCAGGCAGAGAAAGAGACGTCCATCAGATATGCATATCTTCAATGCAAATAAGTATTTTATGTATAGGGCAAGAGAAGCTCACCCTCTCTTATTCGATAGAATCATTATCGATATGGCAAGTAGAGCTCATATAAATCTCGTATGACAGCTATCTTTAAATCTCGCCGGGAAAAAAGGAAGCTCGATGAAACATTTGGGATTGGTGTGGGTTCTTTTGCTCCTCGGGATAGGTGCGCTCATGTGGTCGGCCGTGGCACAACTGACCGCCTATCAGAGCGTGCCTCCAGCGTTAAATGTAGGCGAGAATGCTATGGTAACAGTTTCGCTGACCTATTACGGAAGCGACGCCACTCAGGCGATTGTCACACCCGAACTCCCTCCGGGCATTGAGACCAGCAATCCGGAAGGTCAGACAGCACAACTGTATCCCGGCATAACCGCGCCCATCAGTTATCCCATAAGAGCAATGCAAAGCGGCAATTATACTATAGCCTCTCAGGTATTGTATGCAGAAGATGGGTCCTGGAGAAATCTGGCCCTGTTGTCCACCCTCATGGTCATGGGCCAGACTATGCCCATGCAGCCCGGTCAGATGTATCCCGCGGGCATCTCACCCCAGTCAGGCGAGGGCCCCCAAGGGATAAACGGATCTGAACTCTATCCGCCGGGCTATGCTCCTCTGAATCAGAGCCAGTTGATGGGAAACAGCACCATGCCCATCAGTCCAGATGGCTATAGAGCGCCTCACCCAGAGGATGCCCCATACTTGTATGATCTGAATCCAGAACGGAACAGACCGGCAACCGAGCAAAGGGGCTGAAAGGAGGCTCCGGAATTGGGAGGCCCTGCACCAGGATAGAATGTGCAAGGTCAGCTCAAGCTCCAACTAATTTGCTTTTTGGTCATCCAATCCCAGATCGCTGCGATTATAGAGCGCCTGCAGGTGGAATCCGCGCTCCTCGATGGCCTCGCGCCCCCCCTCCTGGCGGTCTAGTATGGCCAAGGCCTGCACCGGCTCATAGCCGGCAGCGGCAATCCTTTCAATGGCCCTCAGCAGTGAGGCTCCGGAGGTGACAACATCCTCCACCACTGCCACCTTTGCCCCTTCTTCCAGCATCGGACCCTCCACATAGCTCATGGTGCCATGCTTCTTGGGCTCCTTTCTCACTATCAACCCTGCCAGCCCCCTGCCCTGCAGATGGCTCAGGACGGATATGGCCGATACAATGGGGTCCGCCCCCAAGGTCAGCCCGCCGATGGCCGAGGCCTGGGGATGGATCATCTCCAGCATCAGCCTGGCAGTAAGATAGGCCCCTTCCGGGCTCAATGTGACCCTCTTGCAGTCTATGTAGTAGTCGCTCTTCCGGCCGGAGGAGAGGGTGACCGGCCTTATCTCCAGCGACCTCTCAATCAGCAGCCTCAGCAGTCGATCTTTATCGTTCACCATCAGATCCCTCTTATCCTGCTGCATAGTTGAGGGAGAGCAGATAATCCTTGCTCTGCCTCAGATCGACCCCCCTCCAGAGGCCTTTATCTCCGCCAGCAGGCCAAGATCAGTGCCATCCAGCAGATAGAGACGAGCACATTCCATATCGGCCATCGCCAGCACCGGGCCGCGCATATCCTCTGCCGGCTCATTGAGAGCCAGTCCGCCACAGAGGGGGTTGAAGGCCGGCATGATGATGATCTCCCCGGAGGAGGCAAGGCCGTAATGCTCCTCTATCGCCTCTGCCTTTAGGGGCGCCCGGGCCCAGACGGGATGGCTCTGAGAGTTGCCCAGAGGATCTTTGAGCCTTACTGCGGGATGAAGATGGGCGGCAACCAATAGGCCCGAGCGCACCACCCTCTCCTCCGGCCAGGTATGGCCGTGAAAGTAGCCCCTGCCCTCCCGCACAATTCCAGAAGGGGGATGGACTCTGACCCCCAGGGGAACCATATCTGCCAGGTTGCTGTCGTGGTTTCCCGAGACGATATCCACCTTTGTCAGTCCAGATAGCTGGTGGAGGAAACCGGGGATCTCCCTTCTCTCCTGCCAGCTCGTCTTTGGCACATTGTGCTTCAGGTCTCCCAGGATCAGCAGCCTATCCGGGCGGATCGCTTCCAGGTATCCCTTCAGGGCGGCGAGGATCTTTTTGGTCTGGCTGGGTATGGACACCCCTCCCAGCCAGAGCTCATACTCCAGGCCCAGGTGGATGTCGGAGGCGATGAGAAGCCGTTCCTTTCCCTCTGCCAGAAGAAGAGGGGCGCCGAAGACGGGGGCTATGGAGGAAGCGGAGGGGGCGGTTGAGCCTGAAGAGGAGGAGGAGCAGGTGCCAGGAGCAGGCAGTCCAGCAGTCAAGCCAGCAGCCCCTCCAGCTCAGAATAGAGTTCCCTGATGCTTGAGGATATGCTCAGGCAGGAGAACTCGATCATCAGGTTGATGCGGGAGGCCTTGAGCTCCCCTGCATTCCTGATATCGGTTCTTATCCCCAGAACCCTCTTTCTCTGCTGGAAGAAATGGCCGATCTCCCAGGCGGTGCCATCATCCACCTGGGGCCCGTCCAGGATGGCCACCATCAGATCGCAGCTATCCAGAGCCCTCAGGTTCTCCTGGAAGATCTCCTTCGCCCCCCATTGGTTTGTGGAGAGCTCATAGGGCCAAATGATCTGGCCGTTCACATCAGCCTCTTCAAGCCATTCTCGGAGGGCGTTGCATAGCTCTCTTGCCCAGGCGATCTCCCCGGCAGAGAATATGGGACCGGCAAGATAGATCCTGTGAGGCTGGCCCATCGACGCATCTCCTTTCAGTCCGGGGATCCGGCTGCCTCTTCTAGCCTGGACCGGACAAAATCCCTGTCCAGGCTGGCCAGGAACCAGCCCGCCTTAGGCCCTTGCCTGTCACCCAGGAATGCCAGGTATACCGCCTGGAAGAACTTCTTGGAGTCAAGGTTCATCTCCTTGGCCACGGCATAGACCAGGTCATGGATCTCGGCGGCGGTCTTCTCATCTATTCTCTGAGCAAGAAGGCCCAGGCCCTGCCGTTCGGCGGCAGAGAGGTTGTTCACCTCTGCGGGGAGCTTCTCTTGTAACTGGAACTTGACATAAGGGGGAGCATACTTCTCCAGCCAGACCTGCACATTCCTGGCCCGGGCCAGGATCTCCTCTCTTCTGGATACCACATCATAGCCGGACCTCTCCAGAGCGACGAAGAGCTGCTCCTCATCTCCGCGAGCGATCTGCACAGCAGTGACCATATGTCTGAATGGTATCCCAAAGGGTCCGCTCTTGCTGACATTGGAGAGCTCTATGGCCCTCTCATCCCCTTTTCTCTGGTCATACTCATCCACCAGGCTCAACAGGGGCAGGCCGGGGTCGAACTCGATATGCTTTTCCGGCTTGTTTCTGATGATCAGGTAGCGCAAAACCTCCGGCGGGACGACATCCAGCATCTCCTGGATGGTGACCACAATCCCAGTGGAGCTGTGCATAGCCCCCACGCCCTTGAGATGGATCCATTCGTAGACCACGGGGAAGGGAGCGGGGTAATTGTAGATCTCCTCACTGATCCTCTTGCCGGTATCATATGAGCCCCCTGCAGTAGCATGATCCTTGCCGAAGGGCTCAACTGTCACCTGGAATATGGGCCAGCGGGCCGGCCAGTCCACCCGCCAGACCAGCTTCCCCCCGCCAGCCATGGGAACTGTGCCCTGGCTGCCGCAGGAGCAGACATAGTCCACCGTCTCGGCATCCAGGTCGAATCCGGTAACCCGGGTGGTGTTCGTCCGGCCGCAGACGGAGCAGATGGCATCAAAGGGGCTCCAGCCCTCGGGGACGGCGCGGCCCGAGACCTCTTTCAGTATACGGGCGATCTCATCCTTTCGGGAGAAAGCAGTCTTGATGGCCTCGTTATATCTGCCCTCCTTGTAGAGGAGATCCGCCCGGTAGATCTCAGGCTTTATGCCCAGCCGCTCCATGCTCTCCAGGAAGGGATTTAAAAAGTGATCTGCATAGCTGGCGCAGCAGCCCTCGGGGCAAGGGATCTCTGAGAGCGGCTTGCCGATGTGCTCCTTGAAGCTCTCCGGCAGGAAGGGATAGAGCCTGCGCAAGCGGTCGAAGTTATCGGCGATGTATATCAGACGCACTTCCACCCCTCTGTCCAGAAGAGCGCGATAGACCGCCTCTGCAGTCATGACCTCGCGCATATTGCCGATGTGAACCGGTCCGGAGGGGGTGATGCCTGTAGCGATGGTATGGGGGCCAGAGCCTTCCAGCCTCTCGGCTATGACATCCGCCCAGTGAATAGACATATGGAGCAATCGATGCTAAGAGGGGATATTAAGCTTCCGTTCTCCCCTGGCAGCCGGAGGTCTCCAAGAGGGCTTATTAATAAAGAGGAGAGCTATCCAGGATGATGCCCTCAATCGAGCGTCCCGGCCTGGATGAGTACTTCATGGAGATCGCCATGGTGGTGGCCAAGCGTTCCACCTGTCTGCGCAATCAGGTGGGGGCCCTCTTTGTGAAGAACAAGAGGATACTGACCACAGGATACAACGGCGCGCCTGCGGGCCTTGAGCACTGCGATACAGTGGGCTGCGCGCGGGAGAATGTCCAGAGCGGCACTCACCATGAGTTGTGCCGGGCGGTGCATGCAGAGCAGAACGCCATCATCCAGGCGGCGATGCACGGCATATCCATCGAGGGAGCGACGCTATACTGCACCCACCAGCCCTGCATCCTCTGCGCCAAGATGATGATCAATGCGGGTGTGAGAAAGGTGGTCTATCATCACTCCTATCCCGACCAGACGGCCTTGAAATTCCTCGAGCAGGCGGGAATTGAGGTGGTGAGGGTGAAGGATGGGCCTTGAGCCGGGCCTACAAGCCAAGCACGATAGAAATTATGAGATCTGCTCTATTCTGCAGAGCCTACATCTTTTACTTGAAAATGGCGATATTTCTTGAATCCTGCGCAAGAGATTATGCGTCGTGCAGATCCATCCACGGACGAACGAGCTGGAGCCGTCGTCAAGTCAAGAATTCACAGAACTGCAGTTTTTAGTGATCTGCTTTAAACCCGGGCCCTCATGCGTAATCTAATATCGATCTTTGATTTTATAGGAGTATACAAGTCAACCGAGTATTTGTGTGCTACCCTTACTACTACTGCATATTTTTGTTCATATGCAGGGTCATCAATCCATTTGTCGCGGCATATTAATGCCAATTGAAGTTTTTCATCCGAAAATCGTGGATTCTTTAGGATTATAGAGCCCTTTTGTGTGCATCCTTTGCTTCTTGCTTGCGGTCCTGGCAAGAGGGATATTTCCTTCAGGTGCGCCTCTTCAGACTTGACATCGTCTAGATTTGTATATTTTGCTTTTAATGCGCTAAGGGAGGCCCCTCTATGCAATCTAAATTCCATTGTACAGCCAAGATAAGAATCCCCTCTAGTTCTCTTTGTCCTGGGATCAAAACAAAGAGCAACGGAAAGCTCTCTATCACCCCTTGTAGAATAATAATTATTTGGAAGAGGAATTTCATAAAATCTAGCAGAATCCAACTTTATTGTAGATTCATCGAGCAAAACGACGCGGTTTAGATCCGATGAACTTGCCTGAATAATATTTGGCCGTCCATGTCCATAGATGGCGTTGACTTTTCCTTCATCAAATGCTGGCCGATAGCATAGAGGCGAAGAACACTCAAAAGTAGTTTGTCCATCCCTAGGAGAGAATTTTTCAGGATGAGAACAAGAAGATATTATTAGTGCCTTTATTAAGTTTGCAGACGCCGAAGGAAATTGATTCCATAATTTGGCTATAAGATTCGAAATTTTCGCACTTGAAAAACTGGTTCCATTCTCGACGACAAAGGGGCTACTTATAATGAAATCTTTATTCGCCGTAACTACCCCAATTGATGGATCTTCATCAGCCGGATATACCCAGTCACCGCCCACTTCAACAAGATCTGGCTTGATCATTCCCCCCAATCCAGGTCCAGTTCGTGTGAACGGTGACGGAAAGCCTGGGTGCTTTGCTATAGGACGACGTGCTGGATCAATCGATTTCAGACCTGGACTAATGGACCCAACGGTAATGGCTAATGCTGCTGTTGAAGGATTGATCAGCTTCGATTCATCATTGAATAAACAATGAGGATAGTCATTATAATCATCACTACTGAAATTCCGGTCGTGAATCTACAATCGGCTGTTATTTATATAACCTATTCCTATATGCTACATGGGGTGTAGCAAAATGGGCAAAAGAGGTCCAAAGCCTCGATTCTTGGATGTAGCATGCCCGAATGAGCAGTGCAATCTATTTGGAATTGCTGGGAAAAGAAACGTCACTGTGTACGGAACTTACAAGATAAGCTCCGGCAAGGTCAGGAAATATATTTGCCACACATGTGGTACCAGATTCTGTGATAGAACTAACACTGCATTCTATGACACAAGAACAAACGAAGAAAAGATCAAGCTGGCTCTAAAAATGGCCATGCGTGGAATGAGTGTCTTAGGAATAGCTGAGATCCTTGAGTCAAAACCATCTACTGTAAGCACTTGGATCTCGAAAGCAGCAAAGCATAGTGAAAAAGTCAATGAAGTTGTCTTGAAGGATGTAGAGACCCCAAAGGTAGAGATGGACGAGGCATGGACTTTTGGGGAAAAAACACTACCCAGAGAAGGTGAATACGAAGATAAAGGAACTTGGATCTGGATAAGCATGGCTGCAAATTGCAGGTTGGTGCTTTCACATGTTATCGGTGAGCGATCTCAGGAAAATGCAGATCAGCTCGTTTCAAATACTGCCAAAAGACTCAGATCAATGCCGCTCTTTGTGACAGATGGATTAAGACTATATGCAGCAGCTCTTCGAAAGCAATATGGAAAACTACAGCCGTTCGCACCAACAGGCAAGCGAGGGCGACCTCGAAGTCCTAAATTAATCGTAGATGAACTATTACAATATGCTCAAGTCATTAAAATGAGGGTCAACGGTAGACTAAAAAAGTGGTCAAGAGAATCATATTTGGCAAAGATATAGACCACAAAATGATATCTACCAGCTACATTGAACGGCAAAACCTGACATGCAGACAAGATAATAACCGCATATCAAGGAAAACCATAGGTTTCTCTAAGGAGACTGCAGAATTGAATAACCAAATGACCCTATATTTCGCGCACTTCAACTACTGCCGAAAGCATCGTGCTCTAAAATATAGAAATGAGATGGGCATAACGAAGTTCAATAGTCCCGCGAAGCAAGCTGGCTTAATCGATCATGTCTGGAGCTTGCAGGAACTCTTGACTTTTCCATATTACAAAACTCAAACCCATTAGAGGCTCACGACCGAAATTCCCAGAAGGTATAACTATTATTATGTCTCTACCGATCGCAGACAGCTCATACAATGTATCATCAATTAATGAAGCCCACCTAAATTGACGCTTTCCAATACCTATAATATCGTTTTCATTACCAATAGAGAGATTAATAACTTTAATCTGGGGATATTGGCGCAAAAATACATTCAATGATTTTAAAAATTGAGACTCTATCATTTTCTGATTATCATATTCACCATTTTCATCAAGAACTCTTGCAGAAAATAACCAACAATCTGGATAGAACTTTTTATCACTGATACATTGAACAAGATCGCCATATAGTGATAATCCTGCGATAGATGTTCCATGTCCACATTCATCAATCGGAGATTTTCCGCGCAAAAAAGATTTTGCTTCTCCAACAGCTCTTTCCAGAAGAGGGTGTCCTGAGGTAATTCCTGAGTCAATTACCAAGACGCCAGTAGCATCCAGCGAAGGTTCTATGATATCGAAATCTCTTATGGATTCTTCTTTGATTTGTGCAATAGATAGCTTAGTTCTTGGCGGTATGTCGATCGATGCTATTTGGGGCAACTTAATGATCTCATCAATCAATTCCGTGTTTAATTCCATTCTCATTACATAAAAAGATCCGGTTTTTAATTTGCTGAGCCATTTACCCCCATTGTAAATAACAATATTTCTTAGTTCGCGAGACCATTTATCCATTTGTCGGACAGAATCTCTATCTTCTCCGAGGAACCAAAATTCGACATCTACAATTGCTTTTTCTTTTGAAGATAAATATGATGATAAATGAGGTCCCTTCTTAGTTTTTTCATCAATTTTTTCCAGATCGATGAATGCATCTAAAAAGGGGTATTTTCTTCTTGCAGAATCAGTAACATATTCATCCAATTTATCATAAAAATCATCGAAATGTTTATTCGAAGAAAATACTATAATAGCTTTCTTATCAACTACAGATAATATTTTTAGACCAAGTCGCTCAATTTCGCTGGATTTTACAGAACCCTTTAGATCGATCCGATATATAAGAGCTGGATCTATGTGACCTTTATATTGTTCTTGTAGCTGCTGAAATTCTTTGAATATTTTATCACAGTCTTCGCGTGCCTTCTCTCTGAATTTTTCTCTCTCTTTAGGCCCTCTAGGAGTAATATCACTGTCTGGACGCCCGCGCCTTCTACTCCTTGGCAAGTCTGATTCTAGCTTGATTAACGGTAAGTGTGGAAGTTCCTGCATTAGTCTTTTAACTTTATATAATTTTTCTGATATGTTATTCTTTTTTTCTGGTTTGACAATTGCTTATTAATATCATCCATTGAAATAGTGCCCTTGTTATCTAATATATTCCTTTTATAGCGTTTAAACAAACCATCTCGATATCGGCAGGGGACATTCCTTTCATATTGTCGGCAAGTAAATGATAATCCATTGATGTAGTTCGGACAGATCGCAGGTTGCGTTTGATTAATTTGATTCTATTTTCTTTATTAGGAATATCAAATAAAATTATATCATCGAATCTTCTCCAAAGTGCAGGATCTAATAAATGCTGATGGTTTGTTGCACATATTATTATAGATTCGCTTGAATGATTATCTATCATTTGGAGGAAATTATTGACAACCCTTTTCATCTCTCCGTGCTCAAAAGGATCGTCACGTTGCTTACCGATAACATCAAATTCATCAAAAAAGATTATCCATCTACCATCTCTTATAAAGTCAAATATCTTTCTCAGATTTCCGGCTGTTTCTCCAAGATAAGACGATATAACTCCATCAAACCTTATATAAACCATAGGGTATCCTAAGATCCCACTTAATACTTGTGCTGTTAGTGTTTTTCCGCAACCAGGCGGACCAAAGAATAAGAGAGTTTGTTTAGGTTTAAGGCCATAAACACTTAATATTTCCCTTTTATTATTCTCCTCAATAATACTCTCTAATGAATTGCGAATCTTAGTTGTTACGACCAGATCTGTCCAATCTTTCTTAAATTTCTTTATTTCCAATAATGGTAACCTTCTCTCATTATCAACGGGTATTTTCAAAGATTTAAAACTATTAATAGAACTGTTTGGACGATAAAGCATATTTCTTAAATCCCTAGCTAAGAGATTGTTCCTCTTCAGTTCTTCTTCTTCGATAATCTCTTCTGCAGCTCTCAAGAATTCCTCTTTATCGCCATATGAAGCAATCAATTTCCTTAACTTGGATCCACTGTCCATTTCACTTTATGTACACACTCATAATATAAAGCGATTATGAGAGATTGCGCCACGTGTATAGCCCCGAAACTTATGACTTTATATAACCATCGCTGGGCTCTTTCCGCCCTGGGAAGGAACGAAGAAGCTGTGACCGTTTTCGACGGGGCCGTAGAGCCTGTCAGTTCCCAGCTGTGAGAGTATCTACAGGCTCCCGAGGGAGGTCTCACATTCACCCCGCACACAGCTTGGCCTTTAATCTCTGCAAGCACCCCGTACTCATCCATGGAAATCGAACTCCATCCGGCAGTCTCCCTGCTGGAAGAGACATTCAATGTCCTGGTCGCCCCGGTACAGATGCTGGTCTGTGCCCTGAACAGCCACATCGATCTGCAGCGCTACAGGACCCTCTACATCCCTGGCAACTACTCCCGCATTCTCAGCCGGCTGGATCGCAACATCACCGAGCTGGAGGTCCGCCGGGCCTTCACCTCCTTCCAGCTCATGACCATCCTGGATGAGAACCGCCACAGCTTCCTGATCATCGAGCATGATCCTATGCTCTACCAGGATGCAGGAGAGATGGTGGAATGCATCGCCCAGCATCTGCGCCAGACCTCCAGAGAGGCGACAGTCCTGCTCTATGCACCGGCTCTTGATCCACACCTGCAGAGGATGGCCGAGCTGGCCGACAGGATGTTCTGCTTTTATGAGATGCCGGGGGCTTCAGCAAAAGGCCGGGGAAAGGCCAAACAGAAGATGAAGGAGGGCGCCCAAAGAACACTGGAGGCATACTCATGAGCTGGCCGGGGGGGCTAGCAGGAGAGCCTCATCGGGCCGGGCGGGCGCAAATGGTGAATGGAATGGAATGGAATGGAATGTAAATGAGACCATCAAGGCGGCGGCTTGAGAATCTCGCATTCAATGCCCGCTTCATCTTCGAAATCCTCTTAAATCGTTCGCACAGATCGATCCCCAATGAATGAGATCCAGAGCCCTACCTATCTCGTCTTCGGCACAGGAGCCATCGGCAGCGTTCTGGGGGGCTTTCTGCACAAGATCGGGAGAGATGTAACCCTTGCCGGCCGGGGAGCTCATTTTCGAGCCGTGCAGCAGGAGGGGTTGGGGATCAGAGGGATCTGGGGAGAGCATCTCGTCCCCAAAGAGGAGATCAGGACTCTCTCCGATCCCAAGAGCGAGGCGGGGAGGTTCTCGACCATCCTCCTCGCAGTCAAATCCAAGGACACCCTGGATGCAGCCAGAGAGGCGGCCCCTCTCCTGTCAGAGGATGGGATCATGGTCTCCATCCAGAACGGCCTGGGCAACTGGGAGACGATCGCCAGATTTGTGGGCGAGGGGCGTACAGTCGGGGCGCGGGTGATCTTCGGGGCGGAGATTCCCAGGCCTGGCCTGGCAAAGGTCACTGTGAATGCAGACGACGTCCTCTTGGGAGAGCCCTTCTGCCCGGTGAACCGGCAGCTCTTGCAGTCGCTGGAAGAGGACCTCCGGCTCTCCGGCATCCCGGCCAGGGTGGTAACAAGGGAGGAGATCTGGTCAGCTCTGTGGGGAAAGGTGCTCTACAACTGCTCTCTCAACCCCCTGGGTGCCATCTTAGAGGTTCCCTACGGCCGGCTGGGGGAGAACGAGGAGACCAGGATGATCATCCGGGGGATAATAGAGGAGATATTTCAGGTCTGCCGGGCCCGGGATGTCACCCTACCCCATAAGGATGCAGAAGAGTACTACCACTTTCTGCTGGAAAAACAGCTCCCGCCCACCAGTGATCACCGCGCCAGCATGCTGCAGGACATCCTCGCAGGAAGGAGGACGGAGATCGAGGCCCTGAACGGGGCCATCTCCCGCCTGGGCAGGGAGAGCGGGATCTCAACCCCCTGTAACGATCTTCTCTCTCATCTCATAAGGTTCAAGGAGAAGAGGGGCGAGCTCATCCCTCCATGAGATGACCCCTTCCAGCCGGGCCTGCTAAACGCTCATCCTCCGAAGGGCCATCATCCCTCCACCTAAAAACAGCAGGAAGAAGAGGAAGAGAACCAGAAAAGATGACCAGGGAAGCGGCTGATCCAATGCCGCCGCCCTCAGAAACTGGCTGGAGTGGGTGAGGGGCAGGGCATACAGGGCCATCTTCAGCCCTAATGGGACCTGGGAGACGGAGAAGAAGGTGCCGCCCAGAAAGGTCATAGGCATCAGAATCAGGCTGCCGAATGTGGCCATATCCTCGTGAGAGCGGGCCAGCAGTGCCGCCAACACCCCCAGAAAGGCAAATGTAAGGCAGCTCAGCAGCAGCCCGATCAGAAACGGCAGAGTGATATGGATATGCCTGGCGATGAGAAAGGCCACCAACAAGAACGCTACTGAGCTCAATAAACCCCTCACCACCCCGATCAGGGCCTTCCCCAGGAGAATGGAGGGCAGTCCCACCGGGGCCATGAGGCATTCATCAAAGCTCTTGAAATAGAGGCGATCGACATTGAGCCTGGTGCCGGCCCCATTGAAGCTGGTGGTCATGGCGGTCAGAGCGATGATTCCCGGTATCACGAAATCAAGATAATTGGTTCCGTTCATATCTATCCCCCGACCCAGGCCCCAGCCAAAGGCCACCAGATAGAGAAGAGGGCTCATCAGAGTGGTGAGAAGATAGCGAGGCCAGCGCCGCCTGAGCGCTGCCAGGTCCGACCAGAGTATGCTGAAGGCATCGATCATGCTACTCTCCCATCACCCTTTCGCCTGTCAGCTCAATGAACACATCCTCCAGGTTGGACTGTCGCATGATCACCCTCTCTGAGCCTGGCAGATCCTGAATAAACTGGGAGGCGCTTGACCGATCCGGAAAGTAGCTGTAAGTTGTGCCATTTGCCTCCCCTTGCACCTCCACGGCCACCATTCCCAGCTTCCTTCTGAGCTCTAAAGGAGCTCCCAGGGCTATGAGCCGGCCGTGATGAAGGACTCCAACCCGCTGACACAAGGCCTCGGCCTCTTCGATGTAATGGGTGGTCAGGAAGACCGTCGCCCCCTCAGAGTTCATCCTGCGGATGAGATCCCAGACCCGGCGTCTGGTTTGGGCATCCAATCCCACCGTCGGCTCATCCAGGAAGAGGAGCTTGGGCCTGTGAATGAGAGCCCGGGCGATCATGGCCCTTCTCTTCATCCCTCCGGATATGCTATCGATGAGCTGATCAGAGTGATCGGACAGCCCCACATAATCGAGCAGTTCTGCTATCCTCTCTTCTCGTTTTTTGGATGGAAGGTGGTGCAGCCGGGCATGAAGCTCCAGGTTCTCACCTATGGTCAGATCCCGGTTCAGGCTCAAATGCTGCTGAACCACGCCAAACTCCGACTTCACCCTGGACGGGTCCTTTGCCACATCGATGCCATTGACGAAAACCCGTCCGGACGAGGGCTTGGTGAGGGTGGTGAGGATGCGAATGGTGGTGGTCTTGCCCGCGCCATTTGGCCCCAGGAAGCCGAAGAGCTCTCCCCGGGCGACCTCAAGATCCAGGTCATCTACCACCTTCTTCCCCGAGTACACCTTGCTCAGGCCCGATATCTCGATCATCGCATTACGTTGTAGCATACTCATTTATGGCAGCATCATCGAACAGAAGCCTCTGCTCTTCATCTACAATCCTGAGCAGGGACTCGGGGGTTAAGCTGGATAGGGGATAATACTTTCCCTGGCACCTATCAGCGATCTGATGACAGTAGCCCAGGCGCATATCCAGAAAGGAGCTTTCCACGACCTCCGTATCGATGACGATGGTATGAATCCCCAGGTGCTTTATCCTCTCTGAGATCTCCATCAGCTCGTCTTTGATCTTTCCACCCATTCCCTCATTGGCCCTGCCATCGGAGATGAGAACCATCATCAGTTTGCTCTCCTCATCCTTTCTCAGCTCGCCTTGCAGGAGCTGCAAAGCCCGGGAGAGGCCGGAGGATAGGGGTGTCTTGCCCCCGGTGGGGAGCTCTTGCAAGCGGCCAAGGGCCAGGTCCACGCTGCTGCAGGGGGGGAGTATGATCTCGGCTTCTTTTCCTTTGAAGGCGATCATGCCGATCTTGTCCCTCTTCTGATAGGAGTCCATCAGCAGGGAGAGGACTGCACCCTTGGCGCTCTCCATCCTCTGATTGGCCCCCATGGATCCGCTGGCATCCACCACGAAGAGGACTACTGCGGAGGTCTTGCCCACCCTCTCCTTCTCCCTTATGTCCTCGCCCCTCACAATGATGGCATTGGGGCCGGACCTGACCTTTTGATAGGGGGCAGCGGCACGAATGGTGGCATCAATGGCAATATCCTTTCCCTCCTGAGGCATCCTCTGGCGCAGATACCGGCCGCGGTTGCGCAGGGACAGCGTATTCATCCTCCTGCCACAGCTCTTGCGGCGGGCGATCCGGTCCCTCTTGCGGGGCATATTTATGGCACGCACATCGATAGGTGCCCCGATCTCGAATATCCTCTCTTGGGGCTTTGCGGCCTGTTTTTGATCTGTGCCCTTCTGTTCCGAGGCCTCCTGTGGCTGCTGCTCATTCTTCTTCTGCTGCTTGGGCTCTTGATCCTGCTGCTGATGCTCATGCTGCTGATGCTCATGCTGTTGATGTTCCTGCTGCTTTTCGGAGATGGACTTCTCCAGCCGCTCCTTGTTCAACGTGGGCGGATCAAATGGCCTGCTCCTCATCCTATGGGCCAGGGCCAGTTCCATGGCCTTCCTGACATCCTCCAAGCTGACCTCAGTTCGACCATCGAAGGCGGCGATGGTCTTGGCGGTTCTGGTAACGACTATCTCCGCTCGGTGCGTCTTGACTCCAAGATCGATGCAGGTGGAAGCGATCAACCGGAGGAGGTCATCATTCAAGCTCACCTGACTGAGAAGCTGGCGAGCCCTGGAGATCCTCTGCTTCATATCCATCTGCTCTTGTTGCCATTCTCTGGCAAATCCCTCCGGGTCAAGGTCAAAAGCCTCTGCGGTCTTGACGATCTGCATTCTCTGCTCCACATCCTCAATTCCAGCAACGCTTACCTGCAGGCCGAACCGGTCCAGAAGCTGGGGCCTGATCTCTCCCTCCTCGGGATTCATCGTCCCCACCAGGATGAATTTGGATGGATGAGCCACAGACACACCCTCCCGTTCCACAATGTTGACTCCCATGGCGGCAGCATCCAGCAGCACATCAGCCACGTGATCGTCCAGAAGATTGACCTCGTCGATGTAGAGGATGCCACGATTGGCGGCTGCGAGAATGCCGGGCTCCAGCGCCTTTATCCCCTCTTTTATGGCCCGTTCCACATTCAAAGATCCGACTACTCGATCCTCGGTTGCTCCCAGGGGCAGATCAACCACAGGGGTCTTTTTCTCCACTGCTGTGATCTGATTTGATCGGCTCTTCTGATAGCACTGGTCGCACATATCCTCCGGGTTCTCCGGATTACAGTTGAAGGGGCAGTCGGATGCCACCTGGATGGTCTCCAGTAGATCTGCCAAGGACCTTACTGCTGTGGATTTGGCAGTCCCCTTGTCGCCCCGGATCAGGACGCCGCCGATGCGGGGATTGATGGCATTCAGAATCAGGGCAAATCTCATATCGTCCTGCCCTACAATGGATGTAAATGGTATGGTCCTTCTCTTCAAGTGATGCATGCAATCGCCTTTTTTTTATTTTCGTGCCACTGACGTATATAAGGCTTATGTCATATTAAAAAGCAAGTCATAAAGATAAAGCCTGTTGATCGTACACTAGATGCTAAAGTAATACTTTATAGAGAAGATATATAAGGAAAGAATACAATGATGCAAAAAAATCATATCAGAATGGATGGATTAACATGCTTTCAAGAGCCCCGTTGAGTTGTTTAGCTGCTACACTATGTATCCTTATTCTATCTCATCCTATCTTATCTGAGGAGACAGAATACCCGTTGACCATCAGTGATTCAGCCGGACGGACCATAACCATACCCATGCCGGTACAAAGGATCATCACCCTTAGCACCGATCATGCGGAAGCAGTGATGATGCTTGGAGATGGAGATAAGATCATAGGAGTCAGCGATAACCTGAAATCGAAGGTCGAAATATTCCCAAGTCTCAAGAATAAGCAGGGTGTGGGCAAATGGAACGAGGTCAACTTCGAACAGATCGGCGAGATCGCCCGCCAGGGAGATACAATAGTCCCCGACATCATCGTCCTCGCTTACACCTATCCCGATAAACCTTATGGAGCAGCGAATGTAGCTATGGGATTGAAGCCCTTTGGAAATATAACCGTCGTAGGTCTTGATTTCTACAAGCCGGAGAACCTCACGCAGGACGTCCAGCTCCTTGGAAAGATATTGAACCGCAATGATGAGGCTCAAGATTATCTGGACTGGCTGGATTCTAGCCGCACGAAGATCACCAATGCCATCAAGGGCGATGACATTCCAAATGTCTACTTTGAGAGCAATAATAAAGGTGGGCTGGGGGAATTAGCCACTTATGGGATGGGCTCCGGGATCGATGAAATGATCAGGCAATCCGGGGGAATCAATATCGCAGGGGATCTCGAAGAGATGTATCCAAAGGTCACCTGGGAGTGGGTGATAACTCAGAATCCCTCTGCAATTATAAGGATTCAATCCTCAGATAAGATCGGATGGGATAGGTCAGCATCACAGGACACAACGACTCTAGAAGGTATAGCAGATGAGATCATAGGCCGGGCAGGTGGGGAAAAGATACCAGCAATATCCGACAAAGACGTTCATGTGATCTACTGGGATATGATGTTCGGAATGGACAGCGTTGTCGGGCAGACATATCTAGCCAAAATTTTGCACCCGGATGCAGATCTACATCCCAAAGA
The DNA here is from genome assembly GCF_016706325.1 of Methanothrix sp. Classification (NCBI taxonomy): domain Archaea; kingdom Methanobacteriati; phylum Methanobacteriota; class Methanomicrobia; order Methanotrichales; family Methanotrichaceae; genus Methanothrix; species Methanothrix sp. The sequence goes on along the minus strand of NZ_JADJJX010000001.1, from coordinate 1,247,010 downwards.
TGTATACCGCGAGTACTTGAAGTTCTTGGGGATCGAGTTCCCGGAGGAGAGAATATTCGTCTATCCGCCCTTGGATGAGAATTAAATGAGGGCATCACATTTTTTTATCTGCTGTAATTGGCATCTACGGCGATGCTGGTGATATGCCTGCAGTTCTCGCTTTCGATTATACTCTGGAGATCCTCTATAATCAAACCGCAGATGTCCACTCCTCCCTAAAGGATGGGATATGCTCTTCAGGCTGGTTGCGGAGAAAGGTGGGGGCAGATATTCTTTTAAAAGTGTTTAGAAGCGAATTCTGCAAGACCAATTATATATCCTCAGGAAAACAGGAAGGTATTCATATACTCCAGGGTGGAAGGCAACCAAATAAATAGACCTCGCCTGCAACTGATCGAGAGTTGGAAAGCATCCAGAATGAAATATGATGGCCCAGCTTGGCGGTATGCAACAGCCCGATGAGCTGCAGCCTCTCGCAAACCCATCTTTTTTACTGTTAACCAAACGGAAATTCTTATAACTATAGATGTATTTACTGTATTGATTGAGGATAAAATATGATCATATTAGATCAAAGTAACATTGAATCATTTGAAGGGATGCGTTCATGAGAATCACATGCCTTGTAGGTAATGCATATATATCCGTATTCACCAAGGCCGGAAGACATCTGGCCTTAGATATGCAGCTCTTTTCCACTCAGAGGCTTGATGATCAGCCGGACAGGATTTCCGAGGCATTGAGGGCCTGCCAGGAATGCGACCTGATCTTCATTCACCGCGGCAGCAGTGGGATCTGGGACGAGATGGAGCCGAGTCTAAGAGAGCTGGGAAGGATCAAGCCCATCGTCTGCCTGGGCTATGATCAGGCCTACTGGATGCTCTCTACAGCTCCCGCAGATGTTGTGATAACTGCAAATGCTTACCTGACGCATGGCGGAGAGAGCAACATAAAGAACATGTTCCTGTATCTCTGCCGGGAGCTGCTGCACAATGATGTGGACGCCCTTCCACCCAGTCCCATGCCATGGGAGGGGGCATACCATCCAGATGCCCCGCATCACTTCGAGGATATTCATGAGTATCTCAAGTGGTATGAGCCTGACGACGGCCCTGTTGTAGGCCTTCTCTTCTCCAGGTTTTACTGGGCGAACAGAGATATGGCCGCAGAGGAGGGGCTGATCAGATCTCTGGAAAGGGAAGGACTGAACGTAATTCCTGTGTTCTCATATTCAGTTAAAGATGATGATCTTGGCACCAGGAGCATGGGCGAGGTGGTACGGGACTACTTCTTCATCGACGGCAAACCGATCATAGACGTCATGGTAAAGACGGCCGCCTTCTTCCTGGGCCAGGACAAGAACAATATGAGCGGGACAGAGAAGAACCAAACCGGCATCGCTCTATTGAAGGAGCTGAATGTGCCTGTATTTGAGCCCATCCCCTCCACCCGCATGACCCTGGAGGAATGGGAGAACAGCATCGGACTTTCCGATGATATAGGCTGGGCTGTGTCCATGCCGGAGTTCGAAGGGATGATAGAGCCCATCGTCATCGGTGCCAGATCGAAGCAAGGCGATTATGAGATGCGTACGGCTATCCCTGAGCGCTGCACGAAGCTTGCCAGAAGAGTTAAGGGATGGACCAAGCTGGCCAGAAAGCCCATAACCGAGAGGCGTGTGGCTTTCATATTCCATAACAATCCCTGCACCTCAGTGGAAGCATCAGTGGGCGGCGGCGCGCACCTGGATACCATAGAGAGCGTTGCACGCATCATGGATAGAATGGATCAGGCCGGCTACTACCTTGAGAGCATCCCGAAGAGCGGCAAAGAGCTGATCGAGACCATAATGAACAGAAAGGCCATCTCCGAGTTCCGCTGGACGCCCATCGAGGAGATTGTGGCCAAAGGCGGCGTCCTGGCATATCAGACCAAGGAGGAGTACGAGCAGTGGTTCAATGCCCTCACCCCCCAGGTGAAGGACCGGGTCTGCGATGCCTGGGGAAATCCGCCTGGAGAGCCCAAATATGGCATCCCTGCGGCCATGCTCTACCAGGGCAAGATAGTCATCACCGGCGTTCAGTATGGCAATGTGGTGATCTGCGTGCAGCCCAAGCGCGGCTGTGCCGGAGCACGCTGCGATGGCCAGGTATGCAAGATCCTGCACGATCCCGATGTTCCTCCAACTCATCAGTACATGGCCACCTACCGTTACCTGGAGGATATATTCGGCGCAGATGTTCTGATCCACGTCGGCACTCATGGCAACCTGGAGTTCCTGCCCGGCAAGGGGGTGGGCCTATCCAAGGACTGCTATCCCGACATATGCATCGGCACAATCCCCCATCTTTACATTTACAATGCAGACAATCCGCCCGAGGGCACCATTGCCAAGAGGCGCAGCTATGCCGTATTGATTGACCACATGCAGACTGTCATGACTGAATCTGGGCTTTACGATGAGCTGCTGGAGGTGGACCGGCTGCTGGGCGAATACGAGACCGCCAAGCATGACCATGCCCGCTCGCACGAACTGCGCCATCTGCTCATCGATGCCCTCAAGGCAGCCAATCTCGATAAGGGCATGAAGGGGCTCGATAGTATGCCGGCAGGAGAGATTGTGACTGAGGCACACAATCAGCTAAGCCGCATCAGGAACACCCAGATAGATTCGGGAATGCACATATTCGGCGAACTGCCGCAGGACGAAAAGCGCATCGAATTCATAAACTCCATAATGAGATTCGAGGGGAATGGCGTCCCCCTTCGCAGCACAGTCGCCTCCATGATGGGGCTCTCATTGGAAGAGCTGCTGGCTGAGGCGGGGGCCATGAACGAGAGATATGGCAAATCGCATGGGCAGCTCTTGGAGATGATCGATGGAGTATGCAAGCAGCTCATCGGCGTATATCTTCAGGAAGGCGGGGCCGAGCCGTGCGAGGTTCTGGGCCTTCCTGCTGCAGGCTATGAGGATAAGCTGCAGGCCATTAAAGAGAAGGTGCTCGATCTCCAGGCCCGGATGGAGGCCTCGCTGGAGATCGAATCCCTGCTGAACGGCATTGGGGGCAGCTATATTGAGGCGGGGCCGAGCGGGCTTATCACCCGTGGCCGGGACGATGTTCTGCCCACAGGGCGCAACTTCTACTCCCTGGACCCCTACCGGGTGCCCACCAAGACCGCCTGGAAGGTGGGCTGCAAGCTCGGCGAAGCAGTGATCTCCAAGCACCGGAGTGATGAGGGTCGCTATCCCGAGAACGTCGCCTTCTTCTGGATGTGCAGCGACATCATGTGGGCAGATGGAGAGGATATGGCTCAGATGCTCTTCCTGCTCGGCGCAGAGCCGGTCTGGCTTTCTAATGGAAGGCTGAAGGGGTTCAGGATAATACCCCTGGAAGAGCTCGGCCGCCCAAGGATCGACCTGACCATCAGGGTCTCGGGCATCACCAGAGACAACTTCCCCAACTGCATCGATACAATCGACGAAGCTGTGCAGGCGGTGGCGGCGCTCGATGAGCCCCTGGAGATGAACCACGTTCGCAAGCACGCCCTGGCCAATTTGGAGAACGGCACAGCAAAGGACTGGCGAGAGGCAACCCTTCGAATATTCGCCAGCAAGCCGGGAACCTATCAGTCCGGCACCAATCTGGCCGTCTACGCCTCGGCATGGAAGGACGGGAAGGATCTCTCCGACATCTTCGTCTACTGGAATGGTTATGCCTATGGAAAAGGCGTGGCGGGGAGGGAGTCGCATCAGCATTTCGTCAACACCCTCAAGTCGGTGGATGTGACCTACAATAAGGTGGTCAGCGATGAGTACGATTTATTCGGATGCTGCTGTTACTTCGGTACACACGGAGGGATGACTGCAGCCGCCAGACACCTCTCCGGCAAGGATGTTAAGGCCTACTACGGAGACACCAGAGAGCCGGAGCATGTTGAGGTGCGGGACCTGGCAGACGAGGTCCGCCGCGTCGTTCGGACCAAGCTTCTCAATCCCAAGTGGATTGAGGGCATGAAGCAGCATGGCTACAAGGGTGCAGGCGACATATCCAAGCGTGTGGGGAGGGTCTACGGCTGGGAGGCCACGACGCAGGAGGTTGACGACTGGATCTTCGATGACATCGCCCGGACCTTTATCATGGATGAGGAGAACCGCAAGTTCTTCCAGGAGAACAACCCCTGGGCTATGGAGGAGATGGGACGCCGGCTGCTGGAGGCCGAGCAGAGGGGCCTGTGGAAGGCAGACCCTGAGGTCCTGGATGCCCTGAAGAACCTCTACCTGGAGATCGAGGGATGGATGGAGGAGAGGATGGGCGATGTTGAAGGCCAGTTCCAGGGCGGATCGATCGATGTCATCAATGCCGACGAGGTGGCTGCCTGGAAGGAGAAGATGAGAAAGGTGATCGGGGTGTAAGCCCAAGATCAATACAGGGCTGAAGATGGGCTTGGGGATCAACGGAGCCCGGGAAAAAATTCGCTCGCATCTGTGCATATTGCTCACAGTGGCCTGGCAGATATCAAAGGTCGATCGGAGTGCCGTGCGCCGATCGGATGACCACCCCAAAGATGCAGCTTGATCCCGGGCGCAGGGCAACCGTCTGCCTCATTCGATCCCAATTTACAAATGGTTCAGCTCCCGGCTGCGGCCAGAGGAACGGCCGCCCGGAATCAGAATGGCTCTTGGAATCGATAGAGAGCCAGGGCGCGCCGAAAGATATCGCTCCTATGGAAGGCCTCCTGGAGGCCTCCAGAAATCAGATTTGAGGGGCTGATTCAATTATACCCCTCCCTCCTGCCCATCTTCTCCCTCTGCTCCATCCTCTTCTTCCTCTTCTCCTCCTTCATCCTCTCCGCTTTATAATCCTGAAAGAGGCTCTCCAGCCTCTCCGCCTCCCGCCTCGCCTGCCGGGCCTTCTGCTGCACCCCCCACTTCTCCCGCGCCGCCTCCAGCTCCTCCGGCCGGATGAAGGGCAGGCCATCGATCCTCTGTACTGCAACCTCCCTGGAGGTGAATACGGGAAGATCCAGATCCAGGAAGTGCTCCTGCATCGCTGGGGCCATCTCCCCCTCTGCCACTATCGCCGCCACTCCCTTCTCCCGGAAGATCTCTGCTGTGCTCCTTCCCCCGCCGCTGGCATCCTCCAAGAGGACGAGATCCCCCTCGGCGAGAGCATAACGCTCCGCCGCAGCCAGCACTGCCTCGCGGGAGAAGGCCGCCACAGGCTTCAAGCGGCGCAGCCCCTTCACCGCCTCTATCCTCTCCGCCCTCTTCCGGGCAGCCACAGTCCTCTTCAGCCTCTTGGTGTACTTCCTCTCCGCGCGCAGGATAGAGCGCAGCCGTTCAATCTCTTTCTCCCGGATCCTGATCTCATGCTCCCTCTTGATCTCCCGGAGGGTCTTGTCCTTGGCCCGGTCCAGCCTCTCGTTCGCCCTCTGCAGATCAGCATCCTTCTTTGCCATCTGAGACCGAAGCTCATCCACATAGGAGCGCAGAGTCCTCACCTGCTCAGTCAGCTGCTGGATCTGCGAGCGCAGTCCGGCTGCATCGGGATCTGTGGCAGCTGCCCCTGTGACCGGGGTGGCCGCCGGGGCAGCCGTCGATGGCCTGCCCTCAGGCGGGGATGCCTGGGTGAACTCGGCGATGGCATTCTCGATGGAATAGCCCCGGACCACCAGGGCCTTGATCTCATCGGGGTCAACCTCCGCCGGCGCCTTCTTCTCCACTTGCATGAACTTGTTCTTGTATCTCTTGAAGGCGGCCAGGGCGGCGGCCAGGGCATCTCTCTCATGATCGTTCCTGTAGCCCAGCTCCTTGCCCAGGGCGATCTTCTCCTCGCCCGCCATATCCGTTCCCGGACTGAACAGGATGGCATTGAAGGCCCTCTTCACCTTCTCCACTGCCCCCGGAGTGGGAGAGACATCTGTGGCGACAATCAGCGGCCTTCCCCGGGCAGCTATCCACTCGATCACGTCCGAGGAGGAGATGGCACGGGAGCTGATCAGATCGACCAGTTCCCCCCGCAGGTTCAGGGCGGCGATGCCGGTGGTGGTTCCTGGGTCGAGGCCCACGATGATGTAGCCCCTGCGGTGCAGGAGGGGCTTGTACTGCAGAGCAGGCCTCTCTATGCTCTGTACCTTCAGTTGAGCATCGACTGAATAGCCGGCATTGATATGCACCTTATCCCGCGGGGCCTCCACCAGAAACTCCGCCCGGGTGAAGCCGCCCAGCCCCTCCACCGTCCGCAGGGAGTACTCCAGGCCCGCCTCGCGAAGCTGCCTTTCCACCTCACGGGCCAGAGACATCACTGCGCCATGGATCTTGCGGGTGTAGCGGTTCTGGCTCCAGCCACCCCTGCCCAGGGATCGCCTCCGGCTCACCTTGATCAGCGTCCTATCCTCAAAGGCGGAGACGACCGCCCCCACCCCCCTGGCCGCCAGCCTGGCCGAGGCCTCGGCCTCCTCCAGGGGTTTGGTGCGATCGAAGGTGATGCCATTCCAGCGGGCCAGACGGACCAGGGACTCCGGCCTCTCCCCGCCCGTCACCTGCACCAGACGGGTGGAGGAAGGGAGACGGCGCAGAAGGTTGATCAGGTCCCTGTGGCTCTCTGCCAGCTCATGCACATTATCCACGGCCACTATCTCCGGCTGCCGTTCCCTGATCATCCGGATCAGCTTATGCCTGCTGATCATATGGTGAGGGACAAGCGAGTCCCCCTCCAGGATCACCAATGAGTAGCTGGGAGCTCTGCGGCTGCCCGGTGAGCCGCTGGCGATATCCACCCCAAAGATGCTCAAATCCCCTCTGCCCCCCGGACGATCGAGAGCGCCTCTTCCAGCGGCATTTCCAGGCGGTATTTTCTCCAAAAGAAGCTCAATACATTGCTCAGGTCCCTCTGCAGGAGATCAGTTGCATGGGGGTGGGTGGCATCCACCGCCTGAGGCCAGTCGATTATCACCGGCCCTGAAGCGGCGATCATGATATTGAACTCGCTCAGGTCGCTATGAACGATATCCAAAGCCAAGGCCCGTCCCACCTCATGGAGAATCAGCCTCAGGCCCTCCTCGGGATCGGAGAGGGCCATCCTGTTGAGCAGCGTCCCTGGGACCTGCTCCATGACCAGAGCATGTCGGCTGATGGCCACCGGCCGGGGAATGGAGACATCCGGATGGAGCTTTGTCATCACCTGAAACTCTCTTCTTGCCGCCAGGGCAGCGGCATAAAGCCAGGGAACCCGAGGCTTATCCACAAGGTGATCGCGCAGGCGGCGTACATGCCTGAAGCTGGTCCGCCCCTGGCGATGGAACTTGATGGCCAGGGGCACATCGCCCTGGGCGAGAAGGACGATAGACTCCTTTCCCACCCCAATCTCTCCCCCTATGCCTCTCACCTGATCGCGCCGGACCAGCTCCGAGAGCGCCAGAAGGTCATAAGAATCGAAGTTTATCTGATATCCCAGATAGTGCTGCGCCTCCCGCACCACCAGCTTCCTCTCATAAAGGCGCTGGAGGAGGTACTCTGATTTGCCGGCGGAGAGGCCGGAGAGCTTGGTTATCAGAAAGGTTGGGACCCACTCATGGGTCCTCATCCCTCTTTCAATCGCAGCCAGAAGGGAGATATCCTCTCGGCTCAAGCTCAGAAATGCTTCTGCAAGATTTTCCACGGATCTTTAGTATGGGATTACTCCAGCTAAAGCTTTGCCTCTCCAGAGGGTTGATAGCTCTGCCAGCGGCCCAGCAGATCGGGATTGGATATGGTCTCAAGCACATAATCTGCGAACTGGGCACCCGTAGCGCCATCGGGCCGGCCGGTGATGCGTATCCTCTTCTCGAACTGGCCACAGATATCAAGGGCCATCTCCATCCGGTTGGCCTGTTGGGAGAAGCCGATATGGCGTAGCATCATCACACAGGCCCGCATCATGCTCGCCGGATCGGCGTACTGCGCTCTGCCCTCATCGACCATGCGCGGCGCAGAGCCATGTATGGCCTCGAACATGGCATATCTCTTGCCGATATTCGCACTCCCGGCAGTGCCCACACCGCCCTGGAACTCAGCCGCCTCATCGGTGAGGATGTCCCCATAGAGGTTGGGCAGGACGATCACCCGAAACTCGCGCCTCCGCTTCTCATCCACCAGCTTTGCTGCCATTATGTCCACAAACCAGTCATCGAACTGAACATCAGGATACTCGCCTGCCACTCGCCGGGCTATATCCAGGAACTTGCCATCAGTGGTCTTGATCACATTGGCCTTGGTGACTGCAGAGACCCTATTGATTCCGTTCTTCCGGGCATACTCGAATGCCAGGCGGACGATCCTCTCAGCTCCCTGGCTGGTGATCACCTTGAAGTCCACTGCCAGGTCATCGGTGACATTTAAGCCCAGGCTCCCCAGGACGTACTCCCCCTCAGTGTTCTCCCGGTAGAATATCCAATCGATGCCCTTCTCCGGCACCTTCACCGGCCGGACGTTGGCGAAGAGGTCCAGCTCCCGGCGCATGGAGACATTGGCGCTCTCAAGGTTTGGCCATTTGTCCCCCTTTTTGGGGGTGGTGAGGGGGCCCTTCAGTATCACATGGCACTGCTTGAGCGCCGCCAGGCTCTCCTCAGGAAGGGCCTTCATCGCCTGCGCCCTCTCCTCGATGGAAAGGCCGGAGATCCACCTCAGCTCAACCTTCCCCGACCGGATCTCTTCTGCCAGAATCTGCTCGAGCACCCGGACAGCCTCTTTGGTGATGAAGGGGCCGATGCCATCTCCTCCTACCACACCGATCACTACCGGCATAAGCCGGCTGTAGTCCGCCCATTCCTCCTCCGCTTTCATCTGATCAATGCGCTTGAGCTGCTCACTGAGCAGCGCGGCGAAGTGCTCCTTCGCCCTCTCTATGGCCCCAGTATGATTCATGATTCGCACCTGACTTTAAGGAGAGTACGGTTCTGTAAGATCAATCTTTTGCAGAAGCGAGCCTTTGTGAAGTCTCCAAAAGCTCCACTAAAACATTTCGCAATGACATAGTAAGGGCTAAAAAGTGCCATTTGGTCAATATGTATAGATTCAGATACTTGGTATCATTTCTTTGCATATCCAGAGGCCCCCTTTTATATTAATATCTTCATCCTTTATGATATAGATAGGAAATTGCATAAGAAGATCCCTCTGATTTTTATTTGAATGAATCTCGCGAATCATTCCACTATGGTCAATAAAAATTTCGTTTTTATTTATAGAATGTCCGCATAGGAAAATTCCACCATATGGTTGAAGCAATAAAGCCATGGTTTGAGCCATTCGTCCAACGCATCTGTAATAGAGATCAAGAGCTTGTTCTGATAGCAGATCATTTCGCTTAATTGCATTATCCGCAATTTTTTCAGCTGAAAGCTCCCTGCTCATATAAGTTCCAGACAAATGGGATATATTATTAATATTTTGCATACCTTTATAGATATTTACCAGCCCATCACCAGATGCAAAATCTTCCCAGCTAGGCCATATACCAGCGTTAATATTTTTCCTAAACCATTTGATCAGCCTCTCGTGTCTATAATCTAACGGATATATGGGTGAGTGCTGAATTTCAGATGGCAATATAATCCTGAGTGTGTTTCCGTTTTTTGCTTTTCCATAAATGATTCCTACGGTGCCTAAGCCTGTTCCAGGGGATAAAAGGATCATACTTGAAAACGGCGAAACATGCAGAACCTCATTTTCTTGCCTATAAATATTTTTACAAGATTTAGATAACGTTGGATCTTCCTCGAGCAGGTTCAACAGACCATACGCTGCTGCTTCCTGATCATTTAGCATTAGTGTGCGATCATCAGGAAATCCCCAATTAATTAGATCCCTTAAAGTTATAGTTGGAGATCCACACCAATTTGTAATCTTTGCCTTTCTATGCTCAAATACAGGACCAGCAAAATCAATCGCGCACTTAATTTTGCATTGTTTTTCAAAAATGGATTTTAATGTATATTTAATAAAACTTTCCAAATCGTTTTTAGAATGAATCGCCTTCTTAGTTATGTGGGGACAATTCGAGGAGGATGTTATTTTATTATTTTTTATAAAACTAATACATATACGTGTATTTGTTCCGCCGACATCTATTGCAATGGTAATATCCTCATCAGTCATTACTTTAGCACCTTTTTATTTGGCCATATATATAAGATTCTGAAATGGCATATCATATGCTATTTACAATATCAAGACAGAATTCTGTACAGAAGTTTAAAGATATAAAGTTAGTGGATCGCAGATTGGACGTTCATAGGAAGTCTATTGTTGTCGCAATCTTAAAAAATTGAAGCGAAGCAAACTCAGAATCTTAAAATCAAACTGCGCGCGGCCACCCCGCCCTAAAGGGACGGGGTATGCTTCGGGCCGCATGCTGCCGTTCTCCGGAATTCAGAAATCATCCAGTCTTCGTTGACCTGAAGCCATTGACTTGAAAAATCGGACCTCTGTTACAGCTTTTCCTTGAGACTCCCTAATATAGTGCGCAATCGTTCCAGCAGTTACATTTCCTACAGAACGAAAAATTTGCCGCTTGACCATAGATTTCCACCCCAATAGCTTTTTTTCAATTCAGGATGAAGTCTGAACAATCGATAAGAACTGCTTCCTTTCAAGTATTGAACAACTCTTGATAGAGATATGCTTGGGTGGAATTCCAGGAACAAGTGAACGTGATCCTCTACAATTTCCATTGCATGAATCTTGTTGTATTCGCCGACTCAATTTTGACCCCCCTATTTAAGGAAACGCCAGTTCGTTTTTGACCCCCCCCCAAAAAGGAAAGCCTTCCCTCTCCAAGTACTCTGAGAGGTGGGCGGTAAGGTGAAAACGATGGCAGATGTACGTAGAATCGTAGACCTGTACGAACTCCATAAGTCCTACAAAAAAGTAGCCCGCGAACTGAACATATCCCGGAACACTGTGAAAAAGTATCTTCATCAGGTCAAAGATGTGCAAGAAGGATTGGCGGAGGAGATCATTCCCAAAAACCGAAAGATCGTTCAACCCTCTCGCGTTCTCACTGATCTTGTCCGTCAGAAGATACATCAATATCTTGAGTCAAACATGGGATGCCCCAAAAAACAACGACTCACGGCAAAAAGAATCTGGGAGCTTCTCGTCCAGGATGGTCATAAAATAGGTTATACCACGGTCAAGGACGAAGTTGTCCGCTGGAAACGCACTAATGCACCCCGAGAGGTGTTTATCTTGCAGGAGCCGCGCATTGGTCAGCGTGCAGAATTCGATTGGGGCGAAGTCACACTCAATATCGCCGGAGTATGGCAGAAATTCTACCTTGCGGTCTTCGTCTTGCCCTTCTCGCTCTATCGATTTGCTCGCCTCTATAACAGATCAACCCGTCTGGAAGTGATCCAGGCCCACATCGAATTCTTCCGCGAGATCGGCTCAGTTCCCGAGGCGATATTCTATGACAGAATGGCTGCTGTATACGATTCTCGAAAGCAGCAGTTCAATGATAAATTTCTGGAATTCTCTATGCATTTCGGTTTTCAGCCCTGTGTCTGCAATCCAGCTTCACCTAACGAGAAAGGGACAGACGAAGAAAGTGTAGGCTATGTCCGGCGTGCCACTTTCAGCGAAAGGAGTTCATTTGCATCCATAAATGAGGCTGCTGAATGGCTAAAAATGCGCCTTGGCGAGATAAACGGCCATCCAGTCTATCGTCGATCCGATGTGCTGGTCCAGGGCCTTGATCAAGAGCGAGCCTTGATGCATCCATTGCCAACACTCGAATTTGAAAACTGCGAACTGAAACGTGCAACTATTTCGCGGTATTCATTGGTAAAATTTGACGGGAACTTCTACTCAATTCCGGATACATACCGTCCTCGATATATTACACTGAAGATGTTGGTGGATAGGATCGAGTTCCTTGATGGAAACGATATCATTGCAGTTCATCGTCGATTGGCTGGGAATCAGAAGTATTCGCTTGATATCGCTCATTACATCAAGACTTTTCATCGCAAACCGGGTGCGCTCCCAAATTCCAGAGTTTTAGCTCAGGCAGATGAACTGATTCGGGATGCTTTCAATCGCTATTATGCGAATGATCCAAAAAAATTTCTGCCTATTCTTGACCTGATAAAAGAGACCTCCCCTGAAAAATTTTCAACCGCTCTTGCGATCCTAAAAGAACAGAACATCCATCCGACCAGCGATAGCATTCGGTTTTTGCTTCATCAAACCAATGCTCTGATGGTTGAGCCCTTTGACATCGAGGGTGGTTTCGAGGTCCTGGAGCCGGATCTCACCATATTCGATCAGTTTATGGAGGGATAGACTGTGGAACCGAATCTTGCAGATCTATGTAAACAGTTGCGACTGAGCGGAGTCTACAACTACGTCCTGGACTATCAGCCTGATAATGAGGATATGCTGCAGTTTCTGACTTCAGCATTGCAGTCCGAACTCGACAAGAGACATCTGAACCGCCAGATGAGAGCGCTTCGGCAAGCCGGCTTTCCGACAAAAAAGAGGTTCGAGGATCTATTGATGGATGATTTGCCGCAAGATGGGCGAGAGGCTATTCCTGAACTAAAAGCGCTTGCGTTTCTTAAAGAAAGGAGGAATGTTATTCTCATCGGAAATTCAGGAACCGGCAAGACTCATATGGCTATTGCGGTAGGGATCAAAGCATGCGAGGAGAACTATCGAGTTGTATTTCGCTCCGCAGCGGCATTGGTCAATGAGATGATCGAAGCGAGAAAAGATAACAGGCTCTCAATTTATATCAAACAGTTTAAAAAGGTTGATCTCCTCATAATTGATGAGCTTGGGTACGTAACATTTGATCTCGCTGCTGCTGAATTGCTATTTCAGTTGCTTGCAGCACGATATGAGACTATGAGTACTATCATTACCTCGAACCTGGGATTTTCAGATTGGGTGAAGGTATTCCATGACAGGACTCTAACCGCAGCAATTCTGGATAGGATTACCCACCACGCGCTGATACTGAACATGAACGGAGAGAGTTTCCGCAGAAAGTAGCGAGACGTGAACTTTATACTCTATGAGTTAGGTTAGTCGTCTAAGGGGGTCAAAATCGGATCGGCGCGGGGGGTCAAATTTGGACCGGCGGATACACTTGTAGCCTTGCTCCATGCAAATGTTTCTAAGGATCAACTCGCAATCCTTTTTAACTTGCCTATCGCAGAATATTCTATATCGGTACTTAGGCACCAGTACGATGTGGTAGGTTATCTGACCATAGCCATGGCTAAAACTGCGCAACTCCAAGCTTATCACATCCTAGCCATAGGTGGCTGGCACCACCTGTGGCTAAGGTGCTTAAAGGCCTCATTTTAAAAGAAGGAACGGTTTATTGAATTAGATAACAGAAAAGAAGAGGCGAGGGTTCACTTCATCCCCGACCTGAAGGTCGGGGTATTCGTGACCCTCTGCACTCCCGTTGTAATAAATCATTATGATTGATTGAATCAAGATAGTGGTGTCATGAAATTGACTACACCTAGACCGGACTCATCTGAAGTAAAATTTAAAAATGCATAGCACGTTGGGATAATCGAGGTCTGGTTGAGACAAAGAAAGGAGAAAGAATGATATTCAAGGAAGTCGATAATAAAAAAGGATATTTATCATGGTTGCCATTTCAACTACCAAATCATCTATTCAAGGACAAGGTGCAGAAAATAGGGATAGAAATGCCTTGTAAGCTGAGGTGTGTGCAATTGGGGGAATGCAGAGGTCATATTGAACAGGAAGCCGCAAGTCGAGCAATCATGTAAAGGCGTGTTACTCAACAGCGTGCCGTGCTGACGAACAGCTATACAGTCGGACGAAGAGTAGAACGACACGAATTGATGTATGCTTCAATAGAGACATGCCTCATTGGTTCAGAGGTCGTGGGCAAAAGCATGTTAGCCAATCCAGCAAAGGTAGGGCTTTCCCGTCGGCCCAACTGCTATCAAGGGAGGGGCAAATGTGCTTGATCCAAGCACGCCGTGCGAATTCTGATGGCAATAGAATATCGGTTAAATGGAGCAGGAGACGTACCAATGAACACCATAATTAGCTTTCTCACCAATTACTGGTTCTATGTATTTGCGACAGCTCTCGTCACCTTGATTCTTGCTCTAATTTGGAAAAGGAGACTGCGCAGAATAAAGTTTTTAGATTTCGAACTTGAGTTTGGAGCGGATTCCATTAATGAAAACAATCCGCACCATATGGAAAAGAATCCGAGCCAGATCTTTGCGCGCAGTGATAGTTCTGAGTTTACAGGTTGCTTTGAGAAATTGGCTGGAAAGGCAAGACGAATCATTCTGATTGGCATTGGTATTAATATCCTTCACCACGATACCATAATCATTAGCCTCATGGATCGGGTAAAAAAGGGGGAATGTAATCTCGAGATATACTTGGCGAATCCATTTAGTCCAGCTGTTGAGATGCGCCTGATCGAAGAAGAAATAGGAGACATGAAGCCGCCTGTTGGAAAAGTGGGTCTAATCAATCGGCTGAATTCAATCATAGAAGAACAGAAAAAAAATCCATCCAACTTTGTGCTCAAATTATTTTCTCACTATCCCACATTCGCAATGTTCATCATTGATGACGACTATTTCTTCTATCCCTATGGTTACGCCTTGCTGGGCAATCTAAGCCCTGTCTCTCATTTTTCGAAAAGTAACTCCGCCCATACGTCAATGATTGAATTTCTTGCCAGGCAATACGAGAATGTCAAGGCATCTAGTGCAGAAGCCCAACTTGTCTTTGATGCGCAGATGTGCAAACCCGTGAGTGTGGAGAAGTTCCTGTCGTTTGCAGTGTATCTTGTACCAAACGATTCTTCTGAAATCTACAGGTTCGGCTCCAAAGTCTTGGGATATGATGTCCGAAAAAGCTGCACAGTTGAGTCAGACTGGTCTGAATATGTAGGATTTGCGGCCGACTTCGGTTTTCATTTGACAATAGCTGACGTGCTGTACTATCCTTGCCAGCGCGACATCGATCTTTTGTGTAAAACGGTTGAGTTTGTAGCGCAAGAGCTTCATCCTTTCAGCCTCAGTGCCGAGATAAAGGAGCGCTTTCCAAATGATAGTAGTATTTCTTTGGTATGTCATGATAAAAGTGGGACTCTAGAGTCTATGCATTATGAAATGGTATTTAGGTGTTACCGACAAGCTGTTGCATCGAACTACAGTCTCGGATTGTCTTCTTGCGATCGAGATTCGAGTTTGCCACGTGATGATTTGATGATCAAACGCTATCATGCTCCATATATACTCCAAAGGTTTAATCCACATTTCACACTATTGACCGAGGTACCCCCCGATAAAATGGATGAAGTCGCACGAGAGTTAAAGGAGATATACGAAACGGTTATGAAGAAAGAGCAACAAATACTAATCAATGATATAGCAATCATGGTTAAGTCACAACCGGACCGCCCCTGGCAGATAAAACAGAGGATTCAACTCAGATGACCAACATTCTGGCCAAACAAGATTTTCTATATCAATGCAGAATTGCCTACATAAAGATAGCCAACGAGTTGTACCATAATGGGCTAGACCTGCGAGCTATTCAAAAGACTTCCAATAATTTGATAAATATACTGCCAACTCAGTGTCTTTTGCGGGAAGAGGCCTATAAGCCAACAGGGATAGCTCTTGGCTGCCCATTGCCCGAATCAAAACAGTTTGAGCTGTTCGCTCTATCCCATCTGGTCGATGCTCGGCTTAGAGAATACTCTAGTTCCGAGCAGCCGAGTTTCGCTTACGTTCCTGCGGATTCTTATCATATCACCATTGCAAATCGCACACACTACGAATCTTCTGTTGTTAGTTATCTTAATGGAGAAGAGCTGGAAGCTGTCAAAGCTCTGATTCATAAATTACACCTGCAAACGATTCGAGTCATCGCGGCTGGACTGATCCTGACCTATTCAGGACATTTGTTGGTCAAGTGTCTGCCAATTGATGACAAAATTCTTCAATTGCGCACGCAGCTTGCACATAATTTCCGATGGCTTAGAACCAACATGCCCACGATGGCTCACATCAAGCTGGGTCACCTAATGGTGCCTCTGGTGAACTCGCAACTACAATCTTTCAATGCCTGGCTGGCAATGATAGAGCAACATGCCATTTTCGATCTTGTCTTTACAGATGTCTATACGCCGCAAGGTCGAATCAGCCTATGATTTTGGGAAGGGTTGCGACTATGAGCATCAATTTCGTTAAAAATCCGAATTCAATAGTGCTGCCAGAATCATTAGGGGGTTGCTGCATCATCAATCGCTCAAGTGGAAAGACTGTTCATCTGAATCCATTTCAGGCTTCTCTTTGGTACGATTGGCATTCCGATTGCCTGGCAGGTCTTAGTAGCATTTTTTCCAATCTAATTGCGTGCGACTTGGTCCGGGAAAAAAATTGTAATGCGAACCCTAGGATGGAATCCATACAGCTCGATTCGCTTCAGCCAGTAATGCGCGACAAGTATGTGAGAAGCTATTCAGAGACACCTGACCTCACGATCTTATTTAATACCCAGTCAATGCTCCAGAACAATCCTCTCCTGGTTCTTGGTCCATATGGCAGCTTGATCTGGCGCGGTGTTTATGCCCAAAAAACAGTCGCTGAACTGCGCGGCGAAGCGCAGTCCATATTTGGCAATGATGAGGTCTTACCCTTTCATGCAGCGTCTCATGAACCTAGGATTTCTCACATCCGTCAGAGATCTGATCGATTCGAGATTACCGACAGAGAAAGTGATCAAGGAATTCCCAGCGCCCGAAATTCAATTCATGCTTAAGCATTCAAAAGTGCCGTGGTATTGCCTTTGGGAGATCTGCACTAAATGCGATTCACGCTGCAAGATTTGCTATTTGTCCGATTTTGACTCAGTCGGACCTACATCAAATGCTGCACAAAGAATCGCGGCTCAAATCATCGAAGCCGGAATTTTCTACGTTACTCTTCTCGGCGGAGAAGCGCTTCTCCGCCATGATCTCGAAGCGATTATTGCCACTCTGCGTAATGCCGGAGTATTCGTCAAGCTCATTACCAATGGGTTCCAGCTTTCTTTGGCCAGATCAAAGTCTCTAGCTACTGCAGGGCTGAATCATATCGAAGTGAGTTTTGATGGATTGACCCCACAGTTTCACGATAATTCCCGTGGGAGTGGAGCGTTCATTGAAGCAGAAAAAGCTTTAATTCAGGCAAAGAGAGGTGGTATTCCCAGGGTAGGAATCGTTCTGACATTGGATTCTAAAAATGCTAGTGAGTTCCATCTACTTCCATCATTCATGCATGAGCATGGCATTAGAGAATGTTACATCAGCCTATTCAAGAAGGTTGGTATGTCAGGATCAAATGCCCAAATGGACAGCCTTGCCAGTGAGGCGATCATTTCCCTTTATCGTCAGATTCAAATTTGGCATTCGACAGATCCTGAGTTGTTAATAACTTTATTGCCTGCCTGCACATGTGGAAGAACAAGCGTCGTCATCGGAGCGGATCAGCGATTAAGACCATGTCCATTTGTTCATGCAAAAACTGTAGGAAGCTTGGAAGAAGCGTCTTTATCGAGCTTATGGGCAAGTATTGGAGATGTTCTCTATTCGGATGAAAATTTTCCTTGTCAATCGTGTTTGGTTCGATAATTCTCAATTAAATCTTTAAACTAGAAATTCCTTTGTTTTTTCCATGGACATAATGAGTATTGCCTTCTACGTCATCCTATTTGTACTTGCCTTTATGATAGCTCGAATTATAATGAAGATAATGCGTGGCTACTAGCCAGAGATGGGTTGGACAACAGGTTGCAGCGACAGGCTTAATATTTGCCCGGCCCAATTATAAGGTATGTTACCCCAGGTCTTAGCAACGGTGGGCGGTTCAGGAACGCGCTTGTACCCGCTTACTTTGGATCAGCCGAAGCCGCTTGTAGAAATATGCGATACGGCCATAATAGCCAATCTCTTCCGGGTTTTAGCTAGCCAGGGCTGCCGTAGGTTTATCTTGGGCAGCAAGGGTGCCAGCAACACCCTTAGCCTAAGTAATTATTTCAAAGCAGGCGAGGGCTTCTTCAAGCGTTTGGGCATCGCCGACCACCAGGACTTCAGCTATCAGCCGCTCTACAATGACAAGGGCAGCGCCGACTCTCTACGCTACTGCATGAACTACTATGACATCAAAGATGACCTGCTGGTGGTCTCGGGAGATAACCTCATCGACATCGACCTAGGAAGCCTAATCGGCTTCCATAGAAAGCACCAGTCTCTGGCTACGGTGGTACTCAAAGAGTTGGGTCCTGAGGAGAGCATCTCGCAGTATGGAGTAGCCCATCTGGGACAGAATATGCGCGTCGAGGGATTTGTGGAGAAGCCAAAGCCTGGCAGCGAGCCCAGTCGGATGATAAACACTGCGTTCTACCTCTTCTCATCACGCATTCGCGAGGTCCTGATGGAAATGGGCGACCGGGCCCGCGATATCGCAGGAGATCTGATCCCCTACCTGATTGAGAACGGCTATCCCGTCTACGGCTTTCCTATCTCTGGATACTGGATAGATATCGGCACACCGGAAAGGCTGCATCAGGCGGCCATGGATTGCCTCTCCGGCCAGGTTAAGCACTTCGACCGCAAGTACTGCTACCAGACCAATCAGTGGATTCATCCCAGCACCCTCTCCCGGATAGAGCCATTGCTTCTCTCAGGAGATATCACCCTGAAGGGAGATGTCTCCATAGGGCGGAACTGCCGCATCGAGCGGGGGGTAGTGATAGAGAACTCTCATATCGGCCATACCAGTCTCATCGAACGCGATGTCGAGATCAAGGAGAGCATGGTGATGAGCTTCGCTCATATCAAGCATTCAGTCAGCATCAGCAGGGCAATAGTGGGCCGCCACTCCACATTGGAGGAGCATAGTGATCTGGGTCTGGATGGCGGAGCAGAGGGGGTCTCTGTGATCGGCGAGAATGTGATCCTCCCATCGGAGTCAGTGGTGGCACCCGGAGTTAGAGTGGCTCAGCTCAAGCACAGCCATAGCATCCTGGCCACGGGCAGATTCAATGAACTGGGAATAGATGAGAGGAATATATACTTCAAAGAGAAGATCAGATGAAGCGCTAATAGTAGCGCTCCCAGACCTCATCCATCTTCCTGATCTTATATTTCCGCCCGTTCTCCAGAAGATAACGATTCAGATCCTGTACATCATTGAAAAAGCGCTTATCTCGCAGGTTGTTGTATATATCTTCAGTGGTGAAGCCCTTCAGCTCTCCCTTGTCGTAAACTATTTTTTCAATAGTATAATATATGTCATCAAACTTCCTCAGGGGATATGTCCACTCTGCAAACTGCATCAGTACCCTCCTCAATTGGCAAGAGGGTTTGAATAAATAAGAACCTTTCGTTGCGGTTGGTTTTTCCGGGAAGAGGGATCAATGGAGAAGGATTATCAAGGGAGAGGGTCAATGGCCTGCATTATGTGCCCCCCAGACCTGGTTATGCTTCAAGAGAAGATCAACTCCTGCAAGCTCTGCCCCCTCTCTTTAACCCGAAACCATTCTGTGCCCGGAAGCGGACCCTCCAAGGCCGAGATCATGCTGATAGGAGAGGCCCCGGGACGGGAGGAGGACCTCAAGGGGCTGCCTTTCACCGGACGGGCGGGAAGGGTGCTGGATGAGGCCCTGGAGAAGGCCGGCCTCTCAAGGTCCGATCTCTTCATCACCAGCGTCGTCAAGTGTCGGCCTCCGAATAACAGAAATCCGAGGAGGGAGGAGATCGAGCTTTGCCTGCCCTATCTAAAGGATCAGATGGAGGCCATAAACCCCCGGATCATCTGTCTGATGGGCAATATCGCAGCGGGGGCAGTCTTGGGAGTGGTGGGAGTCTCCGCTCTTCGCAACCAGACTCTGAGCGATCGCTTTCTGGTGACCTATCATCCTGCAGCCGTCCTGAGGAACAAGAATTTGATGGAGGACTTCGTCTCCGATCTCAGAAGGGCGAGGATGATGAGCCTGGGGATGGCGGGTGAGGGCAAGGATGAGGGCAAAGGTCAAGATTTATTATCATGAAGGGCAACAGGGTCTACATGAGCGGCCAAACCCTGTCTGAGAGGATATTATCCAGAGCGGCAAAAAAAGAGGCTAAAGCGGGCGAGTTCATCATGGCGGACATCGACTGCGCCATGATTCATGATATCACCGGCCCCCTGGCAGTGAAGGGATTCTATGAGATTGCAGGCCGGGATGCCCGGGTCTGGGATCCAGACAAGATCGTCCTCCTCTTCGATCATCAGGTGCCGGCAGACAGTCTGGAGGCAGCAGAAAACCATATCCAGTTGCGTAAATTTGCTGCTGAGCAGGGAATTCTCAACTATGACATCTTCTGCGGCGTATGCCATCAGGTGATGCCTGAGAAGGGTCATGTGCTTCCCGGTGATGTCATTGTCGGCACTGACTCGCATACCTGCACCTACGGGGCCTTGGGCGCCTTTGCCACCGGCGTAGGATCGACGGACATGGCATCGGTATTTGCCACCGGCAAGCTCTGGTTCATGGTTCCCAGGACTCTACAGATAATGATTCAGGGACGGCTGCCCACCCGCGTCACCTCCAAGGACGCCATTCTGCGCATCATCGGGGATATCGGTGCTGATGGGGCCAACTATCTGGCCTGCGAGTTCCGGGGCGAGGCGGCGGAGAGGATGAGCATTCCGGAGAGGATGACGGTCTCCAATATGGCTATAGAGATGGGGGCCAAGGTGGGCATCTTCCCCGCCGACCAGACGACCAGGGATTATCTGCAGGAGAGGGTCCAGGATCGGGGGGCGATCGAGGCGGGAATCATCGAGGGGGATGAGGATGCATCCTTCTCCCGCCGGGAGTGGGATGTATCCGATCTTGAGCCCCAGATCGCCATGCCCCATAATGTGGATAACGTCCTTCCCATCAGCCAGGTTCCCAAGGTCCGGATCGATCAGGTCTTCCTGGGCTCCTGCACCAACGGCCGTTTTGAGGACCTGCAGCTTGCCAGCGAGATGATGAGAGGAGAGCCCCTGGCAAAAGGGGTGAGGATGATAGTGGTCCCCGCCAGCCGGGAGGAGTACCTGAAATGCCTGCGAGCCGGACTGGTGGAGAGGTTCATGGAGGCGGGGGCGATGGTGGAGTCGCCCTGCTGCGGCCCCTGCATGGGCGGAAGCTTCGGCCTGCTGGGGGCAGGCGAGCACTGTCTGGCCACCTCCAACCGGAACTTCGTGGGCCGGCAGGGAAGCCCCCAGGCATTCGTCTACCTCTCTTCCCCGGCCACTGCAGGAGCAAGCGCCATCACCGGCTATATCACCGATCCCAGGGAGATCTGATTGGGGCTTTCAGTGCTCTGTAATCAAGCTTCGTCCGGGACAGGATCAGGATGAAGGTTGCCCTCAAGCTCGCCTACCTGGGAGACAACTACTATGGGTTTCAAAAGCAACCCGACCGGGTGACAGTGGACAGCCAGGTCCGGCGGGCGCTGGAGAGGATAGGCGTCATCCATGGCGACTTCTGCTATGCTGGGCGGACGGACCGGGGGGTCTCCGCCCTGGGCCAGGTGATCGACTTCTGGATAGATGAGGATAAGATGGATCTGACCAGGCCGCGCTGCGTGAACGGACGCCTCCCCCGGGACATCTGGGCCTGGGCCTGGGCCATTGCCCCCGTGGGATTCAGCGCCCGCTGGAATGCCCTCTGGAGGGAGTACCGCTATCTTCTCTGGCATCCGGGGCTGGACATGGATCTGATGGAGGAGGCTGCAGAGATGCTCTTGGGGGAGCATGATTTTCGAAACTTCTCCTCCGCGAAGGTGGAAACGGTAAAGAGGGTGGAGAAGGTGGATATATCTGAGAGGAATGGCCTGTTCATCCTCGATATCCGGGCAGATGGCTTCCTATGGAATATGGTGCGAAAGTTTGTTGGCGCCCTGGAAAAGGTGGGCTCGGGCCAAAAGGGGATGGGCTGGTTCTCCGATCTCCTCCGGCCGGAGACCAACCACGGCGCTCCCACTGCTCCGGCAGAGGGGCTGATCCTGATGGAGGTGGGCTATGAGGGCCTGGACTGGCAGGTGGACGAATACTCCCGGGCGCGGGCAGGCCGGATGCTGGCAACGACAGTGAAGGAGAGGATGGCCGGGGCAATGGTGGCGCGGGAGTTGCAGAGGACGATGAAGGGATGCCGGCGGGATGAGAGCGGATAAAAAAAAAGGCGCCAGCCTCTCATCTAAGGTCTTAAAACGTAAGCCGGAGAAGGAAGCTAGCTTCTCAGGCCGGTTGCAATCGTCCTTCCAAGATGAAAGCACTTTTCAATATCATCCTTGCTTGGCACCTGTATGGCTGCCGTTCCGGGCTCAACCACATTCATGCCAAAGGATTTCATGTGGGCGATCAGGGTGGGAATGCTCTCCCCACTCCATCCATAAGAGCCGAATGCAACCCCCACCTTTCCCTTTAGATCAAGCTTTGCCATCTCTTTCAGCAATGGATCAATCGACTTGATCAGCTTGTAGTTATAGGTCGAGCCGCCAAGGGCGATTGCATCCGCATCCACAATATCATTCGGCGAGGCTTCAAAGGCATCCTTTAGCAATACCTCTGTTCCTTCAATGCTCATTGCCCCGTTGGCAATCGCCTCTGCCATCTTCTTGGTCCTTCCCAGGCCGCTGGCATAGATTACAGCTATCTTTGGCATTTAAGATCCCCTCGGATGATCTATGCTGCATTTTATAACTATTTTTTGCTGAGATCGGATAGAGGATTCGCGGGCGATCGCACAGGCCAGCAGGCGCACAGGCCAGCAGGAATAGAGCACAAAGCCTCCCCTTGATCGGGAATGCAGAAGCGATTATCATCAAGAAGCTGAAATACGCTAATGAGGATGAGGGGCCTTTAACTTTAAAATAAAATAAAACTTGTGCCCTTATTCAGGGCACTTCCCATCGATCTACTTCGGTGGCCAGAAGTCCTTCATCCAGCCGATGATTCTTCCGGAGTCCTCTGGGCCGACCATGATCTTGGCCTTGCCTGCGAAGAGGTCCTCCAATTCACCGCTGAACTTGGCCGCCATGCCGGGCAGGACCATCGCCGGGTACTTCTGACCGGCCCAATCGAATCCAGCCTCATTGAAGGAGTCCAGGATCTTGGCCGGGGTGAGCTGGCCGCCAGCGACAGATGCCTGCACCCCGATGCCGTCGGTGTTGATGGCGATGATGTAGGCATCGATGTTGTTTGATGCCACATCCGACTCGACGGTGTAGTAGGTCAGGGCGAAGTTGGTGGTCAGGAAGACAGGCGACTCCGGTCCCGGATTGCCGACCTTGTAGATGCCGGGCTTGACCTGAACCGGCGTTCTGGGGTCGGTGTAGATGTTGAAGCGCAGATGCATATCGGGCATCATGCTGTGCGGCTCGAGGGAATGCTTGATCATGATCGCACCGCCGCGAATGACGAAGGCTGCAGTGAGCACAGACTCCCAGTAAGCCGCACGGACCGGGTCATCAGTGGTCAGCCAGGCGTTGATGGGCAGGACCATGACCGGATAAGCGATATCCCTCTGCGCCTCCTCCACTGCCGCCCTCCTCAGATTGATGAAGTTGAGCAGGGTCTGCTGCAGCATCTTGCCGTTGGGTGCCGTTCCAGGGTCAAGGACCAGGTCGGTCAGCCCCATGGAGGAAAAGGTGACGGCCATGGACTTGAGGCCATCCAGGTCGAAGGGAACGCTCAGTGTGACCGGAACCTTGTAGTCATAAGCGAGCTGAGCAACCTCCTTCCAGTTGTCCTTGTTGGCGGCATAGATGAGGGGCTTCTCCTTGGCTGCGACCTCCAGGCCGGCCTTGAGGACTGCCGGGTTGAAGGAGCAGAGAATGAGAGGGAAGCCATCGCCATTGGCCATGACGGTCTTGACACAGGCGGCGAACTTGGCAGGATCGTCGGTCACAGAGCGGACGGCGATCATCTCCACACCCTGCCACTTGCCGATGTAGAACTTCCGCCAGGTGGTGATCTTCTTGACCCTTTCTATGAGCTTTGCCTCTTCCATGTTATCGGCAACATCATAGGCAAATGGCGGTTTGTTGAAGAAGGTCATCTGATGGCGGTACATGACGTCCTCGCCACCTACCTTGACCTGTCTCTCACCAACACCCACATAGATCATCTTCAGCTCGGGTGCGACTGTGGTCCTGAGTCCATCAAGCTTCTTGGCGTACTTCTTCTCATCGATCAGCGGAGTGCACTCCTCTACCTTGCGGGTTCTGGCGATAAGGCCGGCGGCAAAGGCCATGCAGGTCTCCTCTCCGCACTTCTTGCAATTTGTCTGCGGAAGCAGCTTGTAAAGGTTAAGCGGGCTAGTCTCCTTCATGTTCCTCACACCCCCATCTTGAGCCAGGCATTGGCATCAGGCGTCTTGGCCTCGATTCTTCCCATCAGAGATTGGGTGATCTCATGCAGATATGCGACAGCAGTTGGATGCATCATCATGAAGATGTCCACTCCAGCCATGGCTAAGGAGTAGCCGGTGAGGATCTCCCAGATCGGGCCTCTCAGCATTCTGTCACCCCAGTCGGAGTCGTCCTTGTTTGGTGAGCGGACCATCCAGGACTCTCTCACGCCCCAGGCATTGGTGGTACCGGAGGACATGGGGAATGTCAGCTCATCATCGCCCTTCAGAGCGCCAAGCCTTATCCTCTCCATATTGGAGTAGGCGAAGTCCAGGCCGTAGGCGAGAGCAGCAGTGGTTGGATCCATGACGATGGACTCGCGCGGAACTCCCGCCACCTTCATCAGCTTTCTGTTCAGCTCCTTTTGGGAGTTGATCTCCAGCTGGGTCCAGGCGAGACAGACATGTCCGTTGTCCACGCAGGCCTTGCCTATCTTCTCCCAGTCCATGTTCAGGTTGGCAGAAGCAATGAGAACCCGCTCCCCCTGGCAGACCTCGGCTGCCTTGGAGAGCACAACCGGATCCTTGTCCGGGTTGCCTGATCCGCCGATGCAGATGGGCACATCCACAGCCTGCAGGACCTCCTCCACTGTCTTGACTGCCTCCTGAGCAGGTGTATCCTTCAGGAGAGGATCAGTGCTGATCAGGTGAACGGTGACCATATCGGCGCCGAACTCCTTGACCGCCTTCTTGGCCCACTCGCCTGGGGAGTTGATTACATCCTCATAATGCATCTTGACTGCCTTGGCCATGCCAATGGGCATATCGAAGACGTCCATGGTGATCTTGGGGGCATGAGGCATTTCTGCATCCGGGAAGAAGGGCATGGCCTTCTCGCCGCCCAGCTTTACCACATGGCCGCGGCTCCCGCCGTCTGCCTTGGTAGCCCCCAGGGTTACCTCCTGAATGGGATGCTTCCAGGTCTTGTCCACGCCCACACTGAACTTGGCGCTGGCCAGGGCGCTGGCTATCTTAAAGGCAGGAACTGCTTCCGCGGCTGCTGCAATCTCCGCGGGCGCCGGGGCTATGGCCTGAGCGACAGCCACCGGCTGCATCAGGTTCTGTACTGGATAGCCCACAGCCTTGGCGAATTCCATAAGCTGCATGGCGATCTTTGCCGCCTGCTCTCCGAAGTAGTATGCAAAGAGCGGGCCTACGCCTCCTGCCCCTATATCCAGATCTATCTCAACATCTCCCTCGATCTTCAGTCCCTCGAGGGATTGAACATTCATCTCTGTTAATGTCTTATTCAGGTCAGATAAAGTGATCTTCTCTGCCATTCAAATCACCCTCACAGGCCCAGTTTTCCGACGACATTCGCCATCTCTTTTACCGCAAGCGAATCATCGGGCAGGCCGGTCAATGGATCTCCCACTAAATCGAATTTGGCCAGGCTTTCATCATAGGGGATAGTACCGATAACAGTAAGGCCCAGACTGCTTGCGTTCTCAATAACCTTCTCCCGCCTTCCAGTGGTGATCTTGTTCACAATCACATAGAGATCCTTGTACTTCAGCCCCATCTCGCGGGCAATGTCCCGAATCCTCTCTCCTGTGGTGAGCCCCCTCTTGGACTCGTCAGTTACGACGATAAGGTCGTCGAGGTCTGGAAAAATTTGCCTGCTGAAATGCTCAAGGCCCGCCGGGGAGTCGATTACAATCAGATCATAATCCGTGGCGGTCTTCTCCATAATGGCACGCAGAAGATTATTGACATAACAGTAACATCCAGAACCTTCAGGCTTGCCCATTACCAGAAGATCGTAACCATCTTCTTCCAAAAGGATCTCAAAGATCTTAGCCTCGAAAAGCGCCTGCTTATCAGTATCCGGTGAAGCTGTGAACCTGGAATCCTGCATGAACTCCCTCATGTCACCAACGGTCTTATCCACTTTGGCACCCAGCGCATCGGCCAGGTTGGCATCGGGATCGGCATCGATGGCAAGAATTCGAAACCTTTTTTTGGAGTTCTTCAGATGTCTAATGAGCATCGCAGTTATGGCGGTCTTGCCGGTGCCGCCTTTACCTGTTATCGCAATTACTTTCCCCAAAGTCTAGCCATCCTTACTTCTTTGGTTTTATTACAACTTCCGCCACGTGGATGGATGCGCCCCTCAATTCAATGGTCATTCCACCCGATGCTGCTGGCATAGCGAAGGCCGGAGCTGCTGCGCCTGTTGCTGGTGCTGCCGCTGGTGCTGCGGCCGGAGCCGCTTCCTTCTTCTTAAGCTTAAGCTGCATAGTATCTCTCCCTCACTCTTCGATCAAGATAGTTGCATTCGTAGGAAAACCGCGTCTCCCAAAAAAGGGAGAAGAAGGCGGTACTCTACTTGGCGAGTACTACCTTGTCTATGCTTATCTTGGCATCCTTCAGAATCAGCTTTATGCCGCCGGCGCTGCCGGACATGCTTATGGCTGGTGCTGGTGCTGCTGCGCCTGCTGCTGCAGGTGCGGCTGCGGGAGCCGCGGCTGCAGGTGCCTTGGGTTTCAGTTTTAGCTGCATAGTTTTAACACCCTCTCTTAGATTTGGATCTGCTCACTCGAGCACACCATCTTCCTGCAGGGCCTCGACGACCTGCATGAACTGGCCTTCGGAAAGTCCGAGCTCAGACTTGACGGTATCCATGTTGATATCTCCGCCGGTCTTCTCGATATAGGCTATGACCTTCTCTTTGATATCATCATCAACCTCTTCAAGCTTCCAGCCCTCAGTGATCTTCTTGTTGTCCACCTTTCTGGTAACGCCATCGACCACTGGATGGTTGACCTTGAGCAGGAAGGCCTTCAGGGAGGCAATGTCATTGGCATCGTCCTCGGTGGCGATCTTATCAATCATATCAGCATCGATGCCCTCCTTTACCCTCTCCTTGAGGCCCTTGGACATCCAGACGATCCTTCTCCAGCCGCCATCTGCCTGAAGGAACTTGGGGGAGAAGTAGTAGAGAATGCCCATGCCCAGGAAGCCCACGACCTGCTTGCCGCCGCCGGTCTGTCCTGCCATGGTGGAGAAGGGCAATCCGTTGGGGGTTGCGCCCTTGAAGTCACGATCGGCAAGGCCGATGCCGTCGACCTCGGGCATATAAAAGCCAATGGTCTCAAAACAGCCACAGGAGGTGTGAGGAGCTTCGAAGAACGTATAGAGGAGCATCCTGCTGTACTCGCCGCCGGACCTCTGCTCAGCCATCTCATTGATGGCGGTGTACTCGCCGGTGATCTCATCAGTTGCCGTCCCCTTCTCTATGGCGAACTGGGGCCCCTCTGGGTCCACCTTGGCGGCAGCCCTGCCGTCGAACCAGGTGATAGCTCCACAGAGGGACGGCCTGTCCGGGGTGACCACACAGGCGCTGGTGGGAGCGAATGCCTGACAGAGGGTGCAGCCATAGAAGACATCGACATCCTCATCATGCAGTCCCTTGGCCCTCTCGTCGCGGGCCTTGTATACGGCCATGGCCTTGGCCAGCTCTTCCTTAACCTTGGCGGGATCGGTGACGATGGTGACATCCATCACCTCGATGAATGGCATCTCTGCCTTGTACAGCTCAATGACCGGGGCGTAGATCTCCTTCCAGGAGGTGACTCCCTTCTTCTTGAGGTTCTTGCCAACCCTCATCCAGATATCGTATCTCTGGTTGAGGTGCATAAGCCCGGAGATGTAGGAGAGGAGAGCGTGGTTGCGCCTCTCGATGATGGACTCCAGGTCTTTCTCAATCTTCTCGCCGCCCACCCTGAAGATCATGCCAAAGGGGATGGTGCTCCCCTCTGCCATCTCACCGAGATCGGGACCGACGACAGTTACCTTTCCGTCCTCGATCTCAGCCATCGGTGTGGCCAGGGACAGCTCGAATCCATCTGCCTTGGGGCCACCCAACTCTACCCATAGATCGTCCTTTCTGATTCTCTCTCCCTCATACATGGGAGATATATCCAACTTTATGTCTGCCATTAATACACCTCTTCTGTTTTTTTTGTTTTGGGATAAACTCTATTTCTTTATCGCTGCAATGACCTCATCCACAGCGGCATGATAGTCGTCCGGATTGAAGGCCAGGTTGCCGAAGGTCATATCGGCATTGACATGATAGTAGCGGTCGATGGAGACGCGCTTGATGCTCCGGTTGAAATTCTT
Organism: Methanothrix sp.; assembly: GCF_016706325.1. Lineage (NCBI taxonomy): Archaea > Methanobacteriati > Methanobacteriota > Methanomicrobia > Methanotrichales > Methanotrichaceae > Methanothrix > Methanothrix sp. The sequence continues at coordinate 1,218,398 of NZ_JADJJX010000001.1, read as the reverse complement.
CAATGTGGACAGCATGCCATTTGCGAACTTGTAGTAGATGCCCAGGAATATGACCACATCATACTGGCCCTGTCCGTCCAGGCCCTTCCAATCAGGGAACCTCAAATAGTTGGTCAGGGGATGCAGGCCGATTTGATAGACGTTCTCCAGGTAGCCCCGATCAACGAAGCCCTTGACGCTATGCGCCGTGGCGGCGATGGGAATTCCCATCTTTCCCATCTCAATCATCTTATCGAACATCACTGGATCGTCGAAGAGCTCTGCTCCTACTACGAGCAGAGGCCTCTTCGCCTTTTTGATGATTGCGCCGATCACCTTCGGCATATAGGTCTTCGCCATCTCAGGCCCAGGGATCTGAGCCATCTCAAAGGGAATGGGATTCCTGGTGGTGTCAATGCCCTTCTTTGCTTCTGCTGCCATTTTTTATCTCCTCCTCACCCTCACTTCTTGGCCCTTATCTTGCGCGGGATGTTCGTGGGATCGAAGCTGACATCTGCAGGCCGGAGCGGTCCGGAGATGAACTTCTTCGCCTTCCAGTCGATCTGCCAGCCGTGCTTCTCCTCCAGTTCCTTCATCATCTGCGCCTGGTAGTTCAGGGGCAGATCCTTGACATCGCGGACAAAGAGATGCCAGTCATCGGGCAGCTTGCCGAAGTACTTCATAGAGATATCGCAGTAATGGGTCAGCTTGATTCCTCTGCCCTGGGTGTTGTCAGATGGGCGGAAGCAGAGCTTTGCCATCTCCAGCATGGCCTCCTCCTTGGTCTCGGCGATATAGAGCATGGCCTCGGGTGCGGGCTCGATCTGCTGCATCTTGCCGTCCCTGGCATCTATGACCATCCAGTCCTCGGGCTTATCGGCCCTGCCCATGAAGGTCCGGCGGTATATGACCGAGCTGGGCTGAACAACCACCGGGATACCCATCCTGTTCACGCCGGTAGCGATGGATGCTGCCTTCTGGGAGTATGCTCCCCAGGCCACGCCACATGCTCCGACCTTGGACAGGATATAGTCAGCGATATCATCGTAGTTGCCACGCTCATTTCTGTGGGCGAAGATGGTTGCCACCTTGATTGCTGCTCCGTGGATGTGGGCATTGGCCACACATGAACCTATGTTGCAGATGTTCCTGCCATCAAAGGCGCCCTCATACTGCTCCCATATGGTCTTGCCCTCTTCATCCTTGTAAAGGGACATGTCCATGGCCATGCAGCCTGTGGCGACGACGATGTAGCCCCTGTCCACAAACTCCTTGGCAATGTCGTAGCATTCCTTGGTGCCATTGGGATAATTCGAGCATCCGACCAGCGCTATGACTCCCGGGATCTGGCCAAGCACCAGGGGTGCACCAACCTTTCTGATCTCGGTATCGAGCACAGGTCCCCTGCCCGCCCTCATCTTGAACTTCTGGTTTCTGATGTACTCACGGTTGGCATACTCATACAGCTTCAGGATGGGAATATCCTGGGGGCAGCTCTGCTCGCATCTCTGGCAGCCCACACATACCTCATAAGTGGAGGAGAACGGCTCCAGATTGCCCTTGAGGGCCTCGGCGATCATCTCACTGATCCTGATATGTGGCGGACAGACGAAGGCGCACTGATTGCACTCTGTGCACTTCTCCAGCATCTCCTTGAACTGCTGCTCATTGAAGATGATCTCATCCTTGAACTGAGCTCGCTTGGGCTTGACAGCAATGGCTGTCCTGATGGCCACCTCTCCCGCCTTGACCGGATCGAGGATTGCAACCCCTGGCATCTTGAAGCTGACCAGGTCCTCCACAATGGCATCAGCAGAATCGTTGGTCCTGTCGGGCAGGCCGAGCATGATCTTGTCGTTGCTGGCTATGACCGGGATGTGCCTTTGCTGGCAGTCCTCCAGCACATCGCAGTAGACGCACTGCTCGTCAACCATCACAGTATCCATGATCCCGGCGCGGACCATCTTTCTCCACCAGCCCATGGCCCCGGCCACCTTGGCCTTGGGTCCCAGGTTGGCGGGTATCTTGGACTCCCTGTCGGTCTCAGTGATCCTGGTGAGGTCAATTGCAGTACAGCATACGCCGCCTATGTCGACCTTCTCCCAGAGGTTGTTCTGCTCGGCATAGATCATGGCCTCGGCGCCTGCTGCCAGGTTGTGGCCGTAGGCGATGAGAACCCCCTTGTTCTGATCCAAGGTGCCCATGCCGATCTCCACCAGGGGTGCATCGGCTGCCCCGCGGGGCATATCATAGGCGACGACCTGCAGCATATCGCAGATCTCCTTGCCCAGGGAGTCGATCATGCCGCCATGCAGCGACTTGGACTCGAAGTCCATATAAAATGCTTCCTGGCCGGTGTGGGTGGCTGCCAGGAGCTGCACGATCTCCTCCTCGCAGTACTCCAGGGCCTCGCCGAAGTCCTTGAGGGACTTGGGCTTGATTCCCAGGATGGTGCGGGTGAGGGGAGCATCCACCAGGATCTCGCTGCCCATATCGAACTTCATATCTCCGAACTTGTCAAGACACCAGTGATACAGGTGTCTGCCGTGAGCAGTATGGGCGCAGGTTCCCATTAAAACCGCAACCAAGACGATCTTACCGCAAGCGGCTGCCATGTCGATGCCACAGGCACCCTTCTTATCACCGGTCAGATCGCAGGGTCCATAGGTACAAAGAGTGCATGTATCATCTGCCGGGGAGTACATGATCTTGTACCGGTTGCAAATCTTGAAGTCCCAATCACGAAGCGTTGCCACACCTGGCTTGGGGAAGGGGCCCATTGCTTGGTCCCATTCATCCTCTTCTTTTACGACAGCCCCTATGTTGATCTGGACGTTCTTCATGTCCTCAACAGAGAAGCTGCCCTCTCTTGTTGCCATCGGAATCTTAGCCTCCTCTTCCTTTGATATACGCCGCATGGGTTCGCATAGAGTAGATAAAACCCTTTCGGAATGCCAAGTATTATAAAATTTTATTAATTATTATTAGAGATCGTAATACTATTGTTGAAGATCATAGTACTGTCATAGGAGATCAAAATATTATTATTGGAGATCATAATATTATTTTTATGTGAGGACAATCAGTTGAGAGCGAATAACGAAGATCACTGATGTTAATGGAGCATCGTCTGCCCACAAGCTTGAAATGCCAATACAATGAAGGCCACAACAACCTATGAAAAACCGATTGCGGAAGAGCTTTGCCACTGCTACAGAGTGCAAGCATGGGGGCAAGGTGCAGGAAGCAAAGAGGAGGCTGGGAGCTGAGCCGCTGGACTTCTCCGCCAATATCAATCCCCTGGGATCGCCTCCCCTGGAGGAGCTGGTCAAAAAGGAGCTCAGACAGATCGGCCATTATCCTGATGGCAGCTACCTGGGATTCTCTCGCGCAGCGGCCCGCTTCGTCCAGGTCGGCCCGGAATGCATCGTTCCTGGCAATGGCTCATCCGAGCTGATCAGGCTCTTCGCGGAAGCTGTGCTGGAGGAAGGGGATCTGGCACTGGTCCCCACCCCTACCTTTGGGGAGTACGAGAATCAGTCACATCTGGCAGGGGGAAGAACGGAGAGGCTGGCCTTCGGCCCAGAGGGGCTTCCCCTTCTTCGCGACTCAGACCTTGACCGGGCCAAGGCCCTCTTCCTCTGCAATCCCAATAACCCCACTGGATGGTTGCTCTCCTCTGAGCAGGTCCTGGAGCTGGCGGACAGATGTGAAGAGGCCCGGGTCTTCATGCTGGTCGACGAGGCCTTCATAGAGCTCTCCGGGCCGGAGGAGAGTGTGGCCCGGCTTGCTCCCAGCAGGGAGTATCTCTTTGTGATGAGATCCCTTACCAAGTCCTTTGGAGTGCCTGGTCTGCGATTGGGCTTTGGCGTGACCAATCCCCTCCTGGCCCAGATCCTGAACCGGGCGAGGATCCCCTGGTCCATCAGCTCCATCGCCGCCGCTGCAGCAGAGTATCTCCTGGGATGCGAGGATCATCTATGCCGGTCCAGAGAACTCATCGCCAAGGAGCGGAATTATCTCATCCCCGCCCTGAGGGATCTGGGCCTGGAGCCTCTGCCCAGCCAGGTCAACTTCATCCTGGTGAGCATTGAGTCCTCAGGGCTTGACTCAGATCTCCTGGCAGAGGAGACCATGGCCCGCGGTGTGCTGATAAGAGACTGCCAGTCCTTCGGGCTGAAGAAGAGCTACATCCGGGTGGCAGTGAGAGGCCGGGAGGAGAATGAGAAGCTGATCGATGTTCTGAGGCAGGCATTGAGATGCAGAGGCTGAACTGCGAGAGGTTTCCCTGCCACCACCCCCAGCAGGACTGCTCCTTGTGCTTCTGCCCCTTTTATCCCTGCCGGGATGAGAGAACGGGAGGCAGAGAGGTAGACGGCTCCTGGTGCTGCGAGAATTGCCGGATCGTGCACCAAAAAGAGGTGGCGGAAATGGTGCTGGATGGACTCTTGCAGGGCCAGAGCATCGCCCAGGTCTGGAAGAGATTGGAGGCTCTGCTATGACCCTGACCATCCCAGAGGGGCTGGCAGTATTTCTCTTGGCAGCAGCATTTGATATCCTGATCGGCGAGCCTCCAGTTCGCATTCACCCTGTGGTCTGGATAGGCAGGTTGATCTCCTCATTGCGCTCAAGAGCCCGTCCCTCGATGATGCAGGGAATCCTGCTGGCCATGATTGTGATTGCCGTCTCAGTTCTATCCGCCCATCTGCTGGTTGAGGGAGCGAGAGCTTTCCCGGTACTGCCCCTCTTGGTGGGAGCATATCTTCTCAAATCCACATTCGCCATAAGATGCCTGCTGGAGACCTCAAGCAGCATTGGAAGGATGGTAGGTCAGGATATAGAAGAGGCAAAGAAGATGCTGCTCGCCCTGGTGGGAAGGGAGACCGGCTCCCTCTCCCCTGCTCAGGCCAGCTCAGCGGTGATCGAGTCGCTCTCTGAGAACTATGTGGACTCCATTCTCACCCCCATATTCTATTATGTTCTCCTCTCCCCCCTCGGCCTGGGGCTGGAGGCGGCCATGGCCTTCAAGGCCATAAGCACCATGGACTCGATGATCGGCTACAAGAAGCCCGGTCTGAAGGAGCTGGGCTTTGCTGGAGCGAGGCTGGACGATCTGGCCAACTGGATTCCTGCCCGCATGAGCCTCATCCTGATCGCCCTGGCCAGGCCCGGCGGTGCCCGGGATGCCATCAGAGGGGCCTGGAAATACCATCATGCCACCCCCAGCCCCAACTCCGGCTGGCCCATGGCCGCGGCCGCCGGCAGCCTGAAGATCCGGCTGGAGAAGCCCGATCAGTATGTACTGCTGGAGGAGAATCCAGAGCCGGGGGCAGGGGATATCCACCGGGCTACGGCTCTCATGCAATCGGCCATCGCCCTCACTATGCTGGCGGCGATCATTCTTCTCTTCCTTTATAGCTCATAACTGTATAGCCCATAACTGTATAGCCCATAACTGTATAGCCCATAACTGGGCAGTCCATAACCATAATGTTTATCCCATTCGAGGTGGAAGTGAACGAGAATGGAAACCATGCAAGATCTCCTGGAGAAGGTTCAAGAGTTCGCTTTTCATGACTATTCCAAGGAAGAGGCGAAAAGGGTCTTTGGCTGGGATGTCACTGATTTTCTGGTCAACAGCTCGAAGGATGATGAGGCCCATATCCTGATCATCTTCGAGAACAGGTTCATGCTCTTCATCAAATACTTCCTCAACCTTGATCCCGCAGAGACAGATGATACCTGCGAGCTCACCCTCAGCCTGAGGACCGACCTTACCTCTCGAATCAAGTATTCGATCAATTATGGAAACTATATTCATGGCCAGGGATACATACGCATCCGGGTGGCCGATACAAAGAACAGGATGCTTCAAATGATGCTGGAGGAGTTCTACGTCCCGGCGATAAAGAACGTCTACAAGCCCATAATTGCCCGGTTCAAGGGATTCTATGGCAAGGACTTCTTCGGGGTGGAGGCGGACGCCAACGGCTCGCAGATATACTACGCCCCCACACGCAGCATGAGCGAGCACAAAGAGGCCCGGCTGGGTGATGTGTTCGGCAGACTGACGGAGCTGGAACTGCTCATGAAGGATCCCAGAATAAGACAGGATCTGGCCAAAGTGGACCTCCAGCTCAGCCTTCTCCCCTCCATGATGGGCTCTGGCATCTAGCCCGTCCTCCCACATTCCAGCTCGCGGGGGAGCTCCTCCAGCAGCCCCTGGTAATCCCCCTTCAATAGCCTCTCCCGTAAGAGGCGGGCCTGGTTGGTGCCATCGGGCAGACCGGCATCCTTCTCCAGGAACCCTATCGCCTTTTCTGAGATCAGATGGAGAATGGTCGAGGGGATCTCATCCCCCTCCTTTTGGACCTGGCGCAACGCACTGGCATAATCCGCCCTGGACTCCTCCAACCGACCGGTGCGGGCCTCGCACTCCGCCAGGTCGAGCAGGGCCAGGAGGTTAAGGTCAGAATGGCCCAGAACCCTGGCCTGGTGCTGCCTCAGCCTGGCCATCTCCTCTGCCCGGGAGAAGTCTCCCTGGGCTAAGAAGAGCTGTGTCATGTCCCGGTAGACAGCGACGATGTCCAGCAACGCCCCCAACCGGCGAAAGATGGCAAGAGCCTTCTGCATCTTGACCAGGGCAGCATCATGCTCTCCTCTGGCCAGGGCCAGCCGTCCGAGATTGGATATAGCCCGCGCCTCCTCATAAGGAATGGAGAGGCGGCGGGAGAGGGCCAGGGCCATCTCAAAGCAGCCCTCGGCCTGGGGATACTGGGATTCCCCCTGAAAGCACTCTCCCTTTGCACTGAAAAGCTGGATTTTCAGGGGCAGATAATCGGTGCGGGAGATGAGAGTCTCCGCCCGGGAGAGATAAAAACGGGACTGCAGAGATTTGCCCTCCCGGATGTTGAACAGGGCAAAGGCGATGTAGCCCTCACATAGATCGGGCAGCGCCCCCAGCCCCTCCATCATCTCTATGGACTGGGAGAAGAGATCCATTGCCTCCTGAGATCTTCCCCTCTGGGCAGAGATGACGGCCGAAGAGAGGGTGGCAGAGGCGATGCAGGGCAGAGCGCCCAGGGACTGGAAGATGTCTGCAGCCTCCTCGAGCAGGGATTGAGCCCGTTTGAGATCTCCCATATCCTTATAGACCAGGGCGGCATTGAAGAGGACCTGGCCGGTGTTGTAGATCTCTCCGCTCTGCCTGAACTGCTCCAGGCTCTCGCAGTAGCAGGAGAGGGCCTCATTCCAGCGGCCGCAGTCGGCATAACAGCCGGCGAGGGCGGATAGGACCTCCCCCTGGCCGGAGATATCCCCCGCCTCCTGCAGCTCGGCAAGCTGTCTTCTGTATCCATCGATATCATTAGGTCCATCCGCCCGGCCAGTGCGGATCATATCGATGCTGGCCTGCATCTCCGCTGCGCCCTCCCGGTCCCCCAGACGCCTGTAGATCTCCAGACCCCTCTGGAAGTGCTCCGCTGCCAGATCGCGCTCTCCTTGACGATGGTAGAGGTTTCCCAGGTTTGAGATCACCCGCGCCATTCCGGAAAGGTCCTCCAGCTTCTCAAAGATGCCAAGGCTCTTGCTGTAGCTATCCTGGGCTTGGGGCCACTCTCCCCTCTTATAACTGAGGCTGGCCATATTGCTCAGAACTGAGGCCTCGCTCTTCAGATCTCCCGCTCTGCCAAAACCCTCCAGGCTCAAGCGGTAGTTCTCCAGGGCAGCAGCCCAATCACCACGGCGGTAACAGATATTGCCCAGGTTGTTCCTGGCCACTGATATGGAGTACTGGTCCCCCAGCCCCTCCATGATCGCCAGGCTCTCATTGTACTCCTCTACAGCCTCATCCCACTGGCCGAGATCGGCGGAGAGATTCCCCAGTGAGCAGAGGACAGCAGCCACTGCTGCCGGATCGTCGCGGGAGCGGAGAGCCTGCAGGACCTGGGCATATCTGGCCTGGGCCTCCTGCCAGCCCCCTTTTTTCTGTACCAGCGATACCAGGGACTCAAGAGACTCGATCATACAGCGAGGGTCACCCTCCTTGATCTGAAGCTCCAGGCAGTCCCGGTAGCACTTCAGGGCCCCCTCCAGATCCCCCTCCTCTGCCAGGCATCTTCCCAGGCCGTAGAGCGATCTGGCCCCCCCATAAGCATCCCCTATCTCTCTGAATGACTCCAGGCTCTGCCGGTATAGCTCCGCTGCCCTCTTCCCCTCCCCAGTCTGGAGATAGACCCCGGCCAGGTTTCCCAGGGTGATGGCCATGCCATGCTTATCGCCCAGGGCAACCCTGGCCTCCAGGCCCAGGCGATAGCATAAGATGGCATGGAGGGGATCTGAACGATCCAGATAGAGGTTTCCCAGGTTGTTCTCCGCCGCAGCCAGGCCCTGCAGGTCACCATGATTCTCAAATGTCCTGGCTGCCCTCTCAAAGCAGCTCTGGGCCAGCTCCCACTCCCCCTGGAGGTGAAAGATCTGGCCCAGGCTCAGCCTGGTGCTGGCAGCGCCCAGATCGTCTCCCAGCTCATCCCTGGCGGCGATGCTCCTCTCAAAGAACTCCCCGGCCAGGCGAAGGTCACCCCTGCTCTGATGGACCAGGCCGATATTCGACCAGACCACAGAGGAGGCCTGCCTATCCCCCAGGCGGGAGAGGATCTCAATGGCCTGGCAGTGCAGGTCCAGGGCTGAATCCAGATCTCCTTTCAGATGGTATACGCCGCCCAGATTGGATAGAGCCTCAGCCGCAGACAGGTCTTCGCCATTTCCGATGAAAATCTCTGCTGCCCTCTGGTAATGCCCTATCGCCCCCTCCCAGTCCCGGCTCTCGCAGCAGATCCTGGCCATGAGGCTCAAGGCCTCTGCCGCTCCACTCCAGTCCTTGGACCTCTCCCTGATCTTCAGGCTCTGGCGGGAGCAATGCAAGGCCTCCTCCCCCAGCCCCTGTCTGTGGTGAATCCTCGCCAGAAGGATCAGAGCCCGGGAAAGGGAGAGGGGATCTCCATGCTTCTCCATGAGGGCTATTGCCCTTTGCAGATGGTCCTCTGCCGGGATCAAATCCCCTATCTCCAGGCAGCACTGGCTCATATGAGAGAGCACCATAGAGGCAAGGGAGGGATTGGCTTTGCGCAGAGCGGATATGCTCTTGTGGTATATCTCCAAAGCCTTCTTGAACTCACCTTCTTGAAAATAGATATCAGCCAGCTGGCATTGTATCTGAGCTGCTCTGCCATGCTCCCCCAGATCGGCCAGCAGATGGCTGGCAGACTGGAGGCTTATCTTAGCTCTCTTGCCCTTGCCGGTCTGCCAGTAAATGGAGGCGAGGGAGGCGAGAATGCCCGCAGCCCCTGCCGGATCATGGGAGCGCTCCCTCTCCTTCAGGCATATCTGATACAGCTCCTCCGCCCTCTCCATATCCCCCTGGATCCGGCACAGCTCAGCCAGGCTGGCTGTGGCCTGCATCCTTCCCTCGCTATCACCCGGCTCCAGTGCCTCCAGGATGCGGGAGTAGCATATCCGGGCTCGATGGTAATCGCCCTGCTGCCGGCGGGCCCGGCCCAGTCTATCCAGAACTTGAGGGAGGAGAACAGGTCGCTGGGCACCATCCATGGCCTTCCAGAGCCCTCTCATAGCACTGGCAGGCCCGATCCCAATCCTCCTCCTCTCCATAAAGGCCGCCCAATGAGAGAAGGATCCCGGGAAGAGAATCATCCCTCCTGATCTCGGCCAGATCGGCAGCATTGTTATAGTATCCGATGGCCGCCTGATGAAAGAAGAGGCGATGGGCAAGCCTTCCCAGATTGAACCATGCCTGGATGCTGTTGGCCTCAGCGGCATAATCCTCCAGATCTGAGAGGTGCTCTCTCATCACATCCTCATCAGAGTAGAGAATGGCCTCGATGAAGGAGGATAGTGGAATGGGAACGAGAGAAGACAGGCTCTTCAGCCTCTCAGGATTGTAACCCTCAGGATCTGAGAGCATCTCAGCAAAGGTGCCAAGGGATAAGACGACGCTCTCAGAGCTCGGATCCATGCTCTCCTCCCGGACCGGGATGCAAACGAATGGATGTATGCTCGAATGATGTCATCCTTTTAAGGATTGCATCGCCCTCCCCAGCCAGAGTATCGGCATCAAACAGCCCATCATGCCAGCCCCGCAACCCCTCGGACCTCTCCAGCAACATCTTACATCATTATAAACTGTTCGATCATATAAATTCTTCTATTTCTTTAGAATGTTAATGGCTTAATTCGAGCCCATTAATATTGAGATGAGAAAAACAGTGGAGGCGCCCGGGCCGCCAGCAGGACTACTTCAATACCAGCTTTAAGGCCCTCTGCGGACAGCCCACAACACATGCTCCGCATTGAATGCACTTCCCCGAGTCGGCAACCACCCGCCACTCCTCAAAGCGAAATGTCCCGGTGGGGCATATGGATACACATGCTCCGCAGTCCACGCATTCAGACTCATCCCTGATCACCGGGATCTCTAGGGGCACCACCCTCACCCCCCGCCTCTCAAAGGCCTCCATCACCTCCTGGCACTTCTCAGGCGGGACCTCCAAGACGATCTCCCCGCTCACAGCATCGATGCTCGCCCTCTCGATGTTGACCAGAGCATCGGTCTCCAGGATCACTGAGGCGATGAGGGGCTGGCGTACAATCCCCGGGGCGACATGAAGCATCAGCTTCAAGGCTATCGCCTCCGGGCCAAGAGGCGGGAGAGATGATCACTGGTAATCATTCCTATCACCTTATCCTCTCTGTCCACCACCGGCAGGGCAGAGATGCTGTGAGTGTCCAGGGTGCGGGCCGCCAGCTCGACCGGCTCATCCAGCCGCACTGAGTGAACCCGCCGAGTCATGATCTCTGCGATCTGGGATGGCTTTCCACTGGCCACAGCCTTTGATATGTCCCAGGCAGTGATGATGCCGATCAGCCTCCCATCGCGGGAGACCACCGGCAGATGATCGGAGCTGCCGCTGACGATCATCTTCGCCGCCTTCTCCACCGGAATATCCTCAAAGGCGGTCATCACATCCCGGCTCATCACATCACCCACATTGGGCGACTCCTTGGTCTGCTTCATGGGCCGGCTGCTCCCCACCCGTGTGAGGGGCTCAGCCGCCTGACTGAGCAGGAACTCCCCCCGTTCCACCTGCTCTTTCAATGTCCTGGCCACCTCTCTTGCCATCCAGAAGCTGGAGAGAGAGGAGCATGAGACCTCCCTTCCCCCCAGGTCGATCGTACCCGACTTCAGCTCCTCGTAGCTCGCCATCCTCACCGAGGGCCTATCCCGGCGCTGGATGCCATAGTCCTGCACCGGGACGGTGATATCGCTGTCTCGCACCGCAGTGCACCTGGCGAGCCTTTCATTCAATATCGGTATGGGTATTCCTATCCCCAGGTAGAGGCTGGGCCCATATCTATGGAATGTGGCCGCCCGCAGGAAGCTGTTGTTCATCCTCTTCAGGTCGCCGGTGACCATCAGAGTGGAAAAGCCGCTCTCGGGGTTGTGCTGGGTTCCCGCGCCCATGATATAGCCCTGCGCCCCCGCCAGGAAGATGCGCGTCCCCACCCCGATGTACTCGAATCCCGGATCATTGGAGAGAGGGGAGAGAACCCCCGCTCCGCTGTAATGGATATTGCCAAAGCCGGGAAGGAGAGTGCCCATATAGGTATACATCGTCCTATCGGAGGAGTTGGTAGCTGCATTGTAGCGCTGATAGGCATTCCTGGGGTTGACCATGACGGCCTGGTTGAATTCCTCCAGGCGGAGGCTGGTCTCCAGGTTCATCTGGGGATAGCAGTCCGAGGGGGATCCCTGGGCCTCGACCTCTATCTGCTTTCCCGCTACCAGGTCCTCCATAACATGCGCTCCGCCATACTCGATCCCCTGGTCCTCAGAGGGCTGAGTCGCCCCCAGGAACAGGTCGACGGCGGCGATGCCCCCGTAGGCCTCCACCCGATTCAGATATGCGCGGGCTATCTTTATGGGGGGATCGCTATGGCCTAAATTGAGAAAGAGCCCAGAGGAGCACATGGCGCCGAAGGTACCAGTGGTGACGACATCCACCTCACGCACCGCTCCCGCCGTGCCCAGCTCATCCACGAGATCTGGCATCTCCTCAGCCGTAACAACGCGGGCCGAGCCGTTGCGAATGCGTTCGTTGATCTCCGATAACGACTTCTCTTGCACATCGGCAAAGGGTTGGCGATCCGATAAAAACTTATTGGGCTAGTGCTGGCCAATAACGTTATCTGCCAATAAAGAGTCAGAGTCGATGGATGGCGCAGTTTCCAGGCAAGAGGATCGTCCTCACCACAGATACCACTATGATGAGCAGCTATCACGGCGGAGTGATGCTGGGCTTTGCCGCCATCATGCCCCGGGCGGCCCTGCCCGAATGGATCTTCAATAATCTCTTCTGCCCGCCAGCGCCGGCGCTGGAGGATGGATCGGCGGCAATTGCCCCCTGCGGAATGAGAAAGGTGGAGGCGGCCCTCCTGGAGTCCGGATTCTCCCGGGATGAGGTGATGGTGGCCCATCCTCTTCATCTGGACCGGGCTATAGGAAGGGAGACGAGGATCGTGGGGATAACCCATGACGACCCCCTGGGAAAGATCGCCCTCCGGCAGATAGAGGATATCATAGGCCGCGGGCCCCCCTTCAATCGCTCCCGCTTCATGGAGCTACTGGACCATCCCCTGATAAGAAAGCACCGGCCGAGCGTTGTTTTGGGCGGAAACGGGGCCTGGGAGGCCCTGGGGGAGAAGGTGGGCGTTGACCACATCTACTTAGGGGAGGGCGAGAGCGATTTTCCCGAGATCTGCCGGCAGATAATAAGAGAGGAGAGCGTTCCACGGGTTCTGCGCGGATCGGCTGTGCCCGGGGAGAGGATACCGGTGAACAGGGGGGCGACCATCGGGGGGATTGTGGAGATCGGCAGAGGATGCTGGAGAGGATGCGCCTTCTGCTCGCCCACTATGCGCTCTATGCGCCACCGGCCGATGGAGAACATCCTGAAAGATGTGCAGGTGAACCTGGACTGCGGCCAGAAGGATATCATCCTCCACAGCGAGGATGTCTTCTCCTACGGCTCCAGGGGAATGAAGCCGGATGAGAAGAGGATGCTGGAGCTGGTATCTGAGGTCAAGAGGCTGGGGCCGAAGACAGTTGACTTCTCCCATCTCAGCCTGGCCTCGATCCATCACAACCAGGGCCTTCTGAGGGAGATCTCCCGGATAGTGGGCATAGGCTCGGATCAGAATCATATGTCCGCCTGGATAGGGATAGAGACGGGAAGCTGCCGCATCCTGAAGATGCATATGCCCCAAAAGGCCCTTCCAGGAGAGATAGAGAACTGGCAGGGGATCGTCAGGGACTGCTACCGCCTCTTCGACCAGGAGTCCTGGCTTCCTGTGGCCAGCCTGGTCCTGGGATTGCCAGGAGAGGGGGCAGAGGATGTCATCCGCACCACAGAGCTGGTGGAATCTCTTATGGATTACACCGGGCTCATGCTCCCCCTCTTCTTCACCACCATCGCCGAGACGAGGCTGGGCGGCACCAGGGGCTTTTCCAAGGCCGATGCACTGCCCGAGCACTGGCATTTGGTGGGGTTGTGCCTGGAGTACAACCTCAAGCATCTGAAAAGGCTGCACCGCTTCTATCGGGAGAGGATGACTGCCGGGCCGCTGGTTCATGCCGCCCTGACAGGGGTGAATCTGATCGCGGACGTAGCCCTCAATAAATATCTAAAGAGAATGAAGAGGGGCGAGCCGCCCAATTAAATCTCCAGACCGCCCGGGAGAGGGAGGGGAGAGATGTCCAAGCACCAACATCATACTATCATAATAGTATTAACGTCAATATTTTGCAATCCCAAATATTACACTATTGATATGATGAGATTGCCGAGCGCGCATCCGGGTTTATCGAGGTTTTGAGATCAATAATTCTCCAAAACAGACTGCACCACTCCTTTGTGGTCCCCTTTCAGGGAGTAGACATTGTGATCCCCAGAGACATCAATGCTCAAAATGCCCAGGCGAGTGTTCATCAGCCCGACCATCGCCGAAACCCCCCGGTAACTGACGTCAAAACCCTCCTTGGATAGATAGGTAAAAACGTCCTCCGTAGTATAGGCGCCATCGCTCAGGAAAAGCTTCAAGACAGCTTTCCGGATTCCCACACCATCCCGCTTAAGATAATTTCTCAGTCTTTCCTGGATTCGTTCTTCAGCGCTCTCCATCCGGCAAAATCACCGCCCGTAAGAATGAATTTAAGGATTATAAAGGTATTCTCTCCACGACCAGACCATTCTTCAGAGGATATCTCTCAATTATAGAAAGAGTGCACCTGCTGCCCATCAGATCCGCACATATCTCCTCCAGGATCCAGGCAGCGATCTCTATTCTCCCATTCAGAGAGCAGTACATATCATAAGGCACCTGCAGCCCCTCGATGATCTCCAAAGCAGCCATAAGGTCCGCCTCCTCCCCCTCGATTATGCCGTGGATTATCGTCCCCTCACTGGTGATGTGGTCGAGCGGCCGGGATGTTCTCTCTGCCCGGCGCCTCAGCCTCTCTCTCAACTGGACAGCATCCTTGAAACGGGAGGGGCAGTAATGCACCCTGATCTCTTCTTTCAAGAAGCAATCCCGGGCCAGCTCCTCGCTCCCGACGGCTGCACAGCCCAGGTCCTGAGGAGAGAAGCCCTCATCTCGAAGGCGGGCGAGGTTGCTCTCTGAGAACTCAAGCTCGTTCAGGTTCAGAAAGGCATCCGTCTCCCTGACCGCCTGAACCAAGGCCGGAGCGGGCATATACGCTGGGATCTCCACCCCCGCCTCCAGCCCCAGCTCCCGGGCTTGCTGCAATGCCCGTTTCAGCCCGGCGGGATCTGACCACTCCTCATCTGGTGGATGGAAGCGGATCTCATCCAGGCCGGCCTCAGCCAGCTTCTCCAGGAGAGGGCGGCGGGGCAGCAGGCCGGTGTAAAGATGGATATGATGCTCATCCCCGAACTCCTTCTTCAAAGCCCGGATGCAATCGAGGACATAATCCAGCCTCAAGAGAGGCTCTCCCCCGGTGATCCCCGTGCCCAGGGCGCCGATGGCCCTTCCCTCCCTCATTATATCGGCCAGCTCATGCACCGGCTGCTCATCGGCATAGACCACATCCCTTCCCCTCCGCTCCTCGGAGATGGGGCAGTAAAAGCAGCTCCGCTCACACCTGCCGGTGACGAAGAGGACCAGACCCGCTCCCTGCCGGCAGATCTGGCAGCCAGGGGAGAGATAGTTGAAGATCGATCCCACAGAATCGGATTGCCAGGGCATGATAAAAGGGACGAGGGGGGGATTTATCAATTTTATGGAAGCGGTCTGCGGGCTGAAGGGGCGGTGGCATCAAAACGGTTATCAGAGAGAAGGGCATTGATCCAGCCAAAGAGAGAATAAAATTAAAATATATTAAAAGGATGGTTCTTTGTGAGAGAATATCTCCTCGGAAATACAGCTATTGCCAAAGGCCTGCTGGAGGCGGGGATCGGACTTGCCGCCGGCTACCCGGGAACCCCCTCCTCAGAGATCATTGAGAGCCTGGTGGAGCTGAAGGGCGATCTGCCCCTGCATATAGAATGGTCTGTGAACGAGAAGGTGGCACTGGAGGTGGCGGCGGGAGCATCATGGACCGGCGCCCGGGCGGCGGCCACTATGAAGCATGTGGGCCTGAATGTGGCCGCCGACCCCTTCATGACCCTGGCATACCTGGGAGTGGGCGCAGGGCTTCTGGTGATCTGTGCCGACGACCCCTTCTGCCATTCATCGCAGAATGAGCAGGACTCCCGCCGCTACAGCCAGTTCGCCTCCATTCCCTGCCTGGATCCGGCTGACCCCCAGGAGGCGCGGGATATGACGATCTACGGCCTGGAGCTATCAGAGAGATTCAATATCCCGGTCATGCTCCGGCCCACCACCCGCGTCTCTCATGCCCGGGCGGATGTGGAGGTGAACGGGGGGCGGCCACCCACAGGCGAAAGCCATTTTGTCAAGAATCCTGCGCGACGGGTGGCACTGCCCAGCCATGCCCGTCCCCTTCATAATGAGCTCTTGGCCAAGCAGCCAGAAATAGAGGAGGAGCTGGAAAGCTGCCCTTGGAACCAGCTCACTTTGAAGGGGGAGACGGGGGTGATCGCCGCAGGGATCGCCGGTCTGTATGCCGAGGAGGCGCTCATGGATCTGGACCTTGACCATTCCCTCCTCAGGGTGGGAGGCTATCCCGCTCCAAAGAGGCTGATCCGCCGCCTGATCGAGCATGTCTCGCGTCTGCTGGTGGTAGAGGAGCTGGAGCCGGTGATCGAAGAGCAGGTGCTGATGCTGGCCGGGGAGACAAACCCCTCCCTCGATATCCTGGGCAAAGAGGAGCACATCCCTCGCTGGGGGGAGCTGGACCTTCTCGCAGTAAAGAATGCCCTGGCCAGGATGAACGGCCTTGAGATCGAGCAGAGAGGGCCCCTGCCAGCAGCAAAGATGCTCCCCCCCCGGCCTCCGGCATTGTGTCCGGGCTGCAGCCACCGTGCCACCTACTATGCCATGAGACGGGTATTCGGCAAGAAGGCGATATATCCGAGCGATATAGGCTGCTATACCATGGCCGTGGGCATGGGAACAGTCGACACCTGCCTGTGCATGGGGGCGAGCATCAGCATTGCCAGCGGCATAAGATTCGGCGGGGAGGGGGAGGGGATCTGCGCCAGCCTCGGGGACTCCACCTTCCTGCATAGTGGCATGACCGGCCTGCTGAATGCCGCCTACAATCAGGCCCGGATCACTGTGACCATCCTGGACAACTCCACCACCGCCATGACCGGCCACCAGCCCCATCCTGGGACTGGTGTCACTGCCACTGGCCAGACCACAGTCCAGATCTCCCTGGAGGCCCTGGCCCGGGCTTTGGGGGCAGGTCTGGTCGAGAGCGTCGATCCCAATGACCTGGAGGGGACGATGGAGGGATTTCAGAGGGCCAGGGATTATCCCGGCCTCTCAGTGGTCATAGCCAGACAGCCCTGTGTGATCAAGGCCCGCCGGGGGGGAGCGCGGCCCAGAGCCTTCCAGGTGAGCGATGAGTGCCAGGGGTGCAGGATCTGTGTGGAGTACGGCTGTCCGGCGATTGAGTTCGATGGAGAGGTGGCGAGGATCAACAATCTGTGCACGGGATGCGGGGTCTGTGCTCAGATCTGTCCTGCCTCCGCCATAAAGGAGGTGAAGGGATGAGGAGCTCAGAGTGCGATATGGTGATTGTGGGAGTCGGAGGCCAGGGGGTGATATTGATATCCGATGTGATCGGCAGGGCGGGAGTCCTGGCAGGAAAGCCGGTGCGGGGCGCTGAGACCCACGGCATGGCCCAGAGGGGAGGGAGTGTGGTCAACCACACCCGTATAGGTTGCCGTTACAGCCCCATGGTCGCACCGGGCAACGCCGATCTCCTGGTCGCTTTAGAGCCGGCGGAGGCCCTGCGCTCCGGCCATTTTCTCTCCCCCCAGGGGGTGGCCCTGGTCAATACCCAGCCGGTGCTGCCGGTCACAGTCACCACTGGAGAGGCAAGGTACCCATCCTTAGAGGAGCTGCTCAGGCCCCTGGAAGAGCAATGCCAAAGGGTGCTGGCCATCGAGGCCACCGCCCTGGCAGAGAAGGCGGGAACCGTTCAGGCCATGAATGTGGTGATGCTCGGCGCCCTCTCCGGTTATATCCCCCTCTCTGAGAAGCATATCATCCAGGCCCTGGAGAGGGTGGTTCCCCCCAGGCACCTGGAGAGCAATAAGAGGGCCTTCCTATTGGGAAAAGCTGAAGTAGAATAGGGGAGAAGAGGAGCATATGGAAGAAGAGAAAAAGATAGATGAGATCAACCCTGAGGAGAACAAGACCGAGGAGAAGGCAGCGCCGATAATCACCCGTTCCATGAGGGATGAGGCCCGTTCCGCAGCTGAGGAAGCCCCCATTCCCGCTGTCCTTCCAGATCAGAGCTGGTCCACTGAGAAGCTGATCGCCGCCACCAAGGACAAGCATATGCTTGTGCGCTCCAATGCCATCATGCTCCTCTCAAAACGGGAGATATCCGAGTCCCTTGAGGCCCTGATCGAGGCCCTCAAAGATGAGGAGTATCTGGTCAAGAGCAATGCCATGGTGGCCATTGCCGGATATGGAAAGCAGGTCTCCGAGCGCATGATCCAGGCCCTGGAGGATGCAGACAAGGATGTGCGCGCGGGAGCGGCCTGGGTCATCGGCGAGCTGAAGGAGAACCGGGCAGTGACTGCCCTGGAGAAGGTGGCCAAGGATGACTATCCCCTGGCCAGAATCCAGGCCAAGGCCTCATTAGTTGCCATGGGCAAGGGGCCAAAGAAGCCCGAGGCGCCACCTGCAGC